>NZ_JBZEGG010000015.1:0-153893 GCF_058313095.1 Pseudogemmobacter sp. TB195
CCGTTCCGTTTCGGTGAGGCGGTATCTAGGCCCCACAAAACAAACCCGCAAGTGCCTTTTTCACTGAAGTCACAAAATACTCGTGAAGATATGCGAAAAGCGTAATGAAATAAGGCAGATAATTCTGCGGCGCCGATCAGACCAAACCGGCCACAGCCCCGGCGCCAGACAGAAAGTTGCGCAATCAACCCCAGGTTCTGAAAGAAAAATCGGACGACTGGCAGATCTCGCCGAATCCCCGCCCCGGACAGACCGATGCCGGCGATCAGAGAGCCGTCAGTTCATCGGAGCTCCACCCTCAGCCTTGCGGCGACTGACGAAGCTGTTCAACGCCTCAAGAATACCGGCATCCATCGGCGGCGCCTCATAGTCCCCCAGCATCTGCTTCCACAATGTATTTGCGCGCTCGCGGGTCTCGACGGCACCGCGCTCAAGCCATTGTGGGTGATTGTCCCAGTTGGAGACCAGCGGACGATAAAAGGCCCGCTCATATCGCTCCATCGTGTGAGAAGTGCCGAAGAAGTGGCCGCCGGGGCCGACCTCGGCGATGGCGTCAAGCGCCAGAGTCGCCGGGCTGACCTCGATCGGGCGGAAATACTCTGCCATCATCTGAAGCATTTCAGCATCGAGGATCAGCTTTTCAAAGCTTGCAGTCAGCCCGCCATGCAGCCAGCCCGCGGCATGGTTCACCAGATGCGCGCCGCCCATCAGGGCCCCCCAGAGCGACATTTGCGATTCATACGCCGCCTGAGCATCGACCGCATTGGCAGCACAGACATTGGAGGAGCGGAACGGCACCCCGATATGGCGTGCCAGCTGGCCCGAGGCCTGGGCCGCGCGGGTATATTCCGGCGTGCCAAAGGCCGGCGCCCCCGAACGCATGTCAACATTCGAGGTGAAGCCGCCATACATCACCGGCACGCCCGGTCGCACCAGCTGGGTCAGCGCGATCCCGACCATCGCCTCGGCATGCTGCAGCGTCAGCGCACCCGCCAGCGTCACCGGGCTCATGGCGCCTGCCAGCGTGAAGGGGGTGATCACATTGACCTGGCCATGTTCGGCCATGGTGATCAGCCCCTCGCCCATCGGGATATCAAGCTGCAGGGGCGAGTTGGTATTGATGATGCCAAGCAGCGTCGGCACCCCGGTCAGCCCGTCGGGCGTGGTGCCCAGTGACAGCGCGGCCATTTCGATCCCGTCCATGGTGCGCTGGCGGCCAAGGGTCTGGGTCTGCCAGTTCTTGTCGAGGATGGTGATCTGCGCGAGGCAGATATCGAGGTGTCGGGTATGGGCGGGCAGGTCCAGCGGCTCGAACGGGCCGCCGCCCTCCTGGTGCAGGACATTGATCTGCTGCACGAGTTTGAGGAAATCACACATCTCGGCAAAGGTGCCGTCGCGCCGGCCGCGATCATTGTCCATCACATAGGCCGGTCCACCGACCGAGGCGAAGATATGATCGCCGCCGCCAAGCCGCAGATTGCGCGCCGGGTTGCGGGCGCGCAGCGTGAAATGCTCAGGGGCGGTTTTCAGGGTCTCTTCGATCAGGCCGGGCGGAAAGCGCACCGTCTCATCTTCGATCAGGGCACCGGCCTCGCGGAACCGCTCACGCGCGCCGGGCTCCAGCACCCGCATGCCGATATCGCGCAAGACGCTCAGCGCCGCCTCATGGATCTGCGCGACCTGATCGTCGGATATCACCCGGACCGGGTCATAGCTCCGGGGCTGCTGGCCGAAAGGCGGCTGGTCAAGCGCTCCGATCTGGCGGGCGGCGCGGCGGGTGCGGCGGGGGGAGGGGGTGGCATCGGTCATTCCGCAGCATCCGCCAGAAAGTCGCGCGGGGCAAAGGGCGCGTCGCGGCCCACCACTATCTGATGCGCCCCAAGGCCCAGCTCGCGCGCGGTGCGGTGCCCCTGATATGTCGCATGCGCAATCGCGCCCGGCGCATTGGCATCGCCGGTGAGATGCAGGCTGCGCACCCCCGCCGCCGCCAGGTCCGAAGCCGCGAGCGCTTCATGCAGCGCCGAGCCGCCCTCGCGCAGGCCAGCGATCACCAGCGACCGCGCGGCGATCCGGCTTGTTGCGCCGCTGAAGGTCTGGGCAAGGGTCAGGGTCTCGCCGTCAAAACCCGTCACCACCTCAAGCGTGCGATAGGCGATCTCGCGGCGGGCAAAGCTCTGATGCACCAAAGGCTGTTCATTCGTCATGATGCCCCAGGCCGCCGCCGCACCGGAATTGGTGATATAGGTAACGGCATGACCCTGATCGGCCAGCATCTCGGCAATCGCCGAGCCCATGTAATAGTTGTCATAATCGAACACCGCCACCGGCCCCTCGGGGCGGGCACCTGCCGCCAGATCATCAGGGGTATAGACACGCGGGCCCTCGATCCGGCCGGCGGGCAGCTCATTCATACCACAGGTCACCGGCAGCCAGCGCGCGCCGGTTGCGACCACCAGATGCTGCGCACCGAAGTCCAGCACATCCGCCGCCTGCATCGGGCTTTCGGGGAACAAAGACACATTCGGCAGCTGCGACAGGCGCCCGAGCCGGTATTCCGTCACCCGGTTCCAGGCCGAAAGACCCGGCAGCCGCGCCTCAAACCGCAGACGCCCGCCAAACTCGCGCGCCTGATCGGCAAGCGTCACCCGGTAGCCGCGTCGGCCCAAGGTCAGCGCCGCTTCCAGCCCAGAGGGACCGCCACCGACCACCAGAACGCTTTCAGCCTCCCCCTGAATGGCGGGCGCCGTCACCGGCACCTTTTCCGGATGCCAGCCGCGCCGCCACTCCTCACCTGCGGTGGGGTTTTGCGTGCAGCGCACCCAGACCCCGTCATGCCAGGACGAAATGCACAGGTTGCAGCCGATACATTCCCGGATCTCGTCCTCGCGCCCGGTGCGGATCTTTTCGGGCAGGAACGGATCGGCGATGGATGGTCGCGCGCCGCCGATGAAATCCAGCACCCCCCGCCGCAGCATCGAAACCATCGTATCGGGCGAGGTAAAGCGCCCCACCCCCACAACCGGCTTGTCGGTCAGCTGTTTGACGAAAGAAATCACCGCCTCATGGCTGCCCTCGGGCGAATAGCGCGAGACAGAGCAGTCGGTCGAAGAATAGTCCATCTTGACGTCAAACAGGTCAGGCGCATCGGCCAGAAGCGAGATCACCTCATGCGCCTCGCTTTCGGCAGAGTCGGACGGCCGGGCGCGCAATTCCTGCAGCGAGATGCGCAGCGCCACCGCCTGCCGGCCATGCGTCGCCTCGCGCACAGCGTCGATCAGCTCGATCAGCAGGCGCACGCGGTTGCGCGCGCTGCCCCCATAGGCATCGGTGCGTTTGTTGTAGTCGGACAGCAGGAACTGATAGGGCAGATAGCCCATACCGGCATAGACATAGAGGATGTCAAACCCCGCCTGTTCAGCCCGGACCGCCGCCTCCGCATGCCAGCGGATCAGATCACGGATGTCGGTGCGGTCCATCACCCGGGGCCGCGCCGAGGACATAAAGCCCGGATGCCCCGCCATCCAGGGCACGCCCGAGGGCGACAGCGAGGAGAGCCGCGTGGTGCGATTCATCGTCACCGCGCCGCCATGCCACAGTTCGACCCCGGCCAGCGCGCCATGTTCGTGCACCGCATCGGTCATCAGCGCATGGGCGCGGATATCGGCCTCATCCCAGAGCGTTGCCGCCGGAAAAGGGCTGTCATCCGACGACGGATGAACCGAGCAGGCGCCGGTCGAGATCACGCCCCAGCCGCCCTCGGCCTTCATGGCGCGGAAGGCCGCGCGCACATGCGGGGCGGCATTCGTCATGCCACTTGCATGCGGGACCTGGAAAAAGCGGTTCTTTGCGAGTTTCGGCCCGATCGCCAGCGGCTCAAACAGCACATCATAGCGCGGATTCCTGGCGGTTGGCTGCGACATCGGACCATCCTTGTTGAACATATATATAGTAGCGATGTAAATTTCAGCGGGTCAAGCCCGTTCGATGCAGTGATATAAGAATAATGCCTGATCAATTCCGTGAGAATATTAAGGCTGTCAGCACGCAAAAAATCGTTTGCCACTAGAAATTCTTTATTGCATTGTTGTTCAACAAAGGAGCCGCTATGCACGATCACAGCCAGTTCCAGTACCCGGTTCGCATCATCGAGAACCTGTTTATCCCGCTGAATGACGGGACCAGACTGGCGGCAAAGCTCTGGCTGCCGGTCGGGCCGGACGGGGCAGATATGCCCTCGCCTGCGGTGCTCGAATATCTGCCTTACCGCAAACATGATGGCACCCGCACCCGCGACAATGCCATGCATGAATATCTGGCAGGCCATGGCTATGCGGCGATCCGGGTCGATATCCGCGGCACCGGCGAAAGCGACGGCATCATCACTGACGAATATTCGGCGCAGGAACAGATCGACGGCTGCGAACTGATCGCCTGGATCGCCGCTCAGGGCTGGTGCGATGGCCAGGTCACCATGATCGGCATCAGCTGGGGCGGATTTAACGGGTTGCAGATCGCCGCGCGCCAGCCGCCGGCGCTGAAAACCGTGATCACCGTCGGTTCGACCGATGACCGCTTTGCAACCGATATCCACCGGGTTGGCGGCTGCCTGTCAAAGGATGATTTCGACTGGTCTTCGACCATGTTTGCCAATAATGACCTGCCGCCGGATGAGGCGATCGTCGGGCCGCGCTGGCGCGAGATCTGGATGCAGCGGATCGAGGCGAATTTCCCCTGGATGCTCACCTGGCTGCGCCACCAGCGCCGCGATGACTACTGGAAACAGGGCTCGGTCTGCGAGGATTTCTCAAAAATCACCATCCCGGTCTATGCGGTCTCGGGCTGGGCCGACAATTACTCCGAGGCGGTGCCGCGCCTGCTGGCCGGGCTTTCGGGGCCACGGCTGGGGCTGGTCGGCCCCTGGGCCCATTCCTACCCCTATGATGTGTCGGTCGCGCCCGCCATCGGCTGGTTGCAGGAAGTGTTGCGCTGGTGCGATCACTGGATGAAAGGCCGCGAGACCGGCATCATGGACGAGCCCCTTTACCGCACCTGGATGCAGGAGCCCGTGCCGCCGCGCACCTGCTACCTGGAGCGCCCCGGCCGCTGGATTGGCGAGCCGTCCTGGCCATCGCCACATGTCACGCCGCGCATCCTGCATCTGAATGCCGGCCACCAGCTGGGCGAAGAGGCCGGGCCGGTGCAGGGTCTGCCGGTCTGCTCGCCCCTGTGGGTGGGCCTGACCGCCGGAGAAGTCGGGCGTTATGGCGAGAATGCCGACTGGGCCACCGATCAGCGCATGGATGATGGCGGTAGCCTCGTGTTCCTTTCGGACCCGCTGCCAGCGCGGATCGAGCTGTTGGGCGCGCCGCAGGTCATGTTGCGGTTTGCGTCTGACAAGCCGATGGCGCTGGTCTCGGTCAGGCTTAATGATGTGGCGCCGGACGGATCTTCGACCCGGATCGGCATCGGCATCCTGAACCTCACGCATCGCAAAAGCCATGAATTCCCCGAGGCTCTGGTGCCCGGTGCCTTCACCGATGCGACCGTCGAGATGGAGGATATTGCGGTTGCGGTTCCTGCCGGTCACCGGCTGGCGATATCGATCTCGACCACCTACTGGCCGATTGCCTGGCCCTCGCCCGAGCCTGCGACGCTGACCATTCAGACCGGCGAGAGCCGTCTGATGCTGCCGGTCCGGGCACCGCAGGCGAGCGATGGTGCCCTGCGCGCGTTTGATCCGCCGGTAAGTGCGGAAAACACACCGCAAATCTCGCATCCGGTCGAGGCTGCGGCCCGGCGCGAGGTGCGCCATGATTTGCTGACCGGCCGCATGACCGTCGATTTTCCGCGCTGGACGGGGATCAGCGAGATGCCCGATATCGGCCATATCCACCGCGCCGAATGTCTGTCGCGCTACGAGATCACCGAAGGAGATCCGCTTTCAGCCACCACCCTCACCAAATTCCGGGTGGAGATCGAGCGCAAGGGCCTGACCGCAAGCCATGAAAGCGAGGGGCGGCTGACCTGCGACGCCAGCCATTTCCGTGTTGAGATGACGGTGACCATCCGCGAGAATGGTGCGGTGATCTTTACGCGCAACTGGGATGAGAGGATCGCTCGTGACCATCTCTGACCCCGAAGCTGATCCTCTGCTTTGCGCGCCGCTGCGCCGGGCCTGCGTTGAGGACACAAGGCCCGGACCTGACAGGCCCCTGCGCCAGAGGCACCGCAGATGCTGAGTTATGCCATCCGGCGCATCGGGCTTGCGATACTGATACTCGTGATCGTTATGTTTGCGATGTTTGCGATGGTGTTTCTGGTGCCGGGCGATCCGGCATCCCTGGCGCTCGGACCAAGGGCCACGCCCGAGCTGAAGGCCCAGCTCAACACCAGAATGGGCCTTGATCAGCCGGTGCTGACCCAGATCTGGAACTTCTTCTCGAACGCGTTGCGGGGCGATCTGGGCTATGACGTCTGGTCAAAGCGGCCGGTGCTGGATCAGATCCTGGAGGTCTTTCCCAATACGCTGATCCTCGGGCTGGTCGCGCTTGGTATGGCACTGGTGTTCGGCGTGGCGCTTGGCTGTGTCGCGGTGGTCTGGCGCGACACCTGGATTGACCGGCTGCTGGGGGTGCTGTCGGTTTCGATGATCGCTGTGCCCTCTTTCGTCATCGCGCTTTACTCGCTGCTGATCTTTGCGGTCTGGCTGAACTGGTTGCCCGCCATCGGCGCGGGCCAGGCCGGAGATCTCGGCAGCCAGATCCGCGCGGTGATCCTGCCGGCTTTTGCCATCGGCATCACCTGGGTCGGCTATCTTGCCCGGCTGGTGCGCGCCTCGATGCTGGAGGTGATGGGCGCCAGCCATGTCCGCACCGCCCGCGCCTTTGGCCTGTCCGAGACCAAGATCGTTACCCGCTACGCGCTGCGCCTCGCGATCATCCCGACCATTGCGATCCTGGCAGTCGGGTTCGGCTCTATCCTGTCATCGGCGGTCTTTGTCGAGACGGTGTTTTCGCGGCCCGGGATCGGCTCGCTGATCACCTCGGCGGTGGCAAAACGGAATTACCCGCTGGTGATGGGCACGGTCCTCTTCATGACCGCCTTTTACCTCTTTATCGTCACTGCTGCCGATCTGCTGATCGCGCGGCTTGATCCGAGGGTTCGCGATGTCTTCCGCAGCTGAACCGGCGCCCGCCGATCCCCTCTCTCGGGTGCGCCCGCAAGGCGCCTTCTCCAGGCTGATGTCGGATCCGATGGGCGCGGTTGGCGCGATCCTGGTGGGCAGCTTTCTGCTGATTGCGATTCTGGCCCCCTGGATCACCCCCTTTGATCCGCTGAAAATCGACGTGAAGTCAAAGCTCCTAGGCCCGAGCCTCACCCATCTGGCGGGAACCGATCAGCTGGGGCGCGATACTTTCTCGCGGTTGATCATGGGAACCCGCAACGCGCTGGCCATCGCCCTTGGCGCCACCGGAATCGCCGGGGCCATCGGCCTGATCCTCGGGCTGATCGCAGGCTATGGGCCGCGCTGGCTGGACGGGCTTCTGGTGCTGGTGCTGGATTCCCTCTCATCCCTGCCGATGATCCTTTTCGCACTGGCCGTGATCACCGTCATAGGCCCGGGCACCCAGACGCTGCTGCTGGTGATCGTGCTGGTCTCGATCCCGGGCTATGCAAGGCTGATCCGGGCGCAGGTTCTGGGCCTGAAGAACGCCGATTTCATCGAGGCCGAACGCACGATGGGCGCCTCGACTGCGCGCATCCTGTTGCGCCATCTCCTGCCCAATGTGGTCGGACCGCTGGTGATCGTGCTGTCCATGGATGTGCCGGTGGTCATCATGCTTGAGGCCGGGCTCTCCTACCTCAACCTTGGTGTCAAACCGCCAACGCCTTCCTGGGGCAACATCCTTTATGACGGCTATACCTCGCTCCGGCAGCAGCCGACGCTGGTGATCGCGGGCGGTATTCCTCTGGTTCTGGCAACCATCGGCTTCACTTTCCTGGGCGAGGGCCTGCGCGATGCGCTTGACCCGAAACTGAAGCGGAGGCAGGCATGAGTGCCCTTCTGGAAGTCACCGGCCTGCGGCTGTCCTATGGGCCGGTCCAGGCCCTGCGCGGCGCCAGCCTGACGGCGCGGGCCGGCGAGGTGATCGGCATCGTCGGCGAAAGCGGGTGCGGCAAATCCACGCTTGCCTCGGCCCTGATCGGCCTGCCGGCCCCTGGCGCCACCCTCTCGGGCGAGTTGCGGATCAGAGGGGAGGATATGATCACCACCACCGAGACGCGGCGGCGCGAGCTGCGCGGCGACAAGGTGGCGATGATCTTCCAGGACCCGATGAGCGCCTTCAACCCGGTGCTGACACTGGGCCAGCAACTGGTCGATTTCCAGCATCGCGCACGCGTGTCACGCGCGGAAAAGCTGGCTCGTGCCCGTGCCATGCTGGCAAGCGTCGGCATCCCCGACCCGGAGCTCGTGCTCAGGCGCTACATGCATGAGCTGTCGGGCGGCATGCGCCAGCGCGCGGCCATTGCGGCGGCGCTGATGATGCAGCCAGATCTGCTGATTGCCGATGAGCCGACCACCGCGCTGGATGTGACGATGGAGGCACAGATCATCCACCTGTTTCGCGAATTGCGCCGACAGTATCAGGGCTCCATCGTGATCGTCACCCATCATCTGGGCGTGGTGGGAGAGCTGTGTGACCGCGTCTATGTCATGTATGCCGGCGAGGTTGTCGAAGAGGGCACCACCGATGAAATCTACCACACTGCCCGCCACCCCTATGCCCGCGCGCTGATCGCCTGTGATCCGGCCCATATTCAGGGCCCGGTCGCGCGCCTGCCCACGATTCCGGGCCGCCTGCCCGATCTGACGGCACCGCCCGCCGGCTGCGCCTTTGCCAGCCGATGCCCGCAGGCAGCCCCGGGCTGTGCCCACCCCGTCCCGCGCGTGCGGCTGAGCGAAAGCCACGCGGTCCTGTGCCATCAGGTGACGCCATGAACGTGCTTTACGAGGTCAGCGATCTGCGCGTCGACATGGCGCTGCCGGGCGATCTCCTGTCGGCCCTGCTGCCCTTTCGCCGTCCGGTGATCAACATCCTCAACGGCATCACGCTGACCCTGAACCGGGGCGAGACGCTGGGGATCGTCGGCGAAAGCGGCTCTGGCAAGACCACCCTTGCGCGCACCATGCTTGGCCTTGTGCCCGCAAGCGGCGGCCAGCTGCGCTTTGACGGCGAGGCTGTCGGCCCCGCTCAGATACGCAGGCTGCGGCGCGAGACCGCGATGATGTTTCAGGACGCTGTCGCCTCGCTGTCGCCCCGGATGCGGATCGGTGACCTGATCACCGAACCCTTCGTGATCCATGGCCCGCCCCCCGCCAACAGGCAGGCGCGCGCACAGGAGATGCTGGCGCGCGTCGGCCTGCCGCCCGCCATGGCAGACCGCTATCCGCATGAACTGTCGGGCGGCCAGGCCCGGCGGGTCAGTGTGGCGCGCGCGCTGGCGCTTGATCCGGCTCTGGTCATTGCGGATGAGCCGACAGCGGGTCTTGATGTCTCGATCCAGGGAGAGATCCTCAACCTGCTCTCGGATCTCAAGGAAAGCCGCGGCGTCAGCTTTCTGATCATCACCCACAACCTGGCGGTGGTGCGTAATACCGCCGACCGCATCGCTATTCTCTATCTCGGTCGGCTGGTCGAGACCGGGCCTGCCGCAGCGGTCTTCGCGAGGCCCGCGCATCCCTATACGGCCAGCCTGATCGCCTCTGAGCCCGATCCCGATCCGCGCCGCCGCCGCGCCGATCTGGCGATCAAAGGAGAGATCCCCGGCCTCCTGCGGCGCCCGAAAGGCTGCGAATTCCACAGCCGTTGCCCGCGGGCGATGACCCTGTGCCGCGAAACGCGCCCCGCATTGCGTGAAATCGCCCCGGGGCGGTCTGTCAGCTGCCATCTCGCCGTCCCTGATTTGCCTGACTTGCCCGCAGCCCGGGCCAATTAAACAAAAACCGACAGTGGAGAGACATCATGACCTGGAGCACCGATCGCCGCAGCCTTCTGAAAGCCGGTGGCGCCTTTATGGCAACCCTGACCGCCGGGATCCCGAACCTCGCCTGGTCACAATCCGGCAGTACATTGCGCCTGCGGGTTGCCGGCGATTTTCAGGCCATTGATCCCTATAACATGCTCGGCGCAATAGACGACATCCTGCAACGCTGCTGCACGGTCACCCTCGTGCGGCTGCCCGACATGCGCGAGGTTCAGGCGGTCTCCCCCTATGCCGCCAGCCGTTACGAATGGACCAGCCCGACCACGCTGGAATTCACCTTGCATGACGGGCTGAAATGGACCGGCGATTTCGGCCCTGTCACCGCCGGGGATGTGAAATATTCCTTCGAGCGCCTGGCAGGCTCTGACAGCGCCTGGGCTTATCAGTTTGAAAAACTCGATCGCGTCGAGGTGACGGGGGAAAAGACCGGCATCATCCACCTGACAGACGCCTTCCGGCCCTTCGAAGTGATCGCCCTGCCCTATTACGGCGGTCATCTGGTCTGCAAAGCGGCGACCGAGGCGGCGGGCGGATCTTTCACCACCGAATTTCCCGCGCAATGCGGCCCCTATCTGTTCGACACATGGGAGCAGAACGCGAAGATCACCCTGCGCCGCAACCCGGACTGGCCGCTGGAAGCGCCCGCGTTCGAGAGGGTGGAATTCTACATCGTCACCGATGACCAGGCGGCGCTGCTGGCCTATGAGGCCGATGCCTTCGATTTCTCGGCCCTCGCGGTCAGCGGGTTTGCCGGCCTCAAGGCCGCGCCGCCCGCAGGTGCCAGCCTGATCGAGTCGCCCTCGACCCGCTATGCCTGGCTGACGATCAATATGAATGCGACCCAGCTGCAGGATGAGCGGGTGCGGCGCGCGATCCAGCTGGCCTATGATGGCGAGGCGGTGATCGAGGGCGTGTATGACGGGCTGACCAGCCGCGCGACCGGCGTCGTGCAATCGGGCGGCCAATATGGGCGCGCGAAGAACATCTATGATCCGCGCGATCCTGACCAGGCGCGCGCCCTGCTGGCCGAGGCCGGCGCCGAAGGGATCACTCTGCAGCTTTACTGCCTGACAGACCAGACCTCGCTTTCGACCGCGCAGATCATCCAGGCCAGCCTTTCCGAGGTCGGCATAAATATCGAGATCCAGCCCAGTGAGGACGCGGCTTACTGGGCGCTTGGCGACAAGACCGCCGGCGAGGGGTACAAGGAAATCGAGCTTGTGCTCATGAATTTCGCCGGCGGGATCGAGCCTACCGAGAATCTGGTCTGGTTCCGCCCCGATCAGATCGGCATATATAACTGGTCTTTCTTCAACAGCCCGGAGTATGAAACGCTTTACCAGGCCTCGCTGACCGAACAGGACATTGCGAAACGCAAAGAGATCTTCAACAGGATGGAGGATCTGATGGAACTGTCGGGCGGCTTTATCTTCATCTGTTTCGAGCCTTATCTTGCTATTCACGACACCGGGCTGAAGCCGGTCATTCTGGCGGACGGGCACCCGGACCCTACCCGCTTCACCGCCGGCTGAATGTCCGGACCGAACCATAGCTGAAAGGACGGGGGCGGCTGCCGCCCCCGGCAGGAATGACCCAGAGCACCGAAGGCCCCCGTTTCCGACGCTATTCCAGTGAGACCCGCGCCGCCATGCTGGTTGAAGCCGGGCTGGCCTGCCTTGCACGCGGCGGCATCACGGCCTTCACGATTGACAATATCTGTGCCGAGGCCGCGGTCTCACGCGGGCTGATCAACCATCATTTCGGCTCGAAAGACGGGCTGCTCGCGGCCTGCTATGCCACGATGTATGACAGGTTTACCAGCGCGGTAGCGCCTGACGCCTCCGCCCTTCGTGGTGAGACTTCCGGCCTTGTACATCTGGTCGAGGCCAATTTCGCGCCCGCAGTGTTCAACCCCGACAGCCTGCGGATCTGGCTTGCCCTCTGGGGGGAAATTGCCAATAACCCTGCCCTGCGCAATGTCCACCGCGCCCGCTATCAGGACTTTCTGTTCCAGGTCGCCCGCGCCGTCACAGAAACCGCCAGCAGCCGCGGCCTCACCGTCAATGCCCATTCCGTCGCGGTTCTGTTCATCGCGCTGAGTGACGGGCTCTGGCTGGAGCAGGGCATCGACCCCACCATGCTTTCGCGTGATGCGGCCCGCCGGGCGTGCTATCATTTCCTTGAAAGCTTCCTCGGGCCGCTTGATCCGATGAACCTGGCGAAGCCGCCGGGAGAGGCCCCGGCCTGACCTCACGCCGCAGGCAGCGTCATTCCAGACTATGATGAAGCGGCTCGCACAAGGGCCGGGCGCGCTTCAGCGACCGCGCCTTACCAGGTGACCGGGCGCCACTTCCTCAAACTGATCATCGTCGCCATGTTCTGGCAGAATATGGGGCGCCGATTTCGCGCCGGTCCGGCGATGATCAAGCCGTGGGACCGCTTCCAGCAGATTGCGGGTATAGGGATGTCCGGCCATGCGGATGACGGACGCTGCCGGTCCCTGTTCGACAATGCGCCCGCGATACATCACCGCCACCCGGTCACAAAGCCGCGCCACCACTGAGATGTCATGCGAGATGAACAGCCATGACAGCCCACGCCGTGCCTGTGTGCGGATCATCAGGTCAATGATCTGGGCCTGAACGGTCAGATCCAGTGCCGAGACGGGTTCATCCGCGACAATCATGCGGGGTTCGGGGGCAAGAGCGCGGGCGATGGCGACCCTCTGGCGCTGACCACCGGAAAACTCATGCGGATAGCGGTCGATATGGCCAGGCTCCAGCCCGGCATCAACAAAAAGCTCTGAAAGACGCTCGCGCAGGGCATCGCGCCCCAGGCTCTTGCGGTCGGTCAGCCCCTCGGCCACCTGCATTCCCACCGTCAGCCGCGGATTAACCGAGGAATAGGGGTCCTGAAAGATCATCTGAACCTTGCGCAGGACCGCCCGCTGCGCGCGCCCCCGCAGCCGGGCAGGTTCGGCGCCATCAATCAGCACCCTGCCTGCATCGGCCGTTTCAAGCCCGGTCGCGATGCGCCCGATGGTGGATTTCCCGGAACCGCTTTCGCCGACAATGCCCAGCGTCTCGCCCGCCGCCAGATGCAGGGACACGCCCCCCGCGGCTGTGACCACACGCGATCCGCTTCGGAAGGTGCGGCGAATATTTTCAAGTCGCAGCAATGGTTCGGTCATGGATCAGTCTTCCGCTCTTCGGCACGCATGGCAAGCGCCTCATTCACATCCAGATGGGCCGCCAGCAGTTTGCGCGTATAGTCGTGTCGCGGTGCAAACAGCACCTGATCCACCGGGCCGGTCTCGACGATGCGGCCGCGCTGCATCACGGCGACCCGATCAGCGGTTTCCGCCACCACTCCGATATCATGCGTGATCAGAAGGATACCCGAACCGCTGCGATGCTTCAGGGCAACCAGCAGATCCAGTACCTGCGCCTGCACCGTGACATCAAGGGCGGTGGTCGGCTCATCCGCGATCAGCAGGGCCGGTTTCAGCGCCAGCACCGAAGCGATCATCACCCGCTGCCGCATGCCGCCCGAAAGCTGGTGGGGATATTGTCCCATCACGGCCACAGGATCGGGAATGCCAACCTCTGCCAGCGCGTCACAGGCCAGTTTTTCTGCCGCAGCCCGTCCGAGCCCGAGATGGCGGCGCGGACCTTCGGTCATCTGACGGCGGATGGTCAGCACCGGATTGAGCGAGGTCATCGGCTCCTGAAACACCATGCCCATGCGCCGGCCCCGAAGATCCTCCAGCGCCCGGCGGCCAAGTCCGCTTACCGCAGCACCGCCAACGGTAATGCCGCCTGTCACCCGTGCCGCCTGCGGCAAAAGCCCCATGACCGCAAGCGAGGTCATGCTTTTGCCACTGCCGGATTCTCCGACCAGAGCCAGGATTTCACCGGGAGCAACCGTCAGGCTCACGGCATCTACAACCGTCAGCGCGTCTGTGCTGCCGCCGAATGTGACCGTCAGGTCACGGATCTCGAGCGCGCTCATGTCCGCCCCCGCTGGCGCGGATCGATCAGATCGCGCAGATTGTCACCGATCAGGTTCAGCGCCATGACCGTCAGAACGATGGCGAGCCCCGGGAAAATGAGGATCCAGGGGGCTTTGCTGATGTAGTTGCGCCCCGAAGACAGGATGGCGCCCCATTCCGGCGAGGGCGGCTGCACGCCAAGCCCGAGGAATGAGAGGCCCGCCGCCGAAAGAATGGCGGATGAAAAGCCAAGGCTGCCCATCACGATCAGGCTTTGGGCGATATTGGGCATGACATGCACCCGCACCAGCCTCGTGTGACCTATCCCGCCCAGCCGCGCCGCCTCGATATAGGGGCGTGCGGCCTCGGCTGCGGCCAGCCCATAGCTCACCCGGGCATAAAAGGGGACGAGTGAGATCGCGATGGCCAGTGTCGCATTGCCGATGCCCGGCCCGAGAAAGGCGACGAGCGACAGCGCGATCAGCGTGTCGGGGAAAGAGTAGAGCACATCCACCACCCGCAGCAGCGCCGCGCGGAGCCAGCCAGGCGCAAAGGCTGCGACAAGGCCGATCGTGCCACCGATCACCAGCCCGGACAGCACCGCCACCGCGCCGATGCCAAGCGAGAGCCGCGCGCCGGCGAGAACACGGCTGAACAGATCGCGGCCAAATTCATCCGTTCCAAACAGGAAGCTGGCATTCGGCGCCAGCAGCCGCTTTCCAACGCCCATCTTCGTCGGTTCATAGGGCGCGATCCAGGGGGCCAGCAGCGCTGCCGCAACCAGCAGCAACAACAGCGCTCCGCCCAGCCAAAGCCCGGGGGGAACCCTGCGCCTCATGCGTTTTGGGGCCGGAATGGCGGTCATGTCCGTCTCCGCATTCTGGGATCAAGGAGGGTGTAAAGAATATCGATCAGCGCGGTGATCACCACGACCGAGGTGGCAAAGACCACGATGAATCCCTGTATCATCGGGTAATCCCGCTCCAGCATGGCCTGCACCGCCAGCCGCCCGATACCGTTCCAGGAAAACACGTTTTCGATCACCACCTGGCCACCCATCAGATAGGCGAAGACAAGGCCAACCACGGTAACGATGCTGATCAGCGCCGGTTTCAGCGCATGGACCAGCAGCACCTGCCAGCCACGCAGGCCCCGGGCGCGGGCGGTGCGGATGTAATCTTCCGACAGGATCTCGACCAATGCCGAGCGGGTCATTCGCGCGATCAGCGCGGCATAGCACAGACCCAGCGTCAGCGCGGGCAGCAGGATGCCGCGCAGCCCCGATCCGGCGACCGGCAGCCAGCCAAGCTTCAGCGCGAAGACCTGGATCAGCACCAGCCCCATCCAGAAGCCGGGCACCGAGACCCCTAGCACCGCGATCATCATGATCGCCATATCGGTCACACGCCCGCGGTTCAGCGCGGCGATAAAGCCCAGCGGCACGCCGATCAGCAGGGCGGTGAACAGCCCGGCCGCCGCAAGTGCAAAAGTATTCGGCAGCCGAAGCAGCAGCAGTTCCGCCACCGGCTCGCCACCCCGGATCGTGGTGCCCAGATCACCTTGCAGCACATTGCCGACATAGTGCAGCACCTGTTGCCAGACCGGCAGATCCAGTCCCAGACGGCTGCGCATATCGGCCATCGCCTCGGGGGTTGCCGAGACCGACTGTGCCATCATCGCCGTCACCGGATCGCCGGGCACGATATGGATCAGCACACCCGACAATGCGATCACCACAAGGATGGTCGCAAAGGCAATCAGCAGCCGTCGGAGCACAAGAAACAGCATCGGTCACTTTCGTCGCGGAAGGGGTGAGGGAAGCCTGAGAAAACAACTGGCGCGCCGCCCGAAAGGCGACGCGCAGGGGCAGATCGCCTGTCCGTCAGTCGGCCAGAGTCACATCGTTGAAGACAAGCGACACCATATGGCCAAGCTTGAAACCCTCAACCCTGGCCGAAGAAGCCATGAGCCAGTTCCAGCCGGGCGAAACCAGCGGCACGGCATAGCCATTGCTCAGCAGGTATTCTTCGGCTTCCTGCACTTTCGCCGCACGGGCCTCGCCGGTCAGCCTGCGCTGCTCAACCAGGATTGCATCCAGCGTGTCATTGACACCCATGCTGACAAAGCCGGGCTGTTTCCACAGGAAATACATGTAATCGGGATCGACGCCGGACATGCCCATGGTCCAGATCGTCGGTTTGATATCCGTCTTCAGGTTTTCCTGGGTCATGAAGTCGAAGAAAGCTGCGACCTCACGCGTCTGGATCTCGGCCTCGACATAGATTTCTGCCAGGTCCTGCTGCATGATCTGGTGCATCTGGTCAAAGCCCGGCAGCTTGTGGACCTGCAGGTTCACTTTCAGCGGATTGGCGGCGGAATAACCCGCAGCCTCCATCACCGCACGGGCCGCATCAGGATCATAGGAAACGCCCCATTCGGCACATTTTTCCTGATCCACCGCAAAGAGATTGGGGGCGACGGTGCAATTCGTGGCCGATACCAGCCCTTCATAGGCGATTTCGGCATAGGCCTCTTTGTTCAGGGCCATGCCGATGGCGCGCCGGATCTCTGCATTGTCCAGCGGGGCGACCCGCCAGGTAAAGGCCGCCAGCACCTGCTGGCCGGAATACTCCGCCGCATAGACGCGGAAATCGGGATCATCTTTCAGATCGACCGCCTCTTCCAGCGAGGGTTCGACAATATCCACCTCGCCCGAGCGCAGCGCTGCCATCCGGGCCACAGCCTCGGGGATCACCCGCAGGGTCACCCGGTCGAGATGCGGGCGGCCCGGGTTTTCCACCAGCGGGTGCACATTGCTATAGGCTTCATTGGCCGTCAGCACGATGGCATCGTTGCGCACCCATTTTTCCAGCCTGAACGGGCCGGTACCAATCGGGGTGAACTCGCCCCCGGAGAGCGCCGAGGGGCAGAGGAAGCCCGCCTGAATGCTGGTCAGGAACGAGGCGAAAGGACCGTAAGGCTCGCTCAGCGTCACCACCAGGCTGTCGTCTTCCACCGCCGTTGCCACCACCGGGCCCCAGGCCGAGAGATTGGGGTTCAGTGTTTCGGGGTTGATCGCCCGGTCAAAGCTGATTTTCGCGGCGGCCGCGTCGAACGGGCTGCCATCGTGGCAAGCGACACCGTCCCGGATCGCAAAGCGATAGGTCAGCCCGTCTTCCGAGACCTCATACCCCTTGGCCAGCCCCGGATGGATGGATCCATCCGCCGCCATGGTCAGCAAAGTGTCATAGATCATGCTGGTCACTTGCAGTGACTGGGTGGTGCTGGCGCGATGCGGATCAAGGCTGTCGGCATCGACACCACGCGCCAGCGTGATCTCATCCGCGAGTGAAGGTGCGGCAGCAAGGATGGCAGAGAGGCTCAGTGCCGACGAAAGCGTCAGCAGGCGCTTACGGCTGTTAGGATGTGACATCGGGGTTCCCTGTTGGCGTTTCTTGATTTCAGGCGGCAAAGACGGCCGGACGGCGGTTCCACCACGGGCGGGCGGTTTCCAGCTGGCTGCCAAGGCGGATCAGCAGATCCTCACGCGCCGGGGCGGCAGCAAATTGCACACCGACCGGCAGCCCGGCGGCGTTCCAGTGCAGCGGGACCGAGATCGCCGGCGAACCGCTGATATTGTAGATATGGGTATAGGGCATCCAGGACAGGTAAAAGCGGTAGTGCTCGCGCATGTCCACATCATGGGGGAATTCATCATGACGCAATGGCGGGCGGGCCAGCGTCGGCGACAGGATGACGTCGAAACCGTCAAACATCCGGTTCACGGCCTGGGCCACGCCATGCACCGCCGCGGTTGCCATGCGCTGATCGACGGCAGAGAGCGCATTTCCGGCCGCGATCATCTCGTTCAGGGTTGCAGGGAAATCTGCCTCGGTCAGCGCGCGCCCGAGCTGGGCTGCCTCAACCCGCATATCTGCCGCATATTCCGTCAGGATATAGGCTTCAAAGCCCGGCCAGCCGTTTTCGGGCAGCCGCAGGCTGGCCGGAGCACAATCATGACCAAGACTGTTCAGCAGCCGGGTGGCGTCCTCAACGGCAGCGAGGCAATCCCCGTCGGTCGGTGCGCCATAAGGCGCATCGGTCAGCACGCCGATCCGCAACCGGCCGGGATCGCGGCGCAGTTCAGAGACGAAATTGCCACCCGATGGGCTGTTGTAGAACTGGCCCGCCGTTGGCCCAGCAGTTGCATCGAGGATCGCGGCACTGTCGCGAACTGAACGGGTCAGCACATGCTCGACCAGCATCCCATCCCATGTCTCGCCGGCCGGTGCGGCCGGATTGCGCCCGCGCGACGGTTTCAGCCCGAAGACGCCACAGCAGGATGCCGGCACCCGGATCGATCCGCCGCCATCATTGCCATGCGCCGCCGGGACGATCCCTGCTGCCACAGCCGCCGCCGTGCCACCGCTGGAGGTGCCGGCAGTATGTGCGGTATTCCAGGGATTGTTCGTCTCGCCATGAAGACGCGAGCGCGTGGTCCAGTCCATTGCCAGCTCGGGCACAGCCGTCTTGCCGAAGGTCACGAAGCCGGCCTTCTTGTAGCGACGCACCAGCTCGGTGTCCTCTGCGGGCTGGTGACCATTGCGCAACGGCGTTCCGGCACCGGTCGGCTGGCCAGCATAGTTTTGCGTCAGATCCTTGAGGAGGAACGGCACCCCGCGGAACGGCCCGGCCCCCAGATCCTGATCGATGAAACGGCGGGCTTCCTCAGGAAAAGTATGGACCACCGCATTCAGCGCAGGGTTCACCTGTTCGACGGCCGCCAGTGCCAGATCAAGAAGCTCTGCGGGAGAGACATCCCCACGGGCAACCAGTTCGGCCAGCCCGGTCGCATCATATCCGACATATTCCGCAAGTTTCACTTCAGTCGCCTCACTTGATCTTTCGCGTCACAGCATGGCGGACAGCCTAGCCAGACCTGATCTGCGACACATGATCCCAAAGGGTGGCCTTGCAAAAAATCTTCTCTCACCCGAAAGTGTGAGACGACAGGGAGGCAGCCATTCAGTGACACCTACAGGGCTCAGCGACAGAAACAGCACCGCGCCCCGGCTGCATTCCGGGCTGCTGGACCGGCCCCGCCTGAGCAATCATGCCCGTGACCTTGGACGCTATCGGCTGGTGGTGGTACATGCGCCGGCGGGTTCCGGCAAGACAAGCCTGCTGAGCCAGTGGGCCCATGCGCTGCGCGCGGACGGCCAGCCGGTTGCCTGGTATGCCGCCTCTGACCGGCATCGCGAGCATCTGCCGCTGGCAGATTGCCTGATGCATTCGATGAACCGGCTGGATCAGCCCGACGAGACGACATCTTCGACGCGCGATGAGGGGGCGGATGCTGATATGCGCCTGCTGGCCCGATTGCGGGATGCAGCCGGACCGGCAGGCGGCCAGATCCGGCTGACACTCATCCTCGATGACTTCCATCTGATCGAGGGAGATGCCGAAACCCGGACATTAACCCGTATTCTTGCAGCAGGATTTGAACACCTGACGCTGGTGGTCGCCGGGCGTAACCGCCCTGCCCTGCCGCTGGGGCGCTACCGGCTCGCCGGAGAATTGCTGGAACTGTCTTCGCGCGAGCTGCAATTCTCGGAGGACGAAGTCCAGTCCTTCTTTCGCTCTGGCATAGGGCAGGATCTGTCGCCTGAAGAGGCAAGGATCCTGCAGCAGTCAACCGAGGGCTGGGCTGCGGGATTGCGACTGACCTCGCTGATTGAAAACGCCCCGAACAGCAGTTTCCTGCGCAGCGCACCCGCCGGCAGTCAGCGCGAATATGCGGAGTATTTTCTCGACGAGGTGATCGCCGGCCTGCCAGAGCCACTGTGCCAGTTTCTGGAACTGACCTCGGTGCTGGAGGCGCTGACACCAGAGCTGTGCGATGCGGTGACCGGACAGGAGGGCTCGGCCGCGATCCTTGCCCGGATTGAAAGCGATCAGCTTTTCCTGACTGAAATGGCAGGGGCGCACCGCTGGTACAAGTATCATCAGCTGTTTCGCGAATTCCTGCAGGCCAGGTTGCGGGCCCGCGCGCCCTCCGAGCTGCCGGCCCTGCATCTGCGCGCCTCGGAATGGTTCATCCGCGCCAATATGCCGTTTGATGCTGTGCATCATGCCTTCCGGGCCAACCGCCCCGAACAGGCGGCAGCGCTGATTGAAGGCTATTGCACCTTCGACTATCTCAGCTACGGGCGGTTTGACACCTATTCGCACTGGATGGCGCAACTGCCGCGCGAAAGCCGCGAAGCCAGGCCGCTGCTCATGTTCCTGATGGTCTGGCGCTATATAAATCTGCGCCAGTTCCTGAAGGCAGAGCAGATATTGCAGACGCTGGCGCAGGGCCATCATGACCGCGGGCCCCTGGACGAGGCTCCTGAAAAAACGCGGATGAATATTACGGGCCGGATCGATCTGATGCGGGCCCTGATCGGGGCCTATGGCGGCGATATGGTGGCCGCGCGCCGACATATAGATGCCATCCCGGATGACGGGCTTGATGCCCTTCCTTTTGGCCAGGTCGACCTGTTGTCGATCCATGCCTATGTGGCTTTGCATGAGGGAGATCTTGAACGTGCCGAACGCCTGACCTGGCGCGCACATACCATATATGATGAGCTCGGCTGCCATTGGGGGCAGGTGCATTCCCTCTGCATCGCCGGCATTTCCTACCTCGACAGATGTCGGCTGGCAGATGCTGAAAGGGTGCTTGCGATGGCCATGACCATCGCAAGGCAACACTTCAGTGATACCTCTTATATGGTCGCACTCCCGTCCGCGCTGCAGGGGCAGCTCGCGCAGATGACGGGTGATGCTGCCAATGCCGAAGCCTTGTGGCTGGCCGCCTTGCAAAGTGAGAATACCCAGGTTCCGGGTCTTTGGGAAAGGAAGCTCATACCCGTGGTCGGCCTGGTCCGGCTTTATGACCAGCAGGGCCGTGACTATGAGGCGACAACGCTTCTTCGCCGCTTCCACCGTGCCGCGATCGAGGAAGAGGATCTGCGCATGGAGTTCCGCCTCAGTATTGAAGCTGCAGACCGGGCCTTACGTGGGGGCGATGTCTCTGCGGCGCAGGATGGGCTTGGCAGGGTGTTGCGGCAGGAAAGCGATGCGCGTCTGCGGTTTGGCCCCGATATCTGGCAGATCTGGGAGCCCTTTGGTGTCTTACTGGCGCGGGCGGCCCGGGCCGGCCTGCTCGGGGGCGATCCAGAGGGGCTGCTGACCACTTTATCTGCAACGGCAAAGATCCAGAGCCGCACCGCATCAGAGCTCTTTTGCCGGTCGGTGCTGGCCGGTCTGGTCGCGCAGCCCGACCATGAACTTGACCGGCTGCGGCATGACATCAGGTCGGTCGGGCTGAAAGAGGCCGTGCCGCTGTCTTGCGCGGCCCCACCCGTCCCGGCAGCCGTCGCTGCCGCAGCTGAAATGAGGCTTCCCTGGCGGCTGCGCGCGGCGGGGATAACCCCGCGCGAGATGGAGGTGCTGATGCTGATGCGATCAGGGGCGCCCAATCACGAAA
This sequence comes from Pseudogemmobacter sp. TB195, assembly GCF_058313095.1. Classification (NCBI taxonomy): domain Bacteria; kingdom Pseudomonadati; phylum Pseudomonadota; class Alphaproteobacteria; order Rhodobacterales; family Paracoccaceae; genus Pseudogemmobacter; species Pseudogemmobacter sp. TB195. The sequence goes on from NZ_JBZEGG010000015.1 coordinate 21,573, forward strand.
TCGGACTGGCGCTCGGGATCAACATCAATACGGTGAAGACCCATACCAAGAGCATTTTCGCCAAGCTGAATGTGCGCAACCGGACCGAGGCGGTCGTGTTGATTACACCCCTGCTGAAGGATGCCGGCGCCCTCGATCTGAGATAAGCCCTTGCAGAACCGCCTTCCGGATCTTTGCCAGGTGATCTGACTTGAATCTGCCTGCCTTTCTTCGCAATGAAGTGGCCCCGTCCCGCCGGCGCCCGGGCACGTTCTCAGGCGCGGCAGGCTCTGAAATTCAGGCCGCTGACCCGAAAGCCGCAGGCGAAGCCCTGCACCTGTCCATTGTCGGGCGACAGTCTTTTGCCGGTCAACCGCTCCATTCTTAATGGTCCGTTTTCTCTCCGCGGCCCGGGGCAGAGCAGGCCCTGAGAAGACGGTGATTGACAAGCCCGCCCTCGCCGGAGGGTTTCTTCATGCGCCCCCTGCGATGACAGGCCAACCGGATATCACGTCTGTGATCGTGCTGACATCAGTGGTGCAAAGCGCTTCGAGTAGTCATGCATGATGTTCTCAATCTCGCTCTTGTTCGGTGGCTCCTCTGGGCGCTTGCCATATAGCTTTCCCATCCCCCAGCCTGGCGGGTCGTAGGGCTCGTCAAAAATGGATCTGAGGGAAGTCGCAGCAGCTTTGTCGGGGCCCATGTCGGTACCTCCATGACGCCACAGGGAATACCTGCGGACGAAACCACAATAGCACAGCCTGAACGTAAAAGATATGAAGTCAGGTCATGCGGTCTTCGTCATGCCCCCATACCAAGGTCAGGGATATGCGTGACCATCCTGCGCCGGCAGATTTCGAGACAGCCGTCAGGCGCCCCAGCTGGTGGCCATGAACCAGGCACCGAGAACGGCCGCTGTCAGAAGCAGGATAATCCCTTGAGTTCTCATTCTCCGGGCCCTTCTCTGGGTTGAGGCGATATCGGCAAGAAACTGGTTTATGTGTCGATGGATCATTCTGTTGAGCTGGGGATCGCCTGTGTCCGTCACACGGCGAAACCATGGCGAAACTGAGTTCGCGCGGGAATGTGCCGGCTCCGGACCACAGTACCGGCACACTCCCGCCCGCCACTAACTCATGCCCGATCGGTCAAACAGCCGCTGCGCCGTATGCCGCTGCTTTTGCGGCATGGTCTGATCCGCCTCCAGCCAGCCCCTGATAATTGGAATGAAAGGATCGGGCTACGGGCGCGGGACCCGGGCTGTGCGCCGCTGACCTGGCGGAACCGAAACGACATCATCTTCCGAACCGAGTCCCGCGACACGCTGAGTAAACGCCTTGTTCTGTTGAAGGACGCAATCCAACAGGCGCATTCTGACGACCTGGTGCGGCCGCGCATTAAAGCCCTTCCCTGCGTCTTCCTGCATGACAGGCTGGGCCTTCGCGCTTTATATGCAACCTCTGTTACAAGTCCCTGCTTTTTGTTGGCCTGCCCCGGTTCAGCCGGGGTCTTCCGGTGCCCCCGGGTGCCACACATTGCTCCAAGGGCGACCGGACCCGGTGCAGAGTGCCTTACCCCACATCCAGGCCCGCCCGCGGGTCGCTCTGCATCTGCCGGATCCTGCGAAACGGGAGACGCGCCTCAGGATCCGCCTAACTGAACAGCGGACTTCTCATCATGTTCGCTGCGCGTATCTCCACCTCTGCTTTTGCGCTGCCGAAGGCGAAAAATGCTCCGAAACCCGGGTCGTGACAGGACCTCGTCATCGGCCAGACACGAGGCGCCGGCGGGCCTGCGCCGCAGCGGCACGGGTGACCGAGGGCAATTCGCCAAACATCTGCCGGTAATCGCGCGAGAAATACCCGAGATGCCAGAAGCCGAACTGCGTCGCGGCTTCGGTTACAGGACGGTCTGTTTGCAGCATCCGCCGCGCCTCTGACAGCCGCAGCGCGCGCAGAAACTGCACCGGGCTGAGGCCGACCACCTCCTGGCAGGCATTCTGCAAGGTGCGGCGCGACAGCCCCAGCTCGACCGTCAGCTCTGCGACCGAGACCGGGCAGGTCTGGCCATCGGCGACCAGATCGCGGATCGCATTGATCGTGTCCCAGTGCCGGATGGTGCTGCGTCCCGGCTCACCGGTGCCGGCGGGCTGCAACATGTCAAGGATCCAGCCCACAAGGCCGCGGCTGAAAGCAGTGGCGGCAGCCGGCAGTTCCTCAAGCCTGAGATCGAGCCCCTCTTCATGCAAGATCCCGTGCAGGAGCCGCCCGAGCTTGGCGGCCCGGGCGCCTGCTATCGGCAGGCTGCGGCGCCCGGAGGACAGGACCGTATCAAGCTGATGCAACATCGCCTCGAACACCGGATCGGCAAAGCCGTTCACATCGATCTCGATGCCCAGAAATTCGAATATATCGGGCGACAGGAATTCAAACCCCGACCGCCCGGAGAAAACGAGAAGACTGTTCGGCCCGACTTCTTCACCGCAGATGCAGCTGCGCCCCCCTGCCCTGACCGGCAGGCCAAAGGCCAGCCGCCCCGCCGGCAGCGCGCCGGTCTGCAAGACCGATCGGTTCATCCGTTCCGAAAACAGCCGGGCCGCGCCCAGCCGGAAGGTGCTGAGCGAGCCGGTAAAGGCCCCGGCATGCAGCTGGATGTAATCCTGTTCCCAGGCCTGCAACAGCGTGGCCTGGTGGTGAACATCCTCGCTGTGCCTGACGGATTGCACATTGCTACTCACAGCACCGGGCCCTTTCGATGGCGGCGGCCGCGCAGGCAGAAAATCCAGGGCAAAGCGAACCAGCCCTCCGATGGTTTCCGTGCGATGGTTTCTCCCGGCCCGTCGCGGATCCGGGATCATGGGCTCACGATAGGCGCAGGCTTTGGCTGTGGTCAATCTTTGTGACCGTCAAAGCCCGGACTGCCCGTCCTTAAAAATCCATTCAGCCGCCAAAAGACCCGTAAGCCGCAGGGATCAGCCCGGATCTTCGGCAAGAACCGCCCGCATCAGCCCGGGAAACCGCCGGTCGAGATCTTCAAGCCTGAGGCTCAGAAGCCGCCCGCGCCCTGCCGGTTCGTTGCGCATGACCCCCGCTTCGCGCAGCACTTTCATATGATGCGATTTGGTCGATTTCGGCGCATCCGGGTTCTGGAGATGGCAATGCGCCATTTCCAGCGCGCCGCTGGCGATCTGGCGCACGATCTCGAGGCGCGCCGGGTCGCTGAGCGCGAAAAGGATATCGGTCAGGACCAGATCCTCGCCGGGCGGGTGGTAAAGACTGAGAGGTGTGAAACTGTCTTGATCGGCCATGGTTCGAATATAGTTGAACAGTTGCAGGTTTGTCAGTAGAAATCCGTTCGAAGAATATCGAACCATCAAGGCCCGCCCGGCCACTCCCCCCTGAAGACGTCCACGAAAGCCCCCCATGACAATTTCCGCCCAGCCGGGCCCTGCCAGCTCCTCCCGCCGCCGCGCGGGGTTTATCATTGCGGCACTGGCGGGAGGGGTGATGATGTCCAGCTCCAGCGCGCCCTCGCCCTTTTACCCGGTGCTGCAACGCGAGATGGGGTTCTCCGCCACGACGCTGACCGCGATATTTGCCGTCTATGCGATTGTGCTGCTGGCGACGCTTCTGACCGGCGGCTCGGCCTCGGATCATATCGGGCGGCGCCCGGTGCTGAGTTTTGGCTTCGTGCTGCTGGCGGGCTCGATGCTGGGCTTTGCTCTGGCCACCGGGCCGCTGGGTCTGTTCATCGCCCGCGCGGTTCAGGGGATTGGCTGCGCGCTGTTGCTGACCTCGGCCTCAGCCGCCGTCACCGATCTTGAACCCGCGAACCGCCCGGGCCTCGCTCAGGTGTGCAATTCGGTCATCCCGCTGGCCGGTATGGCAGCAGGTGCGCCTCTGGCCGGTGTGGTGATGGAACATGCCATTGACGCACGCCTTGATGTCTTTCTTGCGATCGCGCTGATCTGCCTGGGGTTTGCGGCGCTCGTGTGGAAAATGCCCGAGACCTCGCCGCGTCATGCCGGACTTTTGCAATCCTTGCGTCCGCAGGTGGGCATTCCGGTGCAGACCCGCGCGGCCTTCTGGCAGAGCACGCCCGCCATCATTGCCGGCTGGGCGACCGGAGGACTTTATCTCTCGCTGGGCGCGCCGGTGATTTCGGTGTTTTTCGGGATCACCAGCTTTGTAACCCAGGCGCTGGTCGTGACGCTTTTGTCCGGCATGGGCGCGCTGGCCTGTTTCATTGCCCGCCGGTACACGCCGCGCCAGGTGATGCTGTACGGCACCTTCGCCCTGGCGCTTGGCACAGCGCTGACGCTGACCGGGATCTGGCTCCGGGTGCTGCCGCTTTACCTGATCGCGCTGACACTTGCGGGCACCGGGTTCGGCACCTGTTTCTATGCCTCATTGCGGACCATCGTGCCGCTTTGCCCGCCGGATGAGCGCGGCAAACTCTTTGCCGCCCTGTTCACGCTGAGCTACCTGGCCTTTGGTCTGCCGGTGGTCGCGGCCGGCTTTGCCATTCCCCGGATCGGGCTGGATGCGACAGTGCTGACCTATGGGCTGATCATCACCGTGATGGCGGCGCTGGCCTGGGCCTGGCGCCGGTTCGGCAGCCAGAGCTGACCCTCTGCCCTGGCCCGTCCCGAGGCCCGCCCCCGAAGCGGCGCAATCCCGCCGCTTCGCAACCATCTGATTTATCCGCATCACCGGTGTCACGGCGCGACCGCTGACATCCGCCTGGCACAGCAAGCGGAAAGCGGGGCGGCGTCAGCCGCCTGCCCCCGTCCCCATCCGCTGTGCCTGCCGGGTGATCAGGTGATCGACCGCCAGGCCAAGGAAGGCAACCGCCAGCCCCAGAACCATCCCTTTGCCGACATCGCTGGCCGAAAGCGCGCGTTGCAGCTCCTGGCCCAGATCCTGGGTGCCGATAAAGGCTGCAATGATCACCATGAACAGCGAGAACATCACCGACTGGTTCACCCCCACCAGCATCACCGGCGCCGCCATCGGCAATTGCACATGCCAGAGCATCTGTCGCCTTGTCGTGCCGCTCATATGCGCCGCCTCGATCAGTTCCGGCGCAACTCCGCGCAGCCCCTCGATCGTATAGCGCACCAGGGGCACCGCCGCGAATGTCACCACCGCCATCACCACGGCCACATCATTGACGCCGAAAAGCATCACGACCGGGATCAGGTAGATAAAGCTCGGGAAGGTCTGAAGCGAGTCGCAGACCAGCAGCACCCGGTTCGCGCGGGTCTCGGAGGCTGATGCCCAGATCCCCAGCGGAAAGCCGATCAGCGTCGCCAGGAAGACCGAGAAGCCGACCATATAGACAGTGATCATGGCCCGGTCCCACCAGCCCGAAAGGGCAATGGCGCCGATGAAGCCCAGCATGACCAGCGCCGATCTCCAGCCGCCGACGGCCCAGCCCGCCGCCGCAACCGCCAGCAGCACCGCGCTGAAGGGCAGCCACAGGATCGCATCGCGCAGCGGGATCAGCACCCAGGTGATCAGAAACCAGCGCAGCCAGGTCGTGACCGGATCGACCAGCCGGATCAGCCAGTCCACCAGCGCATCGACCGGGGCCGCAATGCTTAACGCGTCGCGGCGCGGCACCTGGGCCAGCAGCGGAAAGACCAGCGACAGGGCAAAGGCCAGGGCAATCGCAACCGCCCAGACCAGCAGAACCGGGTGACGCCGCGCCCAGGACAGCCCCTCTGCGTGATGCAGCGGCTGGCGTTTCGCCCAGGCCCGGCTCAGCCGGTCAAGCACCACCGCGATCAGCACAATGGTGATGCCGATCTCGACCGAAAGCCCGATCTTCAGCGCCTGCAACAATTGCAAAAGCTTTTGCCCCAGCCCCGGCATGCCGATGAAGCTTGCGAGCACCACCATGGCAAGGCATTGCATGATCACCTGGTTGACACCGATCAGGATGTCACTGCGCGCCGTCGGGATCCGCACCCGGGTCAAAAGCTGCCAGGGCGTGGAACCGGACATGCGGCCGGCCTCGATCACCTCTTCGGGCACTTTGCGCAGGCCCAGCCCGGTCATCCGGATCATCGGCGGCACCGAGAAGATGATGGTGACAATCGCCCCTGCTTTCGGGCCGACCCCGATAAAAACCACAACCGGGATCATATAGGCGAAATGCGGCAGGCTTTGCGCCACATTCAGGATCGGGTTCAGCACCCGCTGCACCGCCGTCCAGCGCCAGGCCATAATGCCAAGGATCAGCCCGGCAAGCACCGAGAACGGCGCCGCAACCACGATGACCGAAAGTGTCTCCATCGCCCATTGCCACTGGCCCATAACCGCGATCCAGACGAATGTGCCCCCCGCAAGCGCGGCAAGCTTCCATCCCCCGAGCCACCAGCCAAGGGCCGCCATCGAGATAGCCACCACCGACCAGGGCAGCGGGCCAAGCCTCGGCCAGCGGTTCTTGCCGTAAAGGATATTCGCCGTCACATCGAGCAGCCATTCCAGCATGGCGGCAAAGGCGCGGGTGACCTGCATCAGCCCCAGATCATCGCGCAGAAAGGCAAAGCCTGCGTTGATCCAATGCGCGAAAGGCACCACCAGCCAATCCGGCAAGCGCAGCAGCTCTGCGGGCAGAAGATCGCGGCCAAGGATCAGCACGGCTGCAAGGCCCAGCATCAGCCAGACGGCATGCGGCCGGGGCGAAGACGAAGAAAGGTCGATCCGGTCCACCATGCTCATGCCGCTTCGCCCAGCAAGATATCAAGGGCGTGGCGGCGCTCCAGCATACCGGTCACACGGCCGGTGCCATCCGCCACCGGGATCCAGTCGCGGCTGTCATTGACCAGCCGGCGGGCAAGGTCGCGCAGCGTCTGCCCCCCGGGCAGCGCGGGCCCCTCGATGGCGCGGCCCGCCACCGGGCCGGCAAGGCCCGAAACATGCAAAACCCGCGCGCGGTCGATCTCGGCGGTAAAGCGCGCGACATAATCTGTCGCGGGTTGCAGCACGATCCGGCCCGGCGTGTCGATCTGCTCGACCCGCCCGTCCTTCATGATCGCGATACGGTCGGCAAGGCGCAGCGCCTCGTCGAAGTCATGGGTGATGAAGATGATGGTCTTTTTCAGCATCCCCTTTAGGCGCAGGAATTCATCCTGCATTTCGCGCCGGATCAGCGGATCAAGCGCCGAAAACGGCTCGTCGAGGAACCAGATATCCGGCTCGACCGCGAGCGAGCGTGCGATACCGACCCGCTGCTGCTGGCCCCCGGACAGCTCGCGCGGGAAATAGCCCTCGCGGCCCTTAAGGCCCACCAGCGCCAGCATTTCGCGGGCGCGCTCGATCCGCGCCGCCCGGGGCTGGCCGCGCATCTCTAACGGAAATGCCACGTTTTCCAGCGCATTGCGGTTCGGCAGCAGACCAAAGCTCTGGAACACCATGCCCATCTTGCGGCGCCTCAGGTCAATCAGCGCCGCCTCGTTCAGCTTGCCGATATCCTGGCCCTCGATCAGGATCTCACCCGCCGTGATCTCATTGAGGCGCGACAGGCACCGGACCAGTGTCGACTTCCCGGACCCCGACAACCCCATCACCACCAGCATCTCGCCAGGCATGATATCGAGTGAGACATCATGCACCGCCGTCACATGCCCTTCGGGGCGCGCGCCCGGATCAGAGCGCAAAGCCGCCAGCGCGGCCTCGGGGCGGGGTCCGAACACTTTCCAGACATTGCGGCAGGAGATGACAGGAGCGGGGCGGGGCGGGAAATCGGTCATACGGGTCTCCGGGCTGAGGCAGCCCGCCCCTGAACGCCAGAACGGGGGCGGGCCTGAGAGGCTATCCTTGGGTCACAAAGCCTGTGGGCTTATTCCAGCCAGGGTTTCCAGATGGCCTCGTTCGCGCTCAGCCACGCGGCCGCCGCATCTTCCGGCTCCATCCCGTCGACATCGACCAGCTTGGCCATTTCCGCGATTTGCGGATTGGTGAAGCTGACCTTTTGCAAGACGGCATAGGCGGCCGGCCATTTTTCGGGCATCCCATCCCAGGCGGCGATCTTCAGATAGCCGTCTGCGGGGTTGCCGCAATCATAGACCTTATCGGCATGCAGCCCGACCGCCGGATCGGTGTCACAGCCCGGTTCCCATTTCGGGAATTCGACGAATTCACCCGGCCAGACGGCTTCGGCGAAATTCGGGGTCCAGTTGAAGAGCACGATCGGCGTCTTATCCTTTTCCGCCGCCGCAAGTTCCGCCCAGAGCGCCGCCGCCGAGCCGGCATTGACCACGGTGAAATTCATCGACAGCGCATCGACCTTTTCCGCGTCATGCTTCAGCCAGTCGACCGGTCCACCCAGAAAGCGCCCCTTTTCGCCGGTTTCGGGCGTGGCAAAGGCGCTGGCGCAGGCATTCAGTGCCTCCCAGTCGGGCAGGCCCGGGCAAGCCTCTTTGGTCCAGAGCGGATACCACCAGTCTTCGCGCGTCACCGCATTGTGGTTTCCGGCCTCGTGGATGCCGCCTTTCGCCACCGCCGCGTCGAAGGAAGCGCCGAACGCGCCCTCCCAGACCTCGACCTCCAGCGCGGCATCGCCCAGCCGGATCGCTTCATAGACCGCCTGGCTGTCGGTCGAGACATATTCGACGGAATTGCCCATGCCTTCGAAGATCTGACCCACGGCATGGCTCATGACGATCTGGCTGGACCAGTTATGGATCGGAATGGTGATCGGGTCTGAGGAATCTGCGGCTTGAGCCGCGCCTGCAAGGCTGGCGGCGACAAAGATCGGTGCAAGGGCAAGCCTTGCCGACCGCGACAGGCGGCTGGTTCTGGTCATCTGGTTTTTCCCTGTTGTGAGGCCCGCGCGGGTTTTCCCGCTGCGGCTGTGGTCGGGAGGTTCGGCCTCTCCTGACCCTCAGGCTAGCCAGAGGTTGTTACCAGGTAAGCCCTTTAGGATGAACAGACTGGATTAAATTGTGAAAGATTGTTAACAGAAAGAACTATCCCCTATTTCGGCCAGGAGCGAGATGACCGCCAGCCCCCGATCTGCGTCACAAGGCCCGCGTCCGCGGCCCGCGCATATCCTGATCGTCGAGGATGAGCCGGTCACCCGCAAAACGCTGGCCAGCTATCTCGAAGGATTCGGCTACCGGATCTCGGAATGCGATACCGCCGAAGAGGCCGAGTATCTGCTCGCCAGCGACACGCCCGATCTTCTGCTGGTCGATATCAACCTCTCGGGCCGCGATGGCCTGGAAATCACCCGGGATCTGCGCGCGCGCTCGGAGATCGGCATCATCCTGATCTCGGGCCGTACCGATGAGGTCGACCGGATCATCGGGCTGGAACTTGGCGCCGATGATTATGTCTGCAAGCCCTTCAACCGGCGCGAGTTGCTGGCACGGATCAAGAACCTTCTGCGCCGCACCCAGGCGCTGCGGCTGCTGGAGCGGAAATCGCTGCGGTTTGAAGGCTTTACCTTTGACCTTGCGACCCGTGCGTTGACCGGGCCTGAGGGGGCCGTGATCCCCCTGACCCGCGCGGAATATGAACTCCTCAGGGTTTTTGTCACCGCTCCGGGCCTTGTGCTGGACCGCGACCGGCTGGCATCGGCCATCTCGCCCCGCCGCAGCGGGGTGAATATCCGCAGCGTCGATGTGCTGGTGCAAAGGCTTCGGGTCAAGCTTGGCGATGACCCGCGCAGCCCCCGCATCCTCGCCACCGCGCATGGCGAAGGCTATTTGTTCACCGCCGCGCTGGACTGAGCCGACAAGGCCGCCAGATCCGCCCGCATCGCAGTTTTCGCCCTGGCCACTAGCGCGCCAAGCCGCTCCAGCGCCGGTCCCGGATCACCAGCCGCCCGCGCGGCACGCTCGATCTCCTGAAGGCAGCCGGTCAGGGAAGCGAGATCGAAATTCGCCGCAGCACCCGCCAGCTGATGCGCCTCGCGCGCGAGCGTGGCCATATCGCCGCGCGCCGCTGCCGCGCGGATCAGGGGCAGCGCAAGGTCAAGCCGGCCGAGAAAGAGCCCCGCAAGCTCGGTCACCACATCGGGCGGCAGATCGGCCAGCGCGCCCTGCAAAACCGGATCACCCTGGCGACAAACATCCGCCAGCGCCGCCATAAGCCGCTGCGGGGAAAGCGGTTTCGCCAGCATCAGCGCCATGCCGGCCTCAAGGCTCGCCTCGGTTTCGCGGCCCGCGATATGGGCCGAGATCCCGATCACCGGCACGTCAGCCCGGGCAGGATCAGGCAGCGCGCGAATGCGCCTGAGCGCCTCGGTGCCGGAGATGTCGGGCAGATCGACATCCATCAGCACGGCGTCATAATCGCCCGCCGCCGCCAGATCGACCGCCGCCAGCCCGGTCTCGGCCATCTGCAACCGATGCCCCAGCGGCGTAAGAATCGCCGCCACCACCATGCGATTGATCGGGTGATCCTCGACCACCAGCAGCGACAGCGGCCGCAGATCGACCGGAGCCGTCACAGGCGCGGGCGCCGGCGCGGCGGCGACTGGCAGCTCCAGCTCCAGCACGAAAACCGCGCCGGGCGGGGCCGCCTCTTCCAGCCAGAGCCGCCCTCCCATCTGTGCGGCAAAGCGCCGGCAGATCGCGAGCCCAAGTCCGGTGCCGCCGAATTGCCGCGCAGCGGGTGCCTCGCCACGCTCAAACGGCTCGAAAATCCGTTCGCGGGCCTCAGGCGCGATGCCGGGGCCGGTATCACTGACCCGAAAGCGCAAGGTCACCCGGCCAGGCCCCGCCGGGGTCGCGGTCACGGCCAGCGCCACATGGCCCCCGGGCGTATATCGGATCGCATTTGAGAGAAGGTTTACCAGGATCTGCCGCAACCGCCCGCGATCCCCGGTCACATGGCCGGGCAGATCCGGCGCCAGGGTGATCTGCAGCGCGAGCCCCTTTTCCCCGGCCACCGGCCTGAGCAGCCATTCCGCATCCGCAACCAGATCCGGCAGTGAGAAACCGGCGCTGGCCGCCCGCGCCTCATCGCGGTCTGGCCGGATGAAATCGAGAATATCGCCGAGGATCCCCATCATCCGCTCGCCAGACTGCTCCAGCGCCGAAAGCTGATCAAGCTGCTGCGGCGTCAGCCCGTCGCGCGGCAGCGAGCGGATCATCCCCTGCATCCCGTTCATCGGGGTGCGGATCTCGTGGCTCATCATCGCGAGGAATTCCGATTTCGCGCGATCCGCAGCTTCGGCCTTTTCCCGGGCGATATCATGCGCCGCGACCTCTTCGCGCAGGGCATGGGTCCGCTCGTCAACGAGGTCACGCAACTCATTCCGGTGCCGGTGCAATTCATCGAGGTGGCGCGCCCGCTCCTCCTCCAGCGCGTCATTATGGATCGCCTGGGCGCGGAACACCGCCACCGCGCGTTCCATCGCCGCAATCTCATCCTGACCCCGGGGCCGGATTTCCTCGCCGATTGCGCCCCCTGCCAGGCGCGTCATCGACAAGGACAACCGGTCGAGCCGGCGCGAGATATTGCCGCGCACATAGAACCAGAACACCGCAAGCGAGATGATCAGCGCGGTCACCGCCCCCCAGGCCTGCAGGCTTTGCGCATAGCGGATCGCCGACAGGACGCCCGTCCCGGCCTCGGTCGCCCGCGCGCTCACCGAGGCCGCAAGCACCCCGGTGCTCTTGTCGATCCGCCCCACCGCCTCGGTCACGCTATCCCCGGCCGAGGCGATGCGGCCCTCTAGCGTCAGGACCGCAGCGGTCGCATCCAGTATATCCGGGGCGCCGCGCGCCCTGGCGCCAGGCGTGCGCGGTGCCCCGGCGCGGATCACTGTCAAGAGCGCCAGCGCCCGGTTCGCCCGTACCGGATCGGCAATCGTCTGGACCCGGCGCGAAACGATGGCGAGGCGTTCCTCCATCACCCGGCGCAGCCCCGCAAGCTCTTCGATCGCGCCTGAGGGCCGGTCCGGCACGGTGGCGAGTCGGTTGAGCAAAAGCCCGAGTTCAGAGGCATGGGCGCGCATCTCGAACATCAGGCTCAGCTGGAAAAGATCGACCTCGATCAGCTTGTCGAGGGCGGCAAACCCCGCCTCTCCGCCAGCGGGGCCGATCTCGTAAAGGCTGGAAATCGTCGCCGATGCGGCGGCTTCGGCATTGGCGACCATCGTATCGGCAATACCGCCAAGCTCGGCGGCGGCGGCGATGCCCTCGCCGATATGCTGGCGCAGAGTGAGCCGCGCGAGAATGCGGCGCTGCACCACCAGATCCAGCACGCCAATCGCACCGCGCAGATCGCGGATCGCGATCTCAAGCCCGGCGATCGCTTCGCGGTCGCTGTTTCTGTAGGGCGCCAGCCGCCTGTTCAGCACATCCACCTGATCAAAGAGCCAAGCAGTACGCTCGCGCCGCTCGGCCTCGGTCTGCACCAAGGCCAGTTCCGGGGCCAGCGCCACGATACGGGCACTGGATTCGGCAAAGCCGCGCAGCCCGGCCAAAGCAGGAATCGTGCGCTCGCTGGCCTCTTCCTGGGCGCGGATCGTGCCGCTGAGTTCGAGCCAGCCGATCAGCGCCGCCGCCAGCGGCAGGCCCGTGATGACAAGAAAGGCCATCAGAAGCCGGGAGCCCAGCCCCCTGCCCCCTTTGCCCCCGCTTGCCGCCAGATCGCCCTGCATCACCTGAATCGCCTCTTTCCCTGCCTGGGATTTGCGCCGAAACTGGCACGTAACCGCCGCGAGGCCATCCGAAAAATGCATATGACCCGTCCGACAGCCGCCCTCATCGCCATGACAGGTGTGATTTTTGCCCTTAGCGGGTTGTTCGGCGCGTTGCGCGCCGAGCCGACCGGGGCACCCTGGTCCCTTCTGGTTCATGACCGCCCGATGGATGACGCGAGCCCGACCCATCCGCTCAGCTATCAGCCGCTGGATCACGCCGCTCAGCCCTGGCAGCTTTGCATCCTCTACCCGCATCTCAAGGATTCCTACTGGCTCAGCGTCAATCACGGCATGGCAGAAGAGGCACGGCGCCTCGGTGTCGGCTTCACCCTCTATGAGGCCGGCGGCTATCCCAATCTCGCGCGCCAGATCGAACAGGCCGAGGCCTGCGTGGCCACCGGGGCCGATGCGCTGATCATCGGCACAGTGTCTTATGACGGGATGACGCCGGCGCTGACCCGGATCGCCCGGACCATGCCGGTGATCGCCGCGGTGAATGACATCGCCCCCGAAGGCATCAGCGCCAAGGCCTCCGTGCCCTGGCGCGAGATGGGCGCCGCCGCCGGTCTCGCGCTGGCAGGGCGGCACCCGAAAGGCAGTGCCCCGGTCTCGGTCGCCTGGTTTCCCGGACCGGAAGGCGCGGGCTGGGTGCGTTTCGTCGATGAGGGGTTCCGGGCCGCGCTTGCGGGCAGTTCCGCCCGGATTACGACGGTGCGGCATGGTGATACCGGACGCGAAGAACAGGTGCTTTTGATCGAGGATGTGCTGGAGGCCGCGCCCTGGCCCGATTACCTCGTCGGCTCCGGCCCGATGGCCGAAGCGGCGGTGTCGATCCTGCGCGCGCGCGGGCGCGACGATATCGGCATCGTCTCGGATTACATGACCCATGCCGTGCATCGCGGCATTCTGCGCGGCAAGATCCTGGCGGCCCCTTCGGATTTCCCGGTTCTGCAGGGGCGGCTGGCGGTGGAAATGGCGGTCCGCGCGATTGAGGGCAAGCTTGAGGTCCGCCATGCCGGCCCGGCCATCGTCACCGTGACGCCTGAGACAATCCGCAGCTATGATGCTGATGCGACCCTCGCCCCTGCCGATTTCGCGCCGGTGTTTTCGTCAGAGCCAGACTAGGCCCCGCCCGGTATTTCCGCAGCATAACCAGCAGCCAGTTTCCTGAGCGTGAAATTACTTGACTTGAGACCGGGCCTTTGCCCTGATGCCGGCAGCCCCGAAACGGACAGCCATGCTGAAAAGCCCCCGCCCTGGCGGCGCGAACCGCCGCAACATCCTCACCGCCACCCTGGGCGCTACAGTCAGCGCGCTGACGGCCGGGCTCTGGCCGCGCGCCGCCGGGGCCGCTGAAGACCGGGTAAGGGTCGGCTTTCTCGGCCCCCTGAGCGGCCCGGTCGCCGCCTGGGGGCAGCCGGGTCTGGATGGAAGCCGGCTCTGGGCGGAATGGATCAACGCGGCGGGCGGGATCCGCATTGGCGGGCGCCAGCTGCCGGTCGAAATCATGGCGTTCGACGATGAATATGACCCGGCCCGTGCGAGGGTCGGCGCGCAAAAGCTGATCCGGCGCGATGGTGTCAGCTTTCTCATGATGCTGGGAGGTGACACCTGGCCCGGTGCGGCGCCCCTGGTGCAGGAGACGGGGATGCTCGCCTCGACCCTGCTGCCCTCCGATCTCAGCCCCGAGACCACAACACTCATCGCCCCGGCCGAGGTCCACCCGATCTATAATGTCACCGGCGTCGACTGGCTGGCGCGCAATCGCCCCGGGCTTCGCTCTGCCGCGATCTGCGCCCAGGATGATGTGTTCGGCCTGCCCTCGATCGCAACATACCTTGCCGCCTTTGCAGCAGCCGGGATCCGCATGACCGATGAGCCGTTCTTTTTCGACCCCGCCACCAGCGATTTTGAGCCGCTGGTGCGGCGGATGCTGTCGGGCGGGCCAGAGATCGTCTGCCTCGACACCTGTTATCCCGATTACATTCTGCCGATCTGCGAACAGCTTTACCGCCAGGGGTTTCGCGGCCAGATCCTCTCCTGCACGCTGGATTTCCACGACCGCATCATCGCCCATACTTCGCCGGACTTCCTCGAAGGCGCGATCTTCCAGTTCCCCGATTTCGACGACCCTGCCCTTGCAGCCCCCGAGGTGAACTTTCGCGAACCGGCGCGGTTTCATGCCGAATATGAGGCGCGTTTTCCGGGCCAGTGGAGTTCGGTCTCATGGCAATATGCCGCTATCCTGGATCTGTGGAAGGCGTCGGCCGAGGCCGCAGACAGCACCGCGCCGGATGCTGTGCTGGCAGCGATGAAATCGGGGCGGGGATTGCGTCACGTCTTCGGCCCCGCGCGCTGGTGGGGCGATGACCTGTTCGGCATTTCCAATGCCCTGGTCGGACACTGGCCGGTGGTCGAAATATCGGGCGGCAAGGCGCATATACGTGAATTCACCTCGGTGACCGACTGGTATGACCGCCACGGTGCCCTTTTACATCGGGAGATGGAGCGCTATGGCCAGCTCTGGAGCCAGCGTGTCTGAGCTTTTGCGCCGCCTCTGGCGCGCCTGGCGACGCCATCCCGGCCCCAGGCGCCCTGCCCCCGCGCGTGCCCGCAGTTCGCTTTTCCATCTCAGGATGGAGACCAGACATCGAGACACCTATCACCGGCTCTCAAAGGGCCGCGATCCGCACAATCCCGGCTGAATATATGGGTCATTCCGTCGCAGACCCATACACTGCCGGGATCTTGTCTTTATGATGAAACTGCCCTACATCATTGGCAACGGGCCAACAGCAGCGCCCGCAGGCTTCCGTGACCCGAGGACAGCATGACCGATACGTCGCATTCCGCCGCAGAGCTTCCTGAACGCCCGCTGAAACAGGCGATCCGCCGTGGCCTGATGTGCCGCTGCCCGGCCTGCGGTGAGGGCGCGATTTTCTCGTCATATCTCAAGGTGGTACGGCAATGCCCGGCCTGTGGCGAAGAACTCTGGCATCAAAGGGCCGATGACGGCCCGGCCTATATCACCATGCTGATCATCTGCCATATCGCCGGGTTCATGATCCACGGTCTCTTCAGCTATACCGACCTGACGCCGGGCATCGTCGGCCTGATCGTTTCGCTGACCGTGATCCCCCTGGCTCTGGTGATGCTGCCTTCGACCAAGGGCTTTATGGTCGCCATGCAATGGTCGCGGCGTATGCATGGCTTTGGCGAAAGCAGCGCACCGCAACTCTGATGTCAGGCGCCGCCCCGCTGCCGCAAGCGCGATGAGGGCGATCCGCCGCAATTGGCCAGGGCAGGCTGTGGAACCCGCACCTGTCCGGATCTATTCCTGTCCTCACCTCTTCGCGCCCTGGCCAATTGCGGTGGCTCGAACCGAGCGGCCGATAAACCGACTGATGTTCCGTCAGCGGCGTCCCGTCGTCATGGACGGTGAAAGGCCGGCAGTGCGGAACAGGAAGATCCCGGCATTCCACCGGAAGTTTCCCGCCTCAAACATGGTCGTCGCGCGTGCGGCATCCGGCTGTTCGACGAAATGAACGAGCCTTACCGCCACGCCCGCCTGTAATGCGCAGGCCAGTTCCAGACAGCCAAAGACGGTTTCGGCATCGTCAGGGGTCGCGGGTCAGGACCTTTTCACGGAGGTCCTCAGGCTCGGGCGTCCGGCGGTTTACGAGGATCAGATCCGGGCTTGAAAGCCTCCAGTTCGCGTTCGGCTTTCGATCCGAAAAACGCGCGCCCCTCCGGCGGCGGCTCGAAAATAACGACGCAGATCCCCTTCGCCTTGATCCGCTTCATGCTGCTTTGGATCGAGCTATCGCGGAAATTGTCAGAGCCCCTTTTGATCACCGGTCGGCAGACACCCACCACCTGCGGATTCAGCGCAATGGTCAGCCCCGCAAGGTAGTCCTTGCGTGTCCTGTTGGGATCGACAATCGCCGTGATCAGATTCTGCGGCACCTCGGAATACCTGGTCAAAAGCTGTTTGGTATCTTTCGGCAGACAATAGACGTCATAGCCGAAGGAGGAGTTGTTGCAATGTGCGGCGATCCGCCGGGATTGCAGAGACATCGACCGCGGTGACGTCATGATGGCGCGACAGCAAGACGGCATCGAACCGCCCGAATTAGGCAAGCCCGATGACGGCAAATTTCATTCTGCTGTTCTCCGTTCCGGCACGCGCCTCGAAACCGCTTCTGACATGGATCGGGAAACAGGTTTTCTCACCCGTTTTGCGGGGCTCTGACCAGGCTGTGCTTTCCCTGCCGCCCGGGTCATTATATCATCATGCCACCGGGCCGGAACATCCGTCCACCAAAGCGCCATTTAAGGGCCGCCATGAAGCCAGAACCGCGATCTTCCGATCTTTCTCTTGCGCCGGTCGCACGGCGCAAGCTGTCGGATTCGGTGGTCGAGCAACTGCGCGCCATGATCGCCTCGGGTCAGTTGCGTCCTGGCGATGCCCTGCCCTCCGAGCGCGAGATGATGGCGCGGATGGGTGTCGGCCGCCCCGCCGTGCGCGAGGCTCTGCAGCAGCTGCACACCCAGGGGCTGATCACGATTTCTCATGGCGAACGCAGCCGCGTCAATCCGCTGAACCCGGATCTGGCACTGCATCAGATCAATGATATCGCGAGCCTTCTGATCGCGGCAGAGCCGGGCAATCTCGGCCATCTGCGCGATGCGCGAAAGCTGTTCGAGACCGGGCTGGCCCGGATGACCGCCACAAAGGCGACGCCCGCAGATGTGGCACGCCTCCGCGGGCTGGTCGGCCTGCAGCGTGCGGCGCTTGGCGATACGGCGGCTTTCATGCGCGCCGATATCGATTTTCACACGGCGCTGGCCGCGATCCTTGGCAATCCGGTGATCACGGCGCTGTCACATGCGATGCTGGGCTGGCTCTTCAAACATCACAACACGCTTCTGCACTGGTCGGGCCATGAGACGGTGACGCTTGCGGAACATGAGGCGATCACCGATGCGCTCGCGGCCCAGGACCCCGATCTCGCGGCAGAGCGGATGCAAAAGCATCTCGACCGGTCGGAACGGCTTTACCCCCAGGGCTGACCCCACCGCTCTCAGCCGGGCTTTTGCGCCGTCAGGATAAAGCGGTCATAAACCCGGGTTCTGAGCCGGTTGCGCAGCCCGTTGACCCGCCGTTGCGCCCTGGCAATCGGCTCATGCGAATGGCGCGTGATGGCGGTGAAGCCCACCTTTTCCAGCAACGGCACCAGCAGTTCAAAGCGCAGGCCGGTGCCGAAAGGCAGCCCCGCCATGATCGCGGCGTGGCGCGCGCCCATCGCACCGTCATAAAATGGGTCGGGCGAGAATCGTTCCCACAGCGCCAGCACCCGCGCCGGCCAGCGGCCCGAACGCGCGGGCTGCGCCCAGTCACCATCATAGACCAGAAGTCTCCCGCCGGGTTTCAGCACCCGAAACCAGTCGGCAAAGCCCTCTTCCGGCCGGGTCAGCGTCCAGACCAGGTGCCGGCACAGGATCGCATCCTGACTGGCATCGGGCTCCATCGTGACCTGCGCATCGGCCAGCACAAAGCGCAGCTGCGGTTTGCCCGCATGTTTCGCGCGTGCAACCGCGAGCATCGCCTCGGAAAAATCCAGCGCCGTGACCTCATGGCCCAGATCATGGATCAGCCGCGTCACCTCGCCGGTGCCGCAGGCCAGTTCCATGATCCGCGCCGGTGCGGGCGGCAGGTGATCGCGCATCGGCTGCGCCCAGGCAGCGGCCTCGGCCCCTGGCGCTATCGCATGGCCGAATGCCTGGTCAAAGGTTTCCGAGCGGCGCGACCAGTAGTCACGGATCTCTTCAGCGAGATCGTGATTGATCACTTCTCAATTCCGGACAGGATCGTCTCGAACCGCTCACGTGCACGTGCCGGCAGGGTCTCGGGCAATACGGTTTCCGCCACATCGCCGACATGGATCAGCATCACCATCCCCATCGCCACATGCGGCGAACATTTGATCCCGTAAGCGCCCGGCACATCGAAGGTGACAGTGAAATCCTCATTGATCTTCGATCTGAACGGCGTGGCGCCTTCGGGGATCATATCATCAATGGTCGCGGCATTATGGCTCGGCTGGGTCGGGATAAAGCGCACGGAATCGCCCGGGGCGATCTTCAGATAGGATGGCTCATAGATCATCGGGCCGTTTTCCGACCGGTTATACATCTCCACCTCATGCGTTTCGGCCAGCGCGGGCGTGGCGATCATCAGAAAAAGGGCGGCAAGAGCGGATTTCATGGCTGATCCTCAAGGCAGTGGAAACGGAATTGCGTGACACCATCGGTCGGGTCGGTCAGCGTCCTGGCCCCGACGCGGAAAATGTGGGCAAGGCGGTCGGCGCTGAGCACTTCGCGCGGCGGGCCAAGGGCGGCAAGCCTGCCCCCCTCCAGCACCGCCAGCCGGTCGCAGCCAAGCGCCTGGTTCAGATCATGCAGCGCGATCACCACAGTCACCGGCAGGTCTGAGACCAGCCGCAACAGGGACAGCTGATGATGGATATCAAGATGGTTGGTCGGCTCGTCCAGCAGCATGACCTGCGGGCGCTGCGCGAGGGCCCGGGCAATATGGACACGCTGACGTTCGCCGCCTGAAAGGGTGGTCCAGGACCGCGTGGCCATGTCTGCCATGCCGACACGCGCCAGCGCCTCGGCGCAGATCGCGGCATCCTGCGCACCAAAAGGCGCCAGCGGCGAGAGCCAGGGCGTGCGGCCCAGCTCTACCGCGTCCTGCACGCGCAGCGCCTCGGTCGTCTGGGCCTGCTGTTCGACAAAGGCGATGCGCCGCGCAATATCGCGCCGGTTCATGCGCGACAGGGCCGTGCCGTCCAGGCTGACCGTGCCGCGCGCCCGCGCCGCGATCCCGGCAAAGAGCTTCAGCAGCGTCGATTTCCCGGACCCGTTCGGCCCGATCAGCCCGAGCGTCTCGCCACTGGCAACCTCCAGGGTGATCCCTTCGACAATCGGGCGCCCGCGCGCGGCCCAGCCAAGATCATGCGCCGCGATCTTCATCCGCGCACCCTCCCCCGGATCAGGATCAGCGCGAAGCCGGGCGCGCCCACCAGCGCGGTGACCACCCCGATCGGCACCACCTGGCCCGGGATCAGCATGCGCGAGACCACATCGGCCGCGATCAGGAATACGGCCCCGGTCAGGGCCGCCGCCGGGATCAGCCGCCCGTGACGCGGGCCGACAAGGAACCGCGCCGCATGGGGGATCACCAGACCGACAAAGCCGATGGAGCCGACAAGGCTGACCATCGTCGCGGTCATCAGGGTCACCGCGCCGATCAGCACGATCTGCACGCGGCGCACCGCGATCCCCAGTGATGAGGCGGCGTCCGAGCCAAAGGAAAACGCATCCAGCGCGCGCGCATGCCAGAGGCAGGCAAGAAACCCTGCGACCGCGACCGGCAAAGCCAGTGTCACATCGGGCCAGCGCACGCCCGAAAGATTGCCCAAAAGCCAGAACATGATGCCGCGCGCCTGTTCGGCATTGGCCGACTTCGCGATGAAGAAAGAGGTCAGCGCGTTGAAAAGCTGCGATCCGGCAATGCCCGCAAGCACCATCTGTGCAGGGCCGCCGCCCGCCGCGCGGGCCAGGGCCGCGACAAGGCCAAAAGCCAGAGCCGCCCCCAGAAAAGCGCCCCCGGAAATCCCGATGGCCCCGGCGCCGACGCCCATGATCGTCACCGCCACCGCCCCGGTCGAGGCCCCCGCCGAGACGCCCAGCAGGTAAGGATCGGCCAGCGCGTTTCTGACCAGCGCCTGCAAAACCACACCTGCCAGCGCCAGCCCCGCGCCGCATCCGGCGGCAACCAGGGTGCGCGGTACCCGATAGGCCCAGATGATGCCCTGATCGATCGGATCGACCGGCAGCCCGGCATTCCAGAGATTATTCGCCAATGCCGCCCAGACCGTCGACCAGGGCAGCGGCGTCTCGCCAAGGATCACGCCCGTCAGAACGGCGAGCGCCAGGATAGCCACCCCCGCCATGGCGCGCAAAGCGACATGGGTGGCAAGCGCAACAGGGGTGGCCGGGCGTTTCATCTCTGGCAGATCACTTCAGATCAAAGGCCGGCAGCGCCGCCGCCAGCTCTTCCAGCGCCACGATATTGCGGATCGACGGGTCCATTGCATGGGCGTCGATGATCACGATGCGACCATTCTTCACCGCCTCCATCTGGCTTACCACCGGATCAGACTTCAGGAATTCCAGTTTCTTTTCATGATCATCCGCCTCGAACCGGCGGCGGTCCATGCGTGCGATCACGATCACATCGGGATTGGCCCGCGCGATGGTTTCCCAGGACACGACCGGCCATTCCTCGGGGCTTTCAACCACATTCTTCAGCCCCAGAGACGCCATCATCCAGGCCGGAGCACCGCCGTTTCCGGCAACATAGGGGTCGATATCCATCTCGGCCGACGAGAACCAGAACACCGCCGAGGCCTCTTTCAGATCAAGCGCCTTCGCCGCCGCGACCGCCGCCGCCTCGCGCGCTTTCAGGTCAGCGACCACCTCTGTGCCCTTGTCGGTGATGTTGAAAATCGTCGCCAGCTCTTCGATGCCGAGATAGATCCCCGCCATCGTATAGGGTTCCAGCCGGGTGCCGTCCGAACCTGCGGTATTGTCCTTCCCGATGCAGTCGGACGGCAGGACATAGGCCGGAATGCCGAGATCGGCGAATTGCTCGCGCGTCGCCACGATACCTTGCGGGCCGACATGCCATTCATATTGCACGGTCACGATCCCCGGGCGTTTCGCGACAACACTCTCGAAGGAGGGGTCATTATCCGCCAGCCGCTCGATGCCGTCGTTCAGCTCTCTGAACTCCGGCAGGACTTCGGTGAACCAGACCGAAGTGCCCGCGACCTTGTCGCCAAGTCCCAGCGTGTAAAGGATCTCGCTCGTCGCCTGGCCGACCGTCACAGCGCTTTCCGGCGCCTTGTCAAAGCTCAGCTCAAGCCCGCAATTCTGCAGTTTCAGCGGGTAGCCGGTCTCGGCCAAAGCAGGCATGCCAAAGCAGAGCGCGGCCAGTGAAGCGGTCATCGAGAAACGGGTATTGGGGAAATATCGCATCCGGGATCTCCGTAGGGGATGGGGGATGGAGCGGATGGAGAGCGTGAAAACCGCGACGCACAAAGCTGGCCCGGCGCGGTTGGCGCAGGCTGGCGGCACGGGATGCGGTGGCGCATCTGCGGGTCAAAATCATATCTCGCCTCCCCGGACGCCCCGTCCGGGTCAAGTTGGTTACAGGAGTCGGCAGGTCTCCTGACTGGCGGGTCACTGGGTCTGCGCAGCCTTCCCATGGGCTCTCCCACAGTGGCATTGTCGCGCGGATCCTCGCCGCCTACAGTTGCGGGGGCAGTTCCGGTTCATCCCCCTGTAAAGGCGGATGACGGATTCCCTTTCAATTCCTTGCGGAAACCGACCTGCCCTGAGTATGGGCAAACCCGTCCCGCTTCAATGGCAAAGCATCGCGTTATGCGGATCAGCGCGCGCCCCAGGTGTCCGACAGCCGATACCCGCCGGGCCAGGGGTCAGATGGGTCGAGCATATGCTGATGGATGCCGGTGACCCAGCCACGCCCCGAGATTTCCGGCCGGATCGCCGCCGTGCCCGCCAGATCGGTGGTGCCGAGGATGCGGCCCTGAAACTCCGACCCGATCAGCGAGACGGTGGTCAGACGGTCGGCCTCAGACATCTGGCCACGCGCATGCAGCACCGCCATCCGCGCGGAAAGCGCGGTCCCGGTGGGCGAGCGGTCAACCTTGCCGGGCCGGATCGCCACGGCGGCACCGGCGCGCAGGTCATTGCCCTCGCGCGTGACCTCGCCCGCGAAAAGGCAGAAGGAGTAATGCCTCCAGTCCGGGTTTGTCGGGTGACGGAAACCGAGCTGTTCCGTCCCGGCATCCGAGATTTTCACCCCGAGCTTTGCAATATCATGCGCCTCGTCGGGGGTCAGGCTGAAGCCGAGCGCTTTGGCATAGACAAAGACGAAACTGTCGCCGCCCCAGGCGGTATCGACCGTCAATGTGCCAATGCCCTCGACTTCAAGCTTTGCATCCAGCCGTTCGGCGAAAGAGGGCAGGTTTTCGACAAAGATCCGTTCCGCCTTGCCATTGCGGCATTCGGCGCGGACATGGACCAGACCGCCCGGCGCCTCCAGCACCATGCGCGTTTCCGGCTCGACCATCGGGATGATGCCGCCATCAAGCAAGACCGTCGAGACACAGATCGAATTGGAGCCGGACATCGGTGGCGTATCCTCGGGCTCCATGATGATAAAGGCGGCATCGGCGCGCGGGTCTTTTGGCGGCACGAGCAGGTTCACATGGCGGAAGACGCCGCCGCGCGGCTCGTTCAGTACGAAATTCCTGAGCGTCTGATCTTCGGCGATCCAGCGCGACTGGGCCCAGATCGTGTCACCCGGCGGCGGGCGGACCCCACCCACTATGACATCGCCCACCTCGCCCTCGGCATGGGCGGAAATCACATGGATGGTCTTGATCGAGCGCATATCGGGCCTCAGGAAAGCCAGGGGGGAAGGGTTTTGGCAGCATGGCCGGTGAGGGCAGCGCGGGCGCAGGTCTCAAGACTGTCAAAGCGGATCTGCCGGCCCGAAAGCCCCGGCCCGTAATGGGCATATTTGCCGGAATTGGTCATCAGCGTGCGGGTCGCGGGCGGGAAGACCGGCTCGGAGATCGAGCACCAGCAGAGGTCAGGCAACACCTGCACACTGGCGGCTTCGAGGGTTGCGAGCGTGCCCTCGCCCGCCAGATCGGCAATGATCTGGCGCCCGGCGGTGATGATGGTCGGAACCTGCACCCGCCCACCGTTCAGCGCTTTCGCGAAAGCACGGCATTCTTCGCGCGAGGCATGAGGGCTGCCGATGGCGACAAGGTCGATCGCTTCGCCGCCCTGGTTCAGCTCCTCCCAGGCGCGGGCGAAATCGCTGCGTGTGATCCGGACATTGTCGGCATCGGGTGCGATAAGATGCGCCTCGGGCGTGACCCCTTCGACATGCAGCATCGGTGCAGCCGAGGTGGTGCCAAAGGCCGCGCACAGTGCCTGTAACTGCTCGCGGGATGCCGCGCCCACACCTCTGAGCAAGGGGATCCGGTCCGGCGAGGCGCGGCCCGCAAGCCAGCCCAGCAAAGGCCAGAAGAGATCATCCGTGTCAGGAATCGCCGCCACGTCAATGATGCGCTGCGCCGCCCGGTTCTCGTCCAGACAGACGCCGGCCAGTGGCGCACGCCCGGTCATCGCGATGAAAAGGTCCAGGAAATCCGGGTGTTTCGCCGTCCGCGCGCCCAGCACGGAATTGGCAAAGATCACCGCATTGCTTTCCGACCAGCCAATGGCTTCGCCTTCGGCCGGAGCGCTCTCCAGCAGATAGGGTGCGCAGGTGAAACTCGGCCGGCAGCCCATCGCCACATAGGCATCGGCAAGCCGCTGCGCCGGGGCGCCGAACAGATCCGGCACCCCCTGGGCACGCCAGTTCTCGCGGTCGACCGAAATCGCGTTCATCGTCGTAGGCACCCGCACCAGTGCCCCCATATCCGCCATCTTTGCCGCGAAGGTCAGATTGGCGGGGCTCGCATAGATGCAGCCGTCGATATGGCCCTGGGTCACATCAATCAGCCGGCTCGCCCCCTGATTTGCCGCCATTGCAACAAGGATGCGCATCGCCTGCGACACGGCCTCGCCTTCCGCGCCCGAAAGCATCGCCAGATCTGCCGCCGTCAGGGCCAGCGCCGATCCCGCGGCAGAGGCGACCGGCAGGGTCACTCCCGGGGCCTCGATGGCCCCTGGAATGACGGCCACCTCCTCCAGTTGCGAGACTATGTCGAATGCCGCGCGCTCCAGCCGCAGGACAGGCAGCGCCACGCCGAACATCTCGGCGGCAATCATCGCGCCGAGCGTCACCACATCTTCCGGCTCGCGAAACACCAGCGCCGCAGGCGCGAGCCCGTTCAGCGCCATATCCAGAAGCACCCCTGACCCGGTGCAGGAGCCCCGCGTCCCGGGCATCACCAGCACCCGCCCGGCAAGCGTCTCGCCATGCAGCGGGTGATGCGCATCAATCACCTTTGAGGTCGCGGGATCCACCCCGCCCCAGAAGCTCAGCGGCTCATCGGATGCCAGAACGCGACCCTTCGCCGTGCCCTCAAGAATGAACCGCGAGCCCATCATTTCACCACGAATCCATGCGCATAGGGGTCACGCTCATCGATGAAGATTGTGTTGATCCCGGTCTGCCGCGCCCAGCCGCCGATCGACGGAATGATCGCGGATTTGCCCGGCACCGCGTCAGAGGTCGCCTCGACCCGGCCCTTGAAGATCGAGCCGATGATGCTCTCATGCCAGAATTCATCGCCGACACTCAGGCGGCCCTTTGCCGCCAGCTGCGCCATCCGGGCCGAGGTGCCCGTGCCGCAGGGCGAACGGTCAATCGCCTTGTCGCCATAGAACACCGCGTTGCGGGCATGGGCGCCTTCGACCGTCGGAACCCCGGTCCAGAGGATATGCGACAAGCCGTTGATCCGCGCGTCGCCGGGATGCACGAATTCATATTTCGCATTCAGCGCCGCCCGCAGCTTCGGCGAGAACCCGATCAGCTCTCCGGCGGTGAAATCGGACATGTCGCGGAAATTCTTCTGCGGCTCGACAATGGCGTAGAAATTGCCGCCATAGGCCACATCGACCACGATCTCGCCCAGACCCTCGACCTCGGCTGTCAGCCCTTCGGCATAAAGGAAACCCGGCACATTGGTCAGCCGCACCTCTTCGACGAAACGACCCTCCTGGCGGTAAGAGATATCGACCTTGCCCGCAGGTGCATCAATCGACAGCTTGCCGGGCGAGCGCGGCTGGATCAGCCCGTTCTCGATCCCCATGGTGATCGTGCCGATCGTGCCATGGCCGCACATTGGCAGGCAGCCCGAGGTCTCGATGAACAGGACCGCCACATCGCAATCGTCGCGGGTCGGCGGATAGAGGATCGAGCCCGACATCATGTCATGGCCCCGCGGCTCGAACATCAGACCGGTGCGGATCCAGTCGAATTCGCGCAGAAAATGCGCGCGCTTCTCAAGCATGTCCTTGCCGATCAGACGCGGGCCGCCGCCCGAGACCAGACGCACCGGATTGCCGCAGGTATGACCATCCAGGCAGGAGAAAGTATGAACACTCATCATGAGCCTCAGAAGCGTTGGGGAGAGAAGGCAGATATGTCGATGGCGGGCGCGTTTCCAGTCACAAGGTCGGCAACCAGCCGCGCCGTGCCGGCCGATTGCGTCAGCCCGAGATGGCCATGACCGAATGCGTGAACAACGCGGGCAGAATTCTTCGAGCGGCCAATCGCCGGCAGGCTGTCCGGCAAAGACGGGCGAAAGCCCATCCATTGCACGCCGCCCTCAGGCTTCAGCCCGGGCAGGAAGGCTTCGGCCTTTTTCAGCATCGCCTCTGATCGTCTGAAATTCGGCGGCCGGTGCAACCCGCCCAATTCCACCGCACCGCCGACACGGATGCCGGTGGAGAGGCGCGAAACCACGAAACCATGGCCGCCAAAGGTCACCTGGGTCTTCAGATCGAAGGCCCCGCGCGGCAGGGTGGTGTTATAGCCACGCTCGGTTTCCAGCGGGATATGGTCGCCGACCGAACGCGCAATCAGATGCGAATGTGCCCCTGCCGCGAGCACGACATGGCCCGCATGGCGGATTTTCCCATGCGAAAGCACTTCGGCACCCTCGGTCAGGGGCCTGATCCCGGTGACCTCGTCGCGCTCCAGCACACCGCCATTGGCGCGGAACCTGTCGGCCAGCGCCAGGGTGTAGAGCTTCGGATCCGAGATCGAGAACCAGCCCGGCGTGAAAGTGCCATGGGTGAAACGAGGGCTGAGACCGGGCTGGATCCCGGCCATCTCGCCCGCATCCATATGGCGGAATTCGATCCCGTGTTCTTCGCGCGCGCGCCAGCCAGGCAGGCTCGCGTCAAGCTCGGCCTTGCTCTCATAGACCTGAAGATTGCCCTTTTTCTCCAGCATCGACAGCGTGCCGGAACGGCTCAGAAACGGCTCAAGCTCGGCCTTTGACAGATCCATCAGCGCGGTCTGTGCGACCGTCGACTGTTTCACCCGCGCGGGCGAACAGGCGCGCCAGAAGCGAAACATCCATGGCGCGATCTTCAGCGCATAAGGTGGCGGCACCGACAGGGGCCCCAGCGGGTCAAGCAGCCATTTCGGCGCCTTGCGCAGGATTCCGGGGCTTGCCAGCGGCAGGATATCGGTAAAGGCGAAAGCCCCGGCATTCCCGGCCGATGCACCCGACGCCGGACCTTCGCGGTCAATCACCGTGACGCGCAGGCCCCGCGCCTGAATGGCCAGCGCCGCGGAAAGACCCACGACGCCCGCCCCGATGACAATCACATCGGTCTCGTTCTGCATGTTACGTCTGCCTTAATGAGTGGCGGCGAGGAATTTCTGCAACTCGGCGGTTTTGGGTGCGCCGAACAGCTCTTCGGGCGGCGCGATCTCGGCCATGATGCCCTGATGGAAGAAGGCCACGCGGTCGGAAACCTCGCGCGCGAATTTCATCTCATGGGTGACGCAGATCATCGTCATGCCTTCCGAGGCCAGCAATCGGAGCGTGTCGAGCACCTCGCCCACCAGCATCGGATCCAGCGCCGAAGTCACCTCATCGAACAGCATGTAAGACGGCCCCATCGCGAGCGCCCGGGCAATTGCCATCCGTTGTTGCTGCCCGCCCGAAAGTCGCGCCGGATAGACCGAGAGCTTATCGCCCAGGCCCACATGTTTCAGCTGCTTTTCCGCCTCGGCCTCGGCCTCGGCTTTGGAACGGCCCAGCACCTTCCGGGGCGCCAGCATGACGTTTTCCAGCACGGTCAGATGCGGAAAGGCATTCCATTGCTGGAACACGATGCCGATCTTCTGGCGCAGCTTGTTGAGGTTCGTGGATTTTGCATGAACCTCGACCCCGTCGACGAGGATACGCCCGGAATCAATCGGCTCCAGCCCGTTGATACAGGTCAGCAGCGTCGATTTCCCCGATCCCGATCCACCGATCACGGTCAGAACCTCGCCTTTGGCCACCGTCAGGTCGATGCCCTTGAGCACTTCCAGCGGACCAAAGCTTTTGCGGACTTTTTCAATCTCAATCATTGGACCACCGTTTTTCAAGATAGCTGCCGAATCGGGCGACGGGGAAGCTGATCACAAAGTAGAACACACCGCAGAGGAGCAGCAGGAAAAGCGGCTCCTGCAGGCGGGTGATCAGATCTTTGGTGCTTTTCATCAGCTCGGACACATTGACCACATAGATCAGCGCCGAGTCTTTCATAACGCCAAGCGAAAGCCCGATCCAGGACGGAAGGGCGACCCGGCTGGCCAGCGGCAGGGCGATATAGCGCATGTCCTGCAGCCAGCTCATCCCCAGCGAGCGGCCCGCGCGCCGCGTATTCGGCGGCACCGATTCCAGCGCGCCGCGCACGATTTCCGAACAATAGGCGGCGGTATAAAGCGACAGAACCCCGCAGGCGACCGAGAACCCCGAGACCCGCAGTTTCAGCACCGCCGTGACAAAGGCGAAGGCCAGCGAGAGCTGGATCAGAAGCGGCACCGAACGGCACACATCCAGCACGAAGGTCACCGGTATCGCCCACCATGGCCCGGCCTGAAAGCGGAAGATGCCGCAGATCACCCCGACCACGGTTCCGATCGCGACCGAAATGGCGGTGACAAGCAGCGTCATCCCGGCGCCCTGGACCAGCATCCAGAAGTCTTTGGCGGTCATTGCTGTTTCAAACATGTCCCGCTCCCCTCAATATCTGAACAGCCGGGCTGCAATCAGCCGGGCGGAGAGCGTGACGACCTTGGTCATCACATAGAAAATGACCGCAGCAATGGCGAACATCTCGAAGGTGCGGAAATTGATCTTCACCAGATTGTCGGTGACGCCAAAAAGATCCGAATTCATCGAGATCACCGCGCCGAGCGAGGTCATCAGGATGGCCCAGACAAACTGGTTCGTCATCGGCAGGAAAGAGATCCTGAGCATCTGCGGCATCACCACATAGCCAAAGGCCTGCGGCGCGCTCATGCCCAGTGACCGCGCCGAACGGGTCTGGGTGTCCGGGATCGCCTTCAGCGCACCCCGGAAATTCTCATGCAGGTAGCCGGCATTGTTGAACGTGATCCCGGCGAGCAGCGCAACATAGGGCGAGAGCCGCAGATCGACGGCAAAGCCCAGATGCGGCTGCGTCCAGCCAGTGATCGCGATGCCAAGCCCCGCGAGACCGAAAAAGGCCATATAGATCTGGAAAAGCGCAGGCGTATTGCGCGCCACTTCGACCCAGGTGGTCGTGATGCCGCGCAGCACCCGATTGCCCGAGAGCCGGAACGAGGTGAGCAGAATCGCAAAAAGGATCCCAAGGATCATCGAAAGCACTGCGACTTCCAGAGTCACCAGCGCCCCTTGCAACATATCAGGCAGCGATTGGAACGCCTGATTCCAGCGAAAGCTGTAATTGAACATATCCGCCTCTCGGTCACTGAACGGAGAACGGCGCGGGGATCACCCCCGCGCCGCGTATGGCGGATGTGTCAGCGATAAACGCCGGTGATGGTCAGGTTCGCCGGAACGCCCTCACCAACCCATTTCTTGTAAAGCTCGGCGTAACGGCCGGTGCGGACCTGCTGGTTGATGAAGAGGTTCATGTAGTTGATCAGGCCATATTCTTCGCGCAGCGTGATCAGTGCAACATAGTCCGGCACCATCGGGGCCTTGTCGACAACCTTGATGTCACCGAAATTGCCCGAAGCGACGTTGGCATTGGCCACCTCCATCGTGCCGACCGTCGCATCCAGCTGGCCCTGGCTCAGCGCCAGGAAGACGTCAGCCTGGTTCTGGAACGGACGGAACTCGCCCTCGCCCCATGCCTTGACCTGACCTTCCAGCCAGATCGCCTCATAGGTTCCGGCGGTGGCGCCGACGACTTTGCCCTTCATATCTTCCCAGGATGCCATTTCCAGACCCGGGCGGGCCACGACGGCATTCTCGAACGCGTAATAGGGAACCGAAACGCCGACGGTCTTGGCGCGCTCCAGCGTGTCCGAGGTCGAAGCGACGGCCACATCAACGCGGCCCGACATCAGCGCCGGGATACGCTCGGGGAAGGTGGTTTCGACAACCTCGGCGGTGACGCCAAGGGCGGCTGCAAGGTCATTGCAGTAATCGACATCAAAGCCGATCGGATTGTTGTCAGCATCTTTCGACCCCATCGGCGGGAAGTCG
The DNA here is from genome assembly GCF_058313095.1 of Pseudogemmobacter sp. TB195. Taxonomy (NCBI): domain Bacteria; kingdom Pseudomonadati; phylum Pseudomonadota; class Alphaproteobacteria; order Rhodobacterales; family Paracoccaceae; genus Pseudogemmobacter; species Pseudogemmobacter sp. TB195. Next base: position 51,560 of record NZ_JBZEGG010000015.1, read on the forward strand.
AGGACAACTGCGCAGCGAAGCGTGCCCGATGCGATGATGTCGTCAAGTTTGTCAGCCATGGCCGGGCCGGCGAAAGCAGTGGCCGCCGTAAGGCCAAAGGCGAGGACTTTGGATTTCATGCAGGCTCTCCCTGAGTTGTTCTTGCTGTTGATTCACGTCGTGACACTATCATGTGTCATTGGTCTCGACGCAAATCAAAAATACAATTAGTATACAAGAGACCTGTCAGAGCAGAGAATGGAAGGCGATCCGGCTGCGTTTTGGGCCGATTCAGGCAGTCTTCCTGAAAACCAACGCGTGGAACCGGGTTTTTGATACACAACAAGGGTGAAGGGCCGCCGGAATGCCTGCCTGCAGGGATGGCGATTCTCGCGAAAGCCGCCCAGAATGACCATCGGCATGACCAACAGCACAGCCAGGAGCTGTCCCGCGATCCCTGAGATCACGGCCCGAAACGGAGAGCAGAGATGACCACCCCCCCCCTTTCGATCGAGGATCTCGGCGCCCGAATCGAGAAGGTCTTTGCCCATGCCGGCATGAATCCGGCGCAGGCCGGCGCCATGGCACGGGTGCTGACGGCGGGCGAACGCGACCAATGCAAATCGCATGGCATCTACCGGATCGAGGGTACGCTGCGCACGGTGAAGGCGGGCAAGGTGAACCCGCAGGCCGTGCCGGTGCTGGCACCCGATGATGGCACAGCACTTGTGCGGGTCGATGCGCAGGGCGGCTTTGCCAATGCTGCCTTCGAGCTGGCTTTGCCGGAACTTGCCGCCCGGGCGAAAAAGCTCGGCATGGCGGCGATGGTGATCAATGACTGCACCCATCTCGCCGCGCTCTGGCCCGAGGTCGAGGCGGTCACCGCCCATGGCCTTGCCGCGATGGTGATGTGCCCGAGCTATGCGACCGTCGCACCTACCGGCGGCACCGATCCGCTTCTGGGCACCAACCCCTTTGCCTTTGGCTGGCCGCGCCCCGCAGGCGACCCCTATATCTTTGACTTCGCCACTTCGGTCGCAGCGCGGGGCGAGGTCGAACTCCACCGCCGCGCCGGCAAAGCCCTGCCCGAGGGCTGGGCGCTGGATAAAGACGGCAATCCGACCACCGATCCCGAAGCGGCGCTTGCCGGTGCCATGCTGCCCTTTGGTGGCCATAAGGGTTCTGCGATCTCGACGATGATCGAGCTTCTGGCCGGGATCATGATCGGCGACCTGACCAGCCCCGAAGTTCTCGACTACCTCGGCTCGACCACGCTGGCACCGCGCCATGGCGAACTGATCCTTGCCTTCTCGCCCGAGGCCTTTGCGAAGGGCCGCCCCGGCGATCCCTTCGCCCGCGCCGAAACGCTGTTTGATGCAATCATCGGCCAGGGCGCCCGCCTGCCCTCACAGCGCCGCTTCCGCGCAAGGGCGGAATCGGCAGCGGAAGGCATCACGCTCAGCGCCGATGAGGTTGCCCAGCTGGAGCGATTCCAGCGGCTTGGCCTCGACGCTGTCTGAATCCTGCAGGCCCCGGCCCAGCCGGGGCTTTGCCCTGCACATATTCAGGTGAAACTAATTTTACCTATATGGTTTCTTTCAACATTTTTTCCGACCGATTTTTGGGCATTTCGCTTTTCTGATACAGGAAAGCGGAATGTTCGCATGACATTCCCCCCCTCCCGGGGCATAGGCTGACCCCATTCCCGGCGCTTTCCAGGAGACCTGTCGCCGCCCCTCCTTCACCCACCGGCCTGCCGCCGTCCCTCCTCCCATATTCCAGGCATGAAGATCGACAATGTCCAAACTCGCCCTCCGCGTCACCTGTTCCTCGACCCGCGGCATCGTCGCCGCCATCTCGTCCTTCCTCGCCGGTCAGGGCTGTAATATCACCGATTCCAGCCAGTTCGATGATGCCCATACCGGTCGCTTCTTCATGCGCGTGAGCTTTCGCAGCGAAGAGGGCAAAACGCTGAAAGACCTGCGCGAAGCCTTTGCCGCGGTGGCCAGACCCTTCGATATGGAAGCGGACTTCTTCGACGAATCCGCCAAGCGCAAGGTCATCGTCATGGTCTCGCGCTTTGGCCATTGCCTGAATGACCTCTTGTACCGCTCGAAGATCGGCGCACTGCCGATCGAGATCGTGGCCGTCATCTCGAACCATATGGATTACCAGAAGGTCGTGGTGAACCAGGACATCCCCTATTACTGCATCAGGGTCACCAAAGAGAACAAACCCCAGGCCGAGGCCGAGCAGATGCGGGTGGTGCGCGAAACCGGGGCCGAGCTGATCGTGCTGGCGCGCTATATGCAGGTGCTCTCAGACGAGATGTGCCGTGAGATGTCGGGGCGGATCATCAATATCCACCATTCCTTCCTGCCCTCCTTCAAAGGCGCCAATCCTTACAAGCAGGCCTTTGAACGCGGCGTGAAGCTGATCGGGGCGACCTCGCATTACGTCACTGCCGATCTGGATGAAGGCCCGATCATCGAGCAGGACATTGTGCGGATCACCCATGCCCAGTCGGGCGAGGATTATGTCAGCCTTGGCCGCGATGTGGAGGCCTCGGTTCTGAGCCGCGCCATCCATGCCCATGTCCATGGGCGGGTCTTCATCAATGGCGAGAAGACGGTCGTGTTCCCGGCCTCGCCCGGATCCTATGCCTCGGAGCGGATGGGCTGAGGACAGCCGGTCCGGCCATGACTGGCCGGAGGCCTCCGGCGGGGATATTTAAGGACAGATGAAAACAGCGAGGGCGCTCCTTTTATGGGAGCGCCCTTTGATTTGTGAAGCCGGGCCGGTTCAGGCCAGCCAGGGTTTGACTTCGTCGAGTTTCGACCATTCAGCATACCAGGTGTCGAACAGCACCAGTTGCTTTTCGATGAAACCGGCCTGGCTCGGCGACAGTTTGTCATCTTCGTTGAAATGGAGCGCGTATTCCGGGTTCCCCTTCAGCACCATCATATGTTTGAAGAAGAGGACCAGATCCGGGCCACCATCGACGCGGGCGAGCTCGTAGAAGGCGGTGTCGAGTTCTTTGGCCAGGCGGCGGGCTTTGACATCGCCGGTGGCGGCGGCCTTGCACAGATTGCCCAGCGTCAGGATCTCGCGCGGCAGCACGCAGCCGATGCCGGTGATCGCGCCAGTCGCGCCCGCATTGACATAGCCATGGAAGACCGAGGTATCGATGCCGATCATCAGGGTCACGTCGTCATCGGCCGAAGTGATGTTTTCGGCGGCATAGGTCATCGCGGCATCGCCGCCGAATTCCTTGAAGCCGATCAGGTTCGGGTGTTCGGCGCGCAGCGCGAAGAAGAGATCGGCTTTGGTCTCGAACCCGTAATAGGGGCTGTTATAGATCACGGCCGGCAGGTTCGGAGCGGCCGCGAGGATCGCCTTGAAATGCGCCTTTTGTGCTGCCGCGACCGAGCCGCGCGACAAGACGCGCGGGATCACCATGAGGCCATGCGCACCGGTCTTCGCGGCATGTTCTGCAAGCGCCACGGCCGAAGCCGTATTGATCGCGCCGGTTCCGACGATCACTTTGACACCGGCCTGCACGAGGCGCTCGACGCCTTCCATCCGCTGCGCGTCGGTCAGGAGCGGCCAGTCCCCCATCGAGCCACAATAGACCACAGAGGACATGCCAAGGCTGACAAGTTCTTTCGCCTTTTTCACGAGCGCATCGAAATCGGGGCTGCGATCGGCTTTGCAGGGCGTCATCAGGGCGGGGATGGTGCCGGTGAAGATATCGCTCATCTTGCTGGTTCCTCTGTTGGGGCCGCGCGAGAGGTATGGCGGCACGATTCCGTGGTTCAGCCGTGAGTATAGAGTTTGTATTTTATTTGTCGACATAAATTCCGTTCAGGCGAAGACCCGCGCGCAGCCTGGCCTCCCCCGGAAAGATCAGATGGAGATGTCCTGACGGCGGTCGCGGGTGATCGCTTTCTGGATCTGCCGGATGATCTGATCGGCATGGGCGCGCGCAACCTGATCGGCGGCGCCGATATCGCGGGCGGCAATCGCCGCGACCATCTGCTCATGTTCGCGCAGCCAGAGCGCCGGCATATCGCCTTCGAAACTGCTGTAATAGTAAAGCCGCAGCAGGCGGCGCCCCTCATCCAGCAAGCGGCTGAAGAGCGATAGGTAATAGCGGTTGCGCCCGGCCTCGGCGATGGTCTGGTGGAACTGGCGGTTGGTCGCGATCATGCCGATCTCGTCCCCTGCCGCACAGCGTTCTTCATAGGCGCGCTGATGCGCGCGGATGCGGTCGAGGTCTTCGGCCGTGTGATATTCCGCCGCAAGCCGTGTGGTGACGCGATACATCAGCGTCAGCGCGTCGAAAAAAGTGTGAAGATTGGCGAAGTCGATCTGCGACACCATGGTCGAGCGGTTCGGCAGCGTGTCGATCAGCCCTTCCGCCGCAAGCCGCACCAGCGCCTCGCGGATCGGCGTTCGTGACATGCCAAAGCGGTCGGCCAGCTGGATCTCATCGACGATAGAGCCTGGCGGCAGTTCCAGATCGAGGATCTGGTCGCGCAGCAATTCGTAGACCATCCGCACGCCGGAGCCGCGTTTGCGGTCATGCCCCGCAGGCGTTTCGCTGGCAGTCATCGGCGCGCATCCCCTTCATGTCGACAAAAGGAATACGCCACTGTTTTTCCGCGATCAACAGCGACAAGGCACCGGGGCGCGATCAGGCCGCCGAAAGCCGCGCATAGCGCCCGCCACTGACCGACAATTCGGCATGTGTACCCGTTTCTGTGATCCGGCCTTCCTCCATCACGATGATCCGGTCGGCATCGCGAATCGTCGCCAGGCGATGCGCGATCACCAGCGTGGTGCGGCCCTCGGCCAGGCGCTCCAGCGCGGCCTGGATCTCGCGCTCGGTCTCGGTATCCAGCGCCGAGGTCGCCTCGTCGAGGATCAGGATCGGCGGATTCTTCAGGAAGACCCGGGCGATGGCGACGCGCTGCTTCTGGCCGCCCGACAGCATGACACCGCGTTCGCCCACAATGGTGTCCAGACCCTGCGGCATCCGCGCGATCATCTCGGAAAGCTGCGCATGTTCCGCCGCCGCGATGATCTCGGCCTCGGTCGCATCCAGCCGACCGTAAGCGATATTCTCGCGCAGCGTGCCGCCGAACAGATATACATCCTGGCTCACGATGCCGATCTGGCGGCGTAAGCTGTCGAGGGTAAAACCAGCGATGTCATGGCCATCAAGCGTGATCGCCCCCGAGGCCGGCTCATAGAACCGGGGCAATAGCGCCAGAAGCGAGGTCTTTCCGGCCCCTGACGGGCCGACAAAGGCGAGGGTCTCGCCAGGGCGCACGTCGAAGGTGATGTCGCGCAGCACCGGGCGCGCCGGATCATAGCCGAAACTCACCGCATCAAAGCGTATCGCGCCGCTCAGCGCCGGGGCCGGGCGGGCATCGGGCTGATCGGCAATATCGGGCTCGGTCGCGAGCAGTTCCTGATAGCGGCGGAAACCGGCGATGCCTTTGGGATAGGTTTCCAGCACGGCGGCGATCTTTTCCAGCGGGCGGAAAAACACCGACGAGAGCAGCAGGAAGCCGACGAAACCACCCGCCGTCAGGCTGCCTTCCAGCACATAGCCCGCGCCCGCGACCATGATCAGCACCTGGACACCGCGCATCCCGATATAATTCAGCGCCTGGCTTGCCGCCATGATCTTATAGGCGTCGAGTTTCGTGCGCCGGTACATCGCATTGTCATGCGCAAAGCGCGCTTTCTCATGTTCCTCATTGCCAAAGGCCTGAACCACGCGGATACCGCCGACATTCTCCTCCATCCGCACGTTGAAATTCGCCACACGGCTGTAGATCGCGCGCCAGGTCGCCGTCATCCGCCCGCCAAAGACCGAGACAATCAGCACCGCCACCGGCACGATCACCGCCGTCATGATCGCCATCGGCGGATGCAGCCAGAGCATCAGCGCGAAGGCCCCGATAAAGGTCATGATCGCGATGAACAGATCTTCGGGCCCGTGATGCGCAACCTCGCCGATCTCTTCCAGATCGCGGGTCACGCGGGAAACCAGATGGCCGGTGCGCGATTTGTCGAAATAGCTCCAGGAGAGTTTCTGGATATGGTCAAAGGCGCGCCTGCGCATCTCGGTCTCGATATTGATCCCGAGCATATGGCCCCAATAGGTCACCACCGCCATCAGCAGCGTGTTGATCAGGTAGATCCCCATCAGAACCGCCGCCGCCACAAGCGTCAGCGTCCAGTTCCCCGCCGGGAGCAGCACATCGATAAAGCCCCGGACCGCCAGCGGAAAGGCCAGCTCCAACAGCCCCGACAGGACAGCACAGCCGAAATCAACCCAGAACAGGGTTTTCCAGGGCCGGTAATAGGTAAGGAAATCGCGCAGCATGGCTCACTCTGTCAGCCTTCGGGGCAAAGATATGGCCTGGACCCGAAGCGCCGAATGGTCAAGAGGCCTCAGCCAAAAGCCGCCACCCTGCCCGCGACCGTCAGGACGACCGGCGCGCCTTCCGGCAGGCGCGGGCCGCCCATCTGATCAACCTGGATCTCAGAGCCGCCACAGCTGACCCAATAGGTCAGATCATGCCCTTTGAATTCGACCGCAGTGACATGGCCCTGCGGCGTCTCGCCCGCCATTGCCGCGCGGATCGTGATGCGTTCGGGGCGCAGCGACAGGCTGATCCGCCCCTGCGCCGGGTGTTCCAGCGCGATCGGGCCCAGCATAGTGTCGCAGGTCTCGCCGCGGGCCTCGCCGGTGACCAGATTGGTGCGGCCGAGAAACCCCGCGACAAAGGGATCCGCCGGTCTGTCATAGACCTCGGCCGCCTGGCCACATTGCAACAGGCGCCCGTCTTTCATCACCGCGACGCGATCGGCGAAACTGAGCGCCTCTTCCTGATCATGGGTGACGAAGAGGATACCGATGCCGCTCGCCTTCAACAGCGCCCGGATCTCGCGCCTAGTCCGGGCGCGCAGCGCGGCATCAAGGTTCGAGAACGGCTCATCCAGCAAGATCACCGCCGGCGCGGCGGCAAAGCTGCGCGCCAGCGCCACGCGCTGCTGCTGGCCGCCGGAAAGCTCATCGGGGTAACGCAGCCCGAAATCGCCCAGCCCGACCATATCGAGGAAGCGCTGCGCCGTAGCGGGCGCCCGGTCTGCGGCGCCAAAGCCCACATTCTGCGCCACGGTCATATGCGGGAAGAGCGCATAGTCCTGGAACACCATGCCGATGCCGCGCTTTTCCGGCGCAATCCCGGTGATATCGCGCCCCGCCAGCCGGATCTGGCCCCGGTCCGGGGTCTCGAACCCCGCGACCATCCGGAGCGTCGTGGTCTTGCCACAGCCCGAAGGCCCGATCAGCGCAAGGATCTCGCCCGCGGCCAGATCCAGTGACAGATCATCGACCACAGCCAGGCCTGCGCCAAAAGACCGGCTCAGATGTGAGAGCGACAGCAGGGGCTCAACCGTCATCTTCTTCCCAATTCCTTACGGCCGGCGCCTTCATATTTCAGGATCAGCCCGACGAAAAACGCCGAAAACAGGATGATCGCAAGCGCGAAGGGCGCGGCCTCGGTCATCATGCCCTCGACGGTGCGGCCAAAAACCGTGGTCGAAAGGCTGCGCCAGCCGGTGGGCGCCAGCATCCAGTTCAGCGGCAATTCTTTGACCACGGCGATAAAGACCAAAAGGCCCGCCGCGACCATCGGGCCTTTCAGACGCGGCAGCGTCACGCGCGCAAAAGCGCGGCCCGGCCCGACCCCAAGCGCGCGCGCCGCCTCTTCCGGCCTTGTCCCGATCTGCATCAGCGCCAGCCGCAAAGGCCCGAGCGCCAGCGCGAGGAAGGTCATCACCCAGGCGAAGATCAGGACGCCATGGCTCTGATAGGCAAAGGGAATGACCGCAAGGGTGAAAAACACCATCGCGAGGCCAAAGGCCAGCGGCGGCGTCGCATAGCCCATCCAGGCCAGCCGGTCGGTCACACTGGCAAACCAGCCGGGCCAGCGCAATGTCAGCAAAACCACCGGCAGTGCCAGCGCGACGGTGAGCCCGGCGACCACCGCCGCCGCCAGACCCGAATTCAGCGCCGCCTGCCCCAGCATCGCCCAGTCGATTTCGCCAATTCCGCGCCGCATCCAGTGCCCCAGCACCGCCAGAGGCAATCCGAGCGCAGCGAGGCTTACCAGAACGACCCAGCCCCAGGCGGCAACCGCCCAAAGACCCAGCCGCACCGGCACGCCGCGCCGCTGCACCCCGGTCCCGACCCGGGCAAAGCGGCGGCTCCGCGTCAGCCGCGCCTGCGCATAAAGCGCCACGCCCGCCACGCCCAACAGCATCAAAGACAGCCAGGCGGCATAGGTCCGGTCGAAAGCCCCGGCATATTGCGTATAAATCGCGTAGGAAAACACCTCATAGCGCATCAGCGCGATGGCTCCGAAATCGCCGATCACATAAAGCCCCACGACCAGCCAGGCCGAGACCAGCGCCGGCCAGAGCTGCGGCAGCACAACATGGCGCAAGACCTCGGAGCGCGAACGGCCCAGCGAGGCCGCGCTTTCCTCAAGCCCCGGATCCATCCCCAGAAATGCCGCGCGCAGGTTCAGGAAGATATAGGGGAAGGTGTAAAGCGCCAGCGACAGAGCCGCCCCCCAAAGCCCGTGCAGGGGCGGCAGCGAGACCCCGAACCATTCCCGCGCAAACCCGTAATAACCCGACAGTCCCAAAAGCGCATAGGCCATCACATAGCCCGGCACCGCCAGCGGCAGCGCCATCATAAATGTGACGAGCCCTTTCGCCCGCAAGTCGCTGCGCGTCACCAGCCAGGCCATGGGAAGCGCGATCAGTGTGCCGATCGCCAGGACCAGCGCCACCAGCGAAAGTGTATTGCCCAAAAGCAGCAGATTGCGCGACCGGAAGACGATTTCCGCCAGTTGTGCCGGCTCGGCCCCGAAGGCGCGTATCACCAGATAGGCCGCCGGCAGACAGGTGCCGACGCCCACAAGCCCCGCTGCAAGCAGCAAGGCAAGCGGCGGGCGGGGCCTGCGCCCCGCCCGCCCTGATGATGTCACGATGCCCGCCAAGATCAGAGCAGCCCGACCTCACGCAGCAGCGCGAGCGTGCCTTCCAGATCGCCGATCTGGTTCACATCGACCTTCGGGCTGATCGCCTGGACAGCCTCAAGGCTTTCCAGCGTCGCATGCGGGATCACGCCCGTGACAACCGGATATTCATAGCCCTGCAGCGTGATGAACTGCTGCGCGGCGGGCGAGAGCAGATAATCGATGAATTTCTGCGCATTCTCTTTATTGGCCGAGGCTCCGACAATCCCCGCGCCCGCAACCAGCACCAGGTTGCCGATATCACCGGCTTCGAAATGTGCCTGATCGACGGGGAAGGCGTCATCCTTTGCGGTATAGCGGCCCAGGTAGTAGTTGTTCACCAGGCCATAATCGACCTCGCCCGCGGCAATGGCTTCGATCTGGGTGCCGTTGTTTTTGTAAACCTTGGTGTCATTGGCGATCATGCCTTCCAGCCAGGCTTTGGTTGCCTCATCGCCATGGGTCAGACGGAACGCCGTGACAAAGGCCTGGAAAGAACCATTGGTCGGCGCCCAGGCCACGCGGCCCTTGTATTTCGCATCGGTCAGATCGGTGATCTTTGCGGGCAGCGCACCCGGCTCGACCCGCTCGGTCGAGTAGACCAGCACCCGGGTCCGGCCCGATGTCGCCACCCATTTGTTCGACGGATCGCGGAAGACCTCGAGCACTTTTTCATTCTCGCCCGCAGCCAGCTCTGCGAAGACCGGGGCCAGAGCACCAAGCGCGCCGGCATCCTGGGCCCAGAACAGATCGGCCGGGCTGTTGGCGCCCTCTTCCTGCAGCAAGGCCGCCATTTCCGAGGTCGAGCCGTAACGCACATCAGTCTTGATGCCGGTCTCTGCCTCGAATTGTGCGATCAGCGGCGCAACCAGCGCCTCGCCGCGGCCGGAATAGATGGTCAGCGTATCCGCCGCCGCCATCGAGCCGATCCCGAGCGCAAGCGCAATGCCAGCCGCAAATTTTCCGGGCGCGAATGTCATCAGAAGGCCTCCTCCATTATGCCCCGCCGCCCGCGCGTTCTGCGCCTGCGGATGGGCCGGATCTCCGGCACAGGCCGGATCGTGGATCTGTCGCGAATTGTCGCAAAACCTATCCTGACAATTATCATCGGTAATCACAGAAGAAAACCGCAATTCTGACCAAAATGCTATTCGCAGTCCGGTCAGGCGGATTTTCCTGAAAAAGTGGTGCTTTCAGCCAGCGCTGACAAAGGCCGCAAGCGTCGCCGTCTCGGCGATCACCAGGGGGCCATGGGGCGGCTCATATACGCTGTGGCGATGGGTGTTTTCGGGCAGGATGACCAGGGCTGCAAAGCCATCCGGCACTGCCACGGGCTCCACCTGCGCGCCATCGACGGTCAGGCGCAGCCGGGGCGCATCGGTTTCGATGCGGATCTCCAGCCGCACCTCCCCCGCCCCGCTGGCGCTGGCCGCAACGCTCAGCTTCAGCCGCTGCGCGGGGCCCGGCACCGGCAGCGGCGACAATTCCGCTATACGGGGCGCGAGGCCGGTCGGCGGCAGGAGCGGTTCCATCGCGCGCGCAAGCGCCAGCAGCCTGCTGTCCTCCCAGGCCCGGCCGGCAAGCGTCAGCCCGGCCGGCATCCCGGTATCCGCCATCACCCCCATCGAAAGCGTCACCGTCGGAACACCCAGATGCCGGATCGCGAGATTGCCATTCGCGACCCAGGTGCCGTTCCTCCAGGCCAGATCCGCCGAAGCCGGGGTCACATCGGCATCCGCCGGCCCCACATCCGCCACCGCCGGAAAGATCACCGCATCATAGCCATGGCTGTCCATCCAGGCTTCCAGATCGCGCTTTCGGGTTTCCTCAAGCCCCCTAAAACCGTCTTCCAGATGCGGAATCTCGCGGAAATCCGTGACCGGATGCGCGCGCGCATGGGCGGGGTAATCAGCAATATCATCGCCAAAGCCGGTATAGCGGTCGGGCAGCGCGCCGTCGGGCTGCGGGAATATCGCCGCGCCATCGACCTGCGACAGCCGGTTGAGGCCCGGATCGCCATTCGCGGCCAGAAAATCATCCCAGGCCCAGACCGAAAGATCGACAATCTCTCGCCTGAGGTATTCCGGCGAGACAAGCCCCCGCGTCCCGATCTTCGGCGCCCCCCTCCGGTCGCCCTCGTAATTCGAAACCAGCGGGAAATCCGAGATCACCACCTCTGCCCCCGCCGCGCGCAGCGCCGCGACCACCCTGTCCATCAGCGAAATGACCGAAGCGCGGGTCTCGATCCGCCGCCCGGTCAGCCCGCCGATCCCCGGGCTGTCCCCGGTCCCGGCCTCCGGATCCTGGTTCACATACATCGCCGGCAGCGCAAAACGCCTGCCCGTCAGCGCGGCGGTCAGCGCCGGATAGGATGGCGGGCGGATCTCTGACGGGCGCGGCAGCGCAACCCATTCCTGCGCCCGCCACAGATCGCCGCGCGTCTCGGGATCATCGGCCACGATCACGTCAAGCACTTCCAGCAGATCCGCCATGCTGCGGCTATGTGGCACCACCACATCCATCGTCGGCACCAGCGGCCAGTTGCCCCGGACCGAGATCAGCCCGCGCGATGGTGTCAGCGCGCAAAGCCCGTTATTCGCCGCCGGCGCGCGGCCCGAAGACCAGGTTTCCTCGCCCAGCCCGAAGGCCGCGAAAGAGGCCGCCGTCGCGCTGCCCGACCCGTTTGACGAGCCGGAGGCAAAAGCCGCTGTCAGGTAAGCGGCATTCCAGGGCGATTCCGCCCGCCCGTAAACCCCGCGCTGCATGCCGCCATTGGCCATTGGCGGCATATTGGTCAGCCCGATCAGCACCGCCCCTGCTGCCCGCAGCCGCCGGATCGCGAAAGCATCATCCCCCGCGACCAGATCCTGAAAGGCGGGCGAGCCTGCCGCCACGCTCAGGCCTTTGACCTTGTAACTGTCCTTGGCGGTATAGGGGATACCATCGAGCGGCCCGAGTGTCTCGCCGCGCGCGCGGCGCAGATCAGAGGCGCGGGCCTCGTCAAACATCGCGGGGTTCAGCACCGGCACGGCATTCAGACGAATGCCGCTGCGGTCATAGGCAGCGATGCGGCGCAGATACCCTGCGACCAGTGCAACCGAGGTGACCTTGCCAGCCTCAAGACCCGCCCGCAGGTCGGCAATGCTCGCGCCGTGGAGGTTCATGCCCGTGCCGGGGCCTGAAGGGCGGCGGGCTGGTGTTGCGTGATGCAATGCACCCCGCCGCCGCGCGCAAAGATCTCGCGGGCGTCGACCGTCACCACTTTGCGCCCGGGATAGGCGGCGCCAAGGATCTCAGCCGCCTCAGCATCGGCGCGCGGCTCGCCAAAGCCACAGGCGATAACGGCGCCGTTCAGCACCAGATGGTTGATATAGGACCAGTCGTTGAACCCATGCGCATCGGTGATGGCTTCCGGCGCCGGGACCGCGATGATCTCGAGCCGGCGTCCCTTCGCATCCGTCGCGCCCTCAAGGATCGCGCGGATATCGGCCATCACCTTGTGATCCGGATGGCCCGGATTGCGCTGATCATGCAGCAGCACCTTGCCGGGGCTCGGGAAAGTCGCGACGATATCGACATGGCCATTGGTGCCAAACTCCCAGTAATCGCCTGTGAGCCCCTGCGGCAGCCAGATCACCTTTTCAACGCCCAGCGTGCGCGCGAATTCCGCTTCGACCCGCACGCGGTCGGCCAGAGGATTGCGGCGCGGATCCAGTTGCACCGTCTCCGTCGCGAACAAGGTGCCCTCGCCGTCGACATGGATGCCGCCGCCCTCATTGACCAGCAAGGATGACACCACCGGCACCCCGGCCAGCCCGGCGATAAAGCGCGCGAGGCCCCGGTCATTCTGCCATTCCGCCGGGTCATCAGAGCCCCAGGCGTTATACATCCAATCGACCGCCGCAATCGAGCCATCCGCCGCCTGCACGAAAGTCGGGCCGGAATCACGGGTCCAGAAATGCTCAATGGGGCGCTCGACCAGTTCAACGGCAGAGCCAAGCATCGCCTTCGCCCTTGCGGTCTCGGTCGGGTCTACGATCATCGTCACCGGCTGAAACGGCGCAATCGCCAATGCGACATCGGCCCAGGCGCGGTAGCCCGCCTCGCGCGCGACCATGCCCTCGCCCAGCGTGGCACTTTCACGCGGGAAGGCCATCCAGATCCGGTCCTGGGGGGCGGTCTCGGCGGGCATGAACCAGTTCTTCGGCACCACGGGCATCGGCAACTCCTGTCAGACTGTTGCCCGATCAGATGCCAGAATGCGCCGCTGGCGCAAGAGGGCGCACAGAAGGGTCCGACCACCCCGGCACAGCGCTCCACCTTCCAGGCGATGACAAAGCTGGCGGCGCCAAGCCTCTTCCTCGGCGCGGCGAGCCCTGACACATGTGTCGATGAAAACACCGCCAAAGATCGCCCGTGCCTCGGGAATTTGATCCAGCCGGTCCGCCGCCTCGCGCAGATCGCGTGGGAACGCTTACCGCAAGCTCGGCACTTCCAGCCAGGCCGGACTGTTTTCACGCGTCAGGGCCGCCCTCTGATCCCGTCTCGACCGGCGCCGCACCGGAATCCAGCAGGCTCCGGATCAGCTCGAAACTGTTTCTGACCCGGAGCTTGCGGATCATCGAGGCCCGGTGCACCTCGACCGTGCGGGGCGAGCAGTCCAGCACCCGCGCTATTTCCTTCGAGGTCATCCCCCCGACCATATGCCGCGCCACCCGCATCTCGGCGGGCGTCAGAAGGCCCGGCGCCGCCCCCGTCTCGATCACGCGATAGGTCCAGATCGCCAGGCGATGCGGTGCTTTCGGGGTCAGCGTCACCCCCCTGCCCTCCATCCAGACCAGCTGGCCGTCCTGGCGGCGCATGAAACGTTCATCGCGGATCATCGGCTTCAGCCGCAGCGCCTCTTCTGCGCGCTGGCCCAGCCGCTCGAAATCGGTCTCGCCAGGGTAAAGCACCCGCATCGAACAGCCCTCGAGCGCGCCCGGGTCCCAGCCAAACACCCGCCCCGCCGCCAGATTGGCGCGGCGGATCACCCTCTCGCGCAGCACCAGCGTGGCTTCCGGCGCATGCAGAAAGGCCAGTGCGGCAAGGTCATCGGGGGCAGAAGACGGCATCAGTGTCTCTCTATACCTGGGCACCTACGTATTTCTACGGATTCCGGCCCGGCCTGCAATCCATCAGCATCACCGGGGATCGGACCAGAGTCCGGAGAGGGATCATGGGAAACAAGATATACAATACCGCCGCCGAAGCGCTGGACGGACATCTGAAAGACGGGATGCTGATCGCCGCCGGTGGCTTTGGCCTTTGTGGCATTCCGGAACTGCTGATCGCCGCGATCCGCGACGCGGGCACAAAAGAGCTGACCGTCGCCTCGAACAATGCGGGCGTTGACGGCTTCGGCCTCGGGCAACTCCTCGAAACCCGCCAGGTGAAGAAGATGATCTCGTCCTATGTGGGCGAGAATGCCGAATTCATGCGCCAGTATCTCTCGGGCGAGCTGGAGCTGGAATTCAACCCGCAGGGCACGCTGGCCGAGCGGATGCGCGCGGGCGGCGCCGGGATCCCTGGTTTCTACACCAAAACCGGCGTCGGCACCGTGATCGCCGAAGGCAAGGAGCATCACGATTTCGACGGCCAGACCTATATCCTGGAACGCGGCCTCGTCGCCGATCTGGCGATTGTGAAAGCCTGGAAGGCCGACCCTTCGGGCAATCTCGTCTTCCGCAAGACCGCGCGGAATTTCAACGTCCCCGCCGCCACCTGCGGCCGCATCTGCATCGCCGAGGTCGAGGAAATCGTGCCGCTTGGCGCCCTGGACCCCGACAGCGTCCACCTCCCCGGCATCTACGTGACAAAGATCGTGCAGGGCGCCCATGAAAAGCGGATCGAACAACGCACTGTGCGCCAGAAGGAGCAGGCATAATGGCTGGCTGGGATCGTAACCAAATGGCCGCCCGTGCGGCGCAGGAACTCCAGGACGGCTGGTATGTGAATCTCGGCATCGGCATTCCGACGCTGGTGGCGAATTACATCCCCGAGGGCGTCGAGGTCACGCTGCAATCGGAAAACGGCATGCTTGGCATGGGCCCCTTCCCGTTCGAGGGCGAGGAAGACGCCGATCTGATCAATGCCGGCAAGCAGACCATCACCGAGCTGCCGCAAACCGCGTTTTTCGACAGCGCCACCAGCTTCGCGATGATCCGTGGCGGCAAGATCGCCATGGCGATCCTTGGCGCGATGGAGGTCGCGGAAAACGGCGATCTCGCCAACTGGATGATCCCGGGCAAGCTTGTGAAGGGCATGGGCGGCGCGATGGACCTTGTCGCGGGCGTGGGCCGTGTGGTCGTGGTGATGGACCACACCAATAAGGCGGGCGAGTCGAAAGTGCTGAAAGCCTGCACCCTGCCCTTGACCGGCAAATCGGTGGTCGACCGCATCATCTCGAACCTTGGGGTGCTGGATGTGGTGCCGGGCGGGCTGAAGATCGTCGAATGCGCCCCGGGCATCAGCGAGGCCGAGCTGCGCGCCGCGACCGAGGCGACCATCGTCGGCTGATCCCACCACTGCAAGACTGACATAAGGGGGCCGCCAGGCCCCCTTTTCCGTGGCCCCCTTCTTCCTACGGGCCCGCCCCCATCGCCGGCGCAAAGCTGCCTGGGCCACGAATCTCCAATGCTGCCTCTGCAAAATGCCACTGGCCCGGCTACAGCCACCGCGCTAACAGACATGTGAGATTTTCTCAGGAGCGACTCCGATGGCGGCCCCAGGCATTTCCGAACGCACAACCCTGTCCTATTTCACCGCAGCTTTCGTGGTCACGGCAATCGGGCTCGGGCTCGGGCTCTGGCTGGGCTTTTCCACCGAACATACCACGCTCGGGGCGCTGAAGGTCTTCTTCATCGTCTCGGTTCTGGCGGTGCTGGAAATCTCGCTTTCCTTCGACAATGCCATCGTCAATGCCAATAAACTCAAGGATATGACGCCGCTCTGGCAGCGCCGCTTTCTGACCTGGGGCATTATCATCGCCGTCTTCGGGATGCGGATCGTCTTCCCGCTGCTGATCGTGGTGATCGCCGCCAATGTCGGCCCCTGGACCGCGCTTGTGATGGCCGCAAGCCAGCCCGAACGCTATGCCGAGATCATGCATGATGCCCATCTGCCCATCGCGGCCTTTGGCGGCACCTTCCTGATGATGGTCGGCCTGTCTTTCTTTTTCGACAGTGAAAAAGACGTACATTGGGTACGCTGGATCGAGCAGAAAGCCGCGAATTTCTCTTCGATCAAGGGGATTGAGATCGCCTTCGTGCTGGTGATCATGCTGATTTTCTCGAAGATCATCGAGAATGATCCCGCGCTTGGGCCTGCGGCGTCGAATACCTTCTTCCATGCTGCGATCTGGGGGCTTCTGACCTTCCTGATGGTCGAGGTTCTGGGGGGCATTCTTGACCGCAGCCAGGAGATGCTGGAAGGCGCGGCCAAAGGCGGCGTCGGCGCGTTTCTGTATCTTGAAGTGCTGGATGCGAGCTTTTCCTTTGACGGGGTGATCGGGGCTTTTGCCCTGTCGCAAAACCTTTTTGTCATCGCCATCGGCCTTGGGATCGGCGCGATGTATGTGCGCTCGATGACCATCATGCTGGTCGAGAAAGGCACGCTGGCGGAATACCGCTATCTCGAACACGGCGCCTTCTGGGCGATCCTGATCCTCTCGGTCATCATGTATCTTCAGGCCATCGTGCATATTCCCGAAGTGATCACCGGGCTTGGCGGTGCGGTGCTGATCGGGGTCTCGCTCTGGTCGTCGATCCGCTGGAACCGCGCCAATCCCGGAGCAGAGTAAGGTCCGGCTCTCCGGACTTGCCGCGATGTGCGGTTCGGATCAGGTTTCGCCTGGTATCAGGATCCAGGCAGAGGAAGGGATGGTCCTATGGTGACTTTGCGCAATCTTCTGGTTCTGGCCCTGCTGGCAGCCGGGCCGGCCGGGGCCTGTGAGGTCAGGGACTTCCTGAGCACCGAATTGCCTGCAAAAGCCGATCTGCCCTGGATTGACGCGCTGGAACTGGCTTATCCTGGCACAGAGGTCAGCGCGAACCGTCAGACCCTGATCTTCGCTGACGGGCGCAAGCTGCCGACCGGCTTCGGTGACGTGCCGCTCTCTCCGCAGGAACGGCTGGAAGATGCCAGCATCACCGAACAATTCCTGCAGACCTATCCGCTGGCCTTTGATCTGACCCTGCGCGAGGCGCCCTGGTTCGACCCGGGCCGCGCGCGCAATGAGCCCTTCTTCCGCGCGCTTTACGGCAACAGCAAAGCCGAGGCGGCGGCGGGGCTTGAAGAGGTGCGCTGGCCGGGGGATGCGAAAGCCGTCTTCATGATGTCGGAAAAGACCTGCGCCGCCACGCAGCTGCGCGCGGCCCTGGCCGCGATCCACGCGCTCGGGCCGGAGATGGATGTCTATTTCCAGACCATCGGCGGCAGTTTCAACTGGCGCGTGATCGCGGGCACCACGCGGCTCTCGGGCCATAGTTTCGGTATTGCAGTCGATTTCAACACCGAGCTTGGCGGCTATTGGCGCTGGTCGGGTGCGCGCGAGGGCAAGGTCGGGCCCTATGACAACCGCTATCCCGAGGCGCTGGTGCGCGAGATGGAGCGATATGGCTTTATCTGGGGCGGCAAATGGCACCATTTCGATGGTATGCATTTCGAATACCGGCCCGAACTGATTGTTTACGCCCGGCATACGGGCGGGCGACCGGACTGACCCCTACCTTGAGCTGATCCCCTTCTGACAGGAGCACTAAGATGCGTTTCCCTGCACTTGCCGTCGTGGCGACCCTTTTCGGCGCCGGCCTCGCCGCACCAGTCGCCGCCCAGGATCTCCTGGAGGAATATACCGCCTTTATCGGCCCGGCCGATCTGGTGAATTCGAAAGGCAAGCGGCTCACCCAGCCCTGGCAGATCCTGCGCCAGGACCGCGCCAATTTCCACAAATTCGGCAAGGGCGATCCCGGCGATGAATGGGACAGCTTTTTCGGCAATGTGAAGAACCGCGATGCGATGGAGAAAATGCTGATGGGCGGCACTATGACCAAAGGCGCGCGCGCGGCCATCGTTAATGGCGGCGCGGTGGTCCAGGTGCAGATCTGGGGCCAGGGCGGTGTCGGGAATTACATCTCGGTGGATGTCTTCCGCTGAGCCGGGCGGGTCTGGAAGCTGGGTTCGGGGGCTCTGCCCCCAGGGGGCCTTACGGCCCCCTCCCCCGGGATATTTAAGGACAGATGAAAGAGCTCAGGCGGCGGCCCGGGTCGGGAACATGCCGCGGGTGATCGCTGCCATATCGACAGTGCCGAGTGGGCGCCCTGACGGGTCGGTGACCGCGAGGCGGGCGGCATTGCCGGCGATCAGCTGCTTTGCCGCATCTTCGAGGAGCGCGGTGGCCGGGATGGGCGCCAGCCCTTCGGTCGCTTCCCCCTTCTGCATCACGGTTTCGACCCGGATCACCCTGCCGCGATTGACGTGTTCGACGAAGCTTTCGATATAGCTGTCGGCGGGGGTCATCACGATCTCCTGGCCCGTGCCCTGCTGCACCATATTGCCGTCGCGCAGGATCGCAATGCGGTCGCCTAGCCGCAGCGCCTCGTCAAGATCATGGGTGATGAAGACGATGGTCTTGCGGATGTCCTTTTGCAGATCCAGCAGGATCGTCTGCATATCCACCCGGATCAGCGGGTCGAGCGCAGAAAACGCCTCGTCCATCAGAAGGATCGGCGCGTCATTTGCCAGCGCGCGGGCGAGGCCCACGCGTTGCTGCATGCCGCCCGAAAGCTGGTTGGGGTATTTTTTCTCGAACCCTTTCAGCCCGACGCGTTCCAGCCACATGGTCGCGGATTTCACCTGTTCGGCGCGGTCCAGACCCTGAACCTCGAGCCCGTAGACGGTGTTTTCCAGCACATTCCGGTGCGGCAGCAGCGCGAATTTCTGAAACACCATCGCCGTCTGGTGCCGCCGGAACCGGCGCAACTGATCCGGGTTCATTTTGACGACATCATCGCCGCCGACCACCACCTCGCCAGACGTCGGGTCGATCAGCCGGTTGATATGGCGGATCAGCGTCGATTTCCCCGACCCCGAAAGCCCCATGATCACCTGGATGCCGCCGGCGGGCATCGAGATATTGATATCCTTCAGCCCCAGCACATGGCCGTGTTTCTCATTCAGCTCGGTCTTGGTCATGCCCGCCTCGACCCGGGCGACCATATCAGCCGCATGCGGGCCGAAGATCTTATAAAGCTTGCGGATCTCGATGCCGATTGCGGAAGTATCACCCATGAACGATCTCCAGATGCTTTTGCAGACGGCGCCCGTAAGCCTGGCTCACGCGGTCGAAGAGGATGGCGATGCAGACGATGGCAAAACCATTGAAAAGCCCGATCGAGAAATACTGGTTGTTGATCGCCTGCAGCACCGGCTGGCCCAGCCCCTGCACCCCGATCATTGCCGCGATCACCACCATGGCCAGCGCCATCATGATCGTCTGGTTGATCCCGGCCATGATGGTCGGCAGGGCCAGCGGCATCTGTACGTTTTTCAGTTTTTGCCAGGAAGATGAGCCAAAGGCATCCGCCGCCTCGAGCACATCCTTGTCGACCATGCGGATGCCAAGGTTTGTCAGGCGGATGATCGGCGGGATGGCATAGATCACCACTGCGATCACGCCCGGCACCCGGCCGATCCCCAGGAGCATGACGACCGGGATCAGATAGACGAAACTCGGCATGGTCTGCATCACGTCCAGCACCGGGTTGACCACGGCCTGCATCCGGTTTGACCGCGCCATCAGGATCCCGACCGGGATCCCGACCGCAATGGCCACCACCGTACAGACGAAGATCATCGAGATGGTCCGCATCGTGTCATCCCACATGCCGAACCAGCCGATCGCCAGCAGCGAGACCACAGCAAAAGCCGTGATCTTCCAGCTGCGGCTGGCAAACCAGGCGATCAGCGCGATCACCAGCAGCACAATCGGCCAGGGTGTCTTCAGCATCAGGTTTTCAGACCAGATCAGGAACAGCCGCAGCGGCTCGAAGAGCCATTCGAATGTATCGCCCCAGGCGCGGGTAAAGGCCCGGAAATTCTCGTCTATCCCCTTGCGCAGATCTCGCAGCGCACTTGTTTCCATGGTGGGGAATTTGGTCAGCCAATCCATCCTGGTGTCCCTGTCAGATGCCGTGATTAACGGGTGGCCGGTCCTTAGCGGACCTGTTGATCTTAAAAGATATGAATGCGCGCGCGCCGGTGTTAACCGGCGCGGGCAGGATCCGGCGGCATCACGGCCGCCGGTCAGAGGCTCAGAGCGCGGCCTTGATCTTTTCCGCAGCCTCGGGGCTCACCCATTTCGTCCAGATCTCCTCATTCTCTTTGAGGAAATGACGCGCGCCGTCATCGCCGGTCGCCTGGTTGTCGGTCATCCAGGCCATCAGCCCGTTGACGGTCGCATTCGACCAGGAGCGGGTGTCGAGATAGGCCTTCACCTCGGCGGGAGCGCTTTCGGCGAATTTCGAGGTCATGATGGTCTGGACGGTATCACCCGGCCAGTCATTCTTTTGCGGATCGGCGCAATCGGCATTCGCGTTGCACGACGTCCAGGCCTCGGCGTCATAAGGGACGCCATGCTCCAGCTTGACCATCTCGTATTTGCCCAAGAGCGCGGTCGGGGCCCAGTAATAGCCGACCCAGCCCTGCTTGTTCTCGTAAGCCCGCGCGATGGAGCCGTCGAGCCCTGCCGCCGAACCGGTGTCGATCAGCTTGAAGCCCTTTTCTTCGCCGCCATAGGCCTTGAAAAGCTGCGTGGTCACAACCGTACCACCCCAGCCCTGCGGGCCGTTGAAGACCGCACCCTTGGACGGGTCTTCAGAATCGGGGAACAGGTCCGGATGCGCCAGCGCATCATCGATGGTCTTGATATCCGGGTTCGCATCCGCGAGATATTTCGGGATCCACCAGCCCTGAACCGCGCCATCCGAAAGCGCCAGCGCGCCTTTCACCAGACGGCCCTCTTCGGTGCCGCGCTCGATCACTTCCGGGACGAGATCAACCCAGCCTTCGGGTGCGATATCGGGCTGGCCGCGTTCCACCATCGAGGTGATGGTCGGCACGGTATCGCCCGAAATCACGGTCGCGTTGCAGCCATAGCCCTCGGACAGGATGATCGCATCCAGTGCTGCCAGCACTTCGGCGCTCTGCCAGTTCATGCTTGCGATGGTCACATCACCGCAATCAGCGAAAGCCGCCGTGGCGCCAAGGCCGAGCCCCAGCGACAGCGCGACAGTTGCGACGGATTTTTTCATGGTCATCTCCCGGTTGCGGTTTGTTTGAAGGATCTCCAGACGATACCGCTCATGTCTGCAGATTGGATAATGCCGTCCGACGTCGTCCCGGATGCTGACGGTTTCCCGCCCTGCCCTTCTGTCGGCCGGTGAGTCCTTTTTCCTGAAGTCAGCGCATATTCTGCCAGGTCACAGCGCAATTTACGACACCAGTGGCAGAATTGCGACCCCTGTCAGGTAATCACCGGGTTTAGCAGATTTTTCCCTCCGCCCTCCGCCTCCTGTGGCGGGTGCAGCCCCGGACTATACCGGCAGTTCGCTGCGCGCCCCGCCGGGGAAATGTGAATACTTGTTCGGCGAAACGCCATATTTCTGACGGAAGCTGCGCGCGAAATGCGACGAGGAAACATAGCCACAGGCCACGGCCACTTCCATCACCGTCATATTGGTTTCGGACAGCAAAAGCCTGCCATGCGACAGCCGCAGCCCGTTCAGATATTGCACCGGCGTCACGCCAAGATAGCGGCGGAACAACCGCTGGATCTGGCGCGGCGTGACACCGACATGATCGGCACATTCCTCCAGCAGGAAATCCTCTGACAGCCGCCCTTCCAGCCAGGCCACGGCCTTGACGACATGCTCGTTCCGCGTGCCCAGCCGCGACGCGAGCGAGGTCATCTGATCATCGCTTTCGCGCCGCATATGGGTCAGCAGGCACATATCCATCACCGCCTGCGCCAAAGCCGGCCCGTAATGTTCCGAGATCAGCTTGACCACCAGTTCAGCCGAGGCAATGCCGCCGGCACAGGTGATAACCCGGTTGTCGATGCAAAATACCCGGCGCAGCGGCTCGAGCTCCGGATAGGTCTCGACAAATCCGGGGATGTTTTCCCAATGCAGCGTGAACTGCCGGTCTTTGAGGATCCCCGCTTTCGCCAGCGTATAGGCCCCGGTGCACAGGCTCCCCACGGTCCGGCCGCGCCGCCATTGCACCCGGATCCAGTCTGACATCCGCCGCGTGGTGGTCATCTCCGGCTCGGTCCCGGCGCAGATCAGCACATAGCCCGAAGGGGCCTCGGGCGGCAGCCCGCCATCGACCCCGACCCGCATCCCGTTCGACGCCGTGACCTGCTCGCCCTCAGACGACCAGACCGCCCATTCGAACAGCGTCTTCCCCGCCAGCTGGTTTGCCACCCGCAAAGGCTCCACCGCCGAGGTGAAAGCCAGCATGGTGAATTGCGGCAAAAGCACAAACCCGACCGAGACTGGCGCCCCCTGATGCGGCACGTCGATATGGGCCACCCCGCGCGAGATGAAAGACCGTGCGCTCACTCTGCCCCTCCTGCGATACCGTCAAAGGCCCCGGGCGAGACCTCTTCCCAAAACACAAGAATAGCAGCAGCGTTCAGCGCCGACATCCAGCCATGACGTTCAAAATCATCTCGGGCAGCACCGTCAAGCCGCGCCTGAAACAGCCGGCGGTCCGCATCACGCTGCGTCGGTGTCCGCGCCTGGGCCAGCGCCTGGATCCTCGCGAGCCGTTGCGCCCGCGGCGAAAGCGCGCCCGCTGCGGTAAGGTTTCGCGGCGAAACCTCCACCGCATCTTTCGCGGCGCCTTCCTTCAGCACTTTCGACAGATAGCCGACCGCGTTCCTGACGCCCCCCTGCCCCGCCACATAGTCAAGCTTCTGGCGCAGATGATCCTCGCCATGTTCCTGTATCCATTGCCGCGCCAGCCGGTCCGAGACCCCAAGCGCCCTGAGCCGCGCATAGGCATCTGAATTGCGATGCCCCTCGCCGTCATCCATATCAAGGATCGCAAGCTGCGGGTTTTCGGCGATCAGAAACCGGATCTCCGTCACCTGGCGGCCCATTTTGCGAAAATCCGGGGTCACCACGATATTCGACGTCTTGTTCACCTCACTCACCGCAGGCTTGATGATCTTGGCGTTCAGATGCTTGAACTCATCATAATAGGGGCTGTCCGCCACCCCCATCAGCCGGCGGAAAATATCCAGCGACCACCAGCCGGTCGAACCGGTGCGGATAAAGCGGTAGCAATTCTCATAGAGCGCCAGTGCATGGCCCGAGGTGAACCGCCGCTGGATGTTGAGATTGATCAGCGCGAAGACCTTGGGGTCATGCAGCTTTTCCGCCAGCGCCGGCGAATAGGCATATTCGCAAATGCCGCCCTTGAGCTTGGCATAGGCCAGCAGCGCCGAGACCCCCCATTCCTGCTGACCGTCGGCGTCAAGCATGTCCCATTCCGCCACCGTCTCGGCCAGCCCGCGCAGAGACGCTTTCAGCGTCTCCATATCATTCGAATTATAGCCGATCATCAGGCAAAGCGTACGCGCATCGATCTGATGGCGCGGCTGCGAGGTCAGGGTGTCATAGGCATTGAGGAGGAGGACATTCGACAGCTTGCGCTGAAGAAGGCTCAGCTTCCCCGAGACATGGATCGCCGCCACATGCTTCTTCACCGCGCCACGCCTGAGCGGACCGCTCAGCCGGTCACGCGGAATGTCCTCTGTTCCAGTCCTGTCTGAAACCCTGTCTTCTGTGACCCGTTCCGGGATCTGCATCGGCCTGCCCTCGCTCAGCGCCGGATCTGTAATCCGGTCATTGCGCAGACGCCCGGCCCATCGCCGAATCCCGTCTGTCGCTATTGTTATGGCGGGATCATCCGGCAAAAGGTATCCAAATGCAAGAACCGGACGGGAACCCTCAGGGCAAGCCGGAAGGCCGAACCGTAAACGGGAACCTGAGCTATCCTGCCGCTTCCGGAAAGGTATCCGTTTGCAGGAAGCATCCCTGCCAGATGACGTCCGGCCTGTGGATGATTCGGAGAAACAGGCTCTATGCCTGCCATTTATGGGTCACTTATCCACAAAACTCCGTCCTCGCCCGGGAATCGGCACCTCTCTTCCCGCAAACGGATACCTAATGTCCTGAAACCGGATACCCATCACCCCGTATAGGGGCACCCATCCTGCCAGAAGACACTGTTTTTGCAGGATTAGTGACCTGGTAAAGACTCTAAAGCGAAAAAAGATTATGAAACAGAGACCGCTTTGTTCTCTCTTTTCGATAAAATCCAGAAAGATCAGTGATCAGATGGACAGGAATGATTCCCTTCTCACCCATGATGTGCCATAGTTCGGGCAATATCAGCATAAACTGCGAACATACAGGCAAAGAATGGCACAGAAACCAGTGCTTCCGGGCAAGACTGATCTCCCCCCCTATTTCAACATCGACCCGGCCCAGGCCGCAGCAAGGCTGGCGGATCCCATCGATACCGCGCGCTTTGCCAAGGCCGCGGCTTTTGCCAGTCGCGGCCGCGATGATCTGGCGAAACGGGGCTATGCGCCGGATGGCAAAAAGCGACTGCGCCGGTTCTCGACCTGGGAAGTCTGCCGCTATCTGATCCCGGTCAATTCTGCCCATCTGCGGCGCGTCCTGCGGCTGAACCCGGAACTGCCGCAGGGCGAAGGGGAGGGTGGTTCCAAATGGTTCACGCTCGAAGAGGTGCTGGCGCTGCGCGACCATTTCGCAGCTGAAGGCGCGCGGGGTCGTGAATACCGCGCCTGGCGCCCCGAGGGCCTGCCCGCCAAAGTCGTCGCCATTGCGAATTTCAAGGGCGGCGTCGGCAAGACCTCCACCGCCGCGCATCTGGCCATGTCCGCCGCGCTCGATGGCTATAAGGTTCTGGTGATCGACCTCGACAGCCAGGGCTCGATGACCTCGATTATGGGCGGTAAGGTCGAGGATGAATGGAAGACGGTCTTCCCGCTGCTCGCCCGTGACTATGCGTTGCGGCTGCAGGAGGAAAACGAGGTGCGTGTTGCCAATGGGGACGCGCCGTTTACCTTTGATGAAACCCTGACCGAAGCACTGAAGGTTTCGCCGCGAAACCTGGTGCAAAAGACCCATTGGCCGAATATCGACCTGATTGGTGCGCAGCTGAACCTGTACTGGGCCGAGTTCCAGGTGCCGGTCTGGCGGATGCAGCTCAGATCCTGGCAGCTTTGGGATGCGCTGTCGAACGCGCTTACGGAAGGCGGGTTGCTGGATGAATATGATCTCGTGCTGCTCGATACCCCGCCGGCGCTTGGTTATCTGACGATCAATGCCCTTGCCGCGGCCGATATCCTTCTGGTTCCGCTCGGGGCGTCCTTCCTGGAATTCGATTCGACGGGGCGGTTCTTTGACATGATCTATTCCACCTTCGCCTCGATCGAAGAGGGCGAGAACCGGGCGCGACGTGGCTCTGGCCTGCCCGAGATGCGGTTCGAATGGGATGCCGTCCGGGCGCTGATCACCAGGTTCGATGCGGCGCAACAGACCGATCTCGCCAATGTCGTTCAGGCCTGGTTCGGCGATTTTATGACCACATACCGCCAGGAGGTGACGGCCATGGTCGGCCAGGCCGGCGAGCAGGTTTCGGGCATCTATGAGACCGATTACCGCGATTACAACCGCGACACCTGGGTGCGCGGGCGCGAGACGTTCGATCGCACCTGGGCCGAGGTGAAAGAGCTGATCCTTGGCACCTGGTGGAGGGATCAACAGCTGGCCAAAGCGGGCACCACTGCGGATGGGGAGGGTTAAGACCATGGCAAAACGCAGAACGCTTGTGCCGCCATCGGCCGAAGACATCAACCGCGTTGAGGAAGAGTTTCGCCGCGAAACCTCTTTGCCGCGGCCGACAGTAGCCCCGATTGCCACGGTTGCGGCCGAAGCGGCGGCGGCGCTGGATCCACGACCGGCGGCCGAGCGGGCCGAGGTCGCGCGTGACCGGCAGGACGCCAGCGCCTGGCGCGAGGCGCAGGGGCAGGGGCTGGTGATGCTCGATCTTGCGACCGACGGGATCGAGGCCGATGCCCTGGTGCGCGACCGCAGCTCGATCGGGGCCGAGGAGATGGAGGAGCTGAAGCTTTCCATCGCGAAGAACGGGCTGCGCCTGCCGGTCGAGGTCTTCGCGCTACCCTCAGGGGGCTATGGTCTCTTGTCCGGCTACCGGCGTCTGATGGCGATCCGGGCGCTCCGGGCGCTGAGCGGTGACACCCGTTACGACCGCATCCGCGCGGTGTTGCGTGACCCTGAGACCCTTGGCGGTCCGATTGCCGCCATGGTCGAAGAGAATGAGGTCCGCGCCGGTCTCAGCCAGTTCGAGCGCGGTCGCATCGCAGTGCTGGCGGCGCAGCAAGGTGCTTTCCCCAATGTAGAGGCGGCGGTTGAGGCCCTGTTCCCGGTGGCCTCGAAGGGGAAACGGTCAAAGATCCGTTCCTTCGCGCTGATCTTCGAAGAGCTCGGCGATATGCTTTCCTTCCCCGAACAGTTGCGTGAGAAGGACGGGCTGCGGCTCGCCACGGCGCTGCGCGAGGGCGCAGAGGGCGCCTTGCGCGAGGCACTCGCCCTGACCACGCCGGCCAATCCCGAGGAAGAGTGGACGCTGCTGGATCGGGCTCTGGCCGGTCTTGCGCCCAAGGTGGCAGATCCGAAACGCGGCGGACGACCAAAGCGCGACGTGCTGGCGCCTGTGCTGTCGCCTTCCGGGTTCCGGCTAGAGGCGCAGGAGGACGCGAAAGGCTGGTCAATCCGGCTTGGAGGCCGCGCGGCCTCGCGTGAGATTGTCGAACGGGTGATGCGCGAGATGGCGCGGGCACTTGGGTGATAATTAACATATTGATTGTAAATGGATTTTCTTAGAAGGGCAGGGGCCCTTGCGGGGGGGGCTTCGGCAACAATACCGGTCGGGGTAAAATGCCGGAGGGAGGGGCTATGTCGCCGAGTACACCCTTTCCCGCCAGGCTTTCAGACATGGGCCAATAAAGAACAGTCTCCGGCACGTCAGGTGTTCTTCATGCGCGGCAGTGCGTCAAAGTTATATTGACCCATCTGCTGCGCTCCCCTACACTTGCATTTAACCGGCCAGCATTGCCCGGTTCCGCGGGCTTATGATTGCATGCGATCGCCCGTTTCCCCCCCGGAAAGGTTTGCTCCGAATGACAAGCGACCAGCCGATTCATATAGGTGTTCTGTTTTCCGGAACAGGGCGCACCGCCGTAACCGAGCGCAGCATGCTTGCAGCGACGGAATTCGCCATAGAGGAAATTAATGCCAGCGGCGGTATCAATGGCCGTGAGCTGTGCCCTGTAATTCGTGACCCAATGGGCGAGCCAGCGGCTTATCAGCAACTGGCGGAGGGACTTGTTTCAGAAGATAAGGTCCGGGTCATTCTGGGCTGCTACACATCAAGCCAGCGGAAAGCGGTTTTGAGCGTGGTGGACAGACAGTCGGCTCTTTTGTGTTATGCCGCACAATATGAGGGCTTTGAGTATTCTGAGAACATCGTGTATTTCGGCGCTGTCCCGAACCAGAACAGCGTTTTTCTGGCCCGTTATCTTCTGAAAGATCCGGCGCCCCGGATTTACATCGTTGGTTCAGATTACGTATGGCCGCGTGAATCCGGGCGTATCATGGGCGACCTGATCCGATCCGGAGGTGGCGAGATCGTAGGTGAAGCCTATCTTGACGATATGGCCACCCCTATTCACTTTGACGCCCTTATCAGAAGGATCAGGAAAGCCAGACCTGATATAATCTTCAATAACTTCGTTGGTGAGGCGAACCGGAATTTCTACGAGGCCTATGTCGGGAGTGGCCTTGATGCCAGACGAATGATGGTTGCGAGCCTGACGACGAGTGAGGCGGATTTACGGGACATCGGAGCACCGGCAGCAGCTGGCCATATCACCGCCGCAAGCTATTTCGCGTCACAGGCAAATGTGACCAACCAGTCCTGCCTTGCGCGTTTCAGGACGCGGCGCAATGAGGAGCCCTATGCGAATATGTGCTGGGATGCGGCCTATACCCAGGCGCATGTGGTGGCCCAGGCCATGCGTGGCGGCGATCCGGACAATCTCAGTTCGATCCGGTCGGGGATCCTTGGCGCCTCGTTTGACGCGCCGCAAGGGCTTGTCAGCCTCGATGCCCTGAATGCGCATTGCTATGTCTGGCCAAAGGTTGGGGTGGCACGCGACGATGGTCAGTTCGATATCGTTGCCGAGACCAATTGCGCCGTCCGCCCGGACCCGTATCGTACGACCTATGAATTTGTCGGTGACGCTGGCGTTTTCTCCGATACGGCACCGCCCTCAACACCTTTGCCCCGGATCTCCGGCATGAGGCAATGACCCGGCCAGCCGGTGGGTGACAAGTGATCTTGTACAATCGTATTCAGTGAACGTTCTTCGGGGAAGAGGATCTGAAATGCGGCCTGGACGAAGCGAGCCTTTTGCCAGCGAAAAAGAGCAGCCCTTTCTGATCAGGGATCTGAGATCCCTGAGCTTTCTGCTTGTTCAGCCCCAGGACAGTGATGGCCTCGCGCTGAAATCGCACCTGGAAAGAATAGGCTGTCAGGTCCAGGAGATATGGCCACCGCCGCAGAACTATCCAACTGATATTGATATCATTTTCGTGATGGTCGACCGTGTCACCGAGAGCGGTCAGACATTTCACTGGCAGGCCGACACCCCCTCTGCCGTTCTCATTGCGGTCATTGACTACGAGAACCCGCTTTCCATCGACCGCCTGCTGCATATGCGGGTCAATGCCGTGATCGGATTGCCGATACGGCCCTTCGGGATTCTTACCAACCTGCTGGCTGCGGTGAACAATCACCGGCGGGAACAGCGCATAAGCCTCAACCTTGAACGGGCGCAGGCCAAGCTGGAATCCTGCCGGATGGTCGAACGCGCGAAACTGG
Organism: Pseudogemmobacter sp. TB195; assembly: GCF_058313095.1. Classification (NCBI taxonomy): domain Bacteria; kingdom Pseudomonadati; phylum Pseudomonadota; class Alphaproteobacteria; order Rhodobacterales; family Paracoccaceae; genus Pseudogemmobacter; species Pseudogemmobacter sp. TB195. The sequence goes on from NZ_JBZEGG010000015.1 coordinate 80,749, forward strand.
CGGTGATGCTGGCGGAAGGTTACCCGGAAAAGGTGGCTTACGCCGTCTTGCGGGAACTTGCGATGAAGCGGCGGACCACCGTTGAAGCCATCTCCAGCGAGGTTCTCATCCGCCTGGGCTGGAGCGACAGCAGCGCCGCGATGAGGCTTTCCGACAAGCCGGACTGGCAGGCGCTTTGTCTTGCCGGGGCGGCTGCGCATGATGAAAGCCTGACCGATAAATCTGCCTGATTCGTTTTTTCCTCCTGAGCTGCCGGGGCGCGATGCGATGACTTACCCATGCCGGAAATATGCGTCTGTATAATTCGAAAACCCAGGCTGGTTTTTGCAGTGCAGCACGGTTCGCCAGAAATCACCTCTTTGTTTTAACTGCATTAATCAAATCTTGTTTTGCCACTGCATCCTCGTAAAAAATCACTTGGAGATGCATATATTCATCGCGTAGTCTTATAGGGCGCATTCAACAAAGAATGCCAAATCACCAGATGCCGAATGCGGCGGGTGACAATCTCCCTCTCAGAATAAAACTCAGATGCAGCCATTCGCATTGCGATTCCGCATGACGCGGACCGTATTGCGGGGCTCAGATCAAAGGAATTGCATGATGAGCATGGACGGAGCGGGCGCGGGCCCGGCACCGCAACGGGCGCGCACGCGCCTTGCCATTGATGTTGGCGGGACATTTACGGATGTTTTTGTTCTGGATGAGAATGGCAATCAGACGGTTGCGAAGGTTCCCAGCACAAAGAACCCGATTGACGCGATTATGAATGGCGCCGAGGCCGCCAATATCGACTGGGCGGACGTCGAGCTTTTCACCCATGGCACCACGGTGGCCACCAACGCGCTGATCACCCGCAATTTCAAGCCGGTGGCCATGGTGACGACCGAAGGGTTCCGCGATGTTCTGGAAATCGGGCGAGGCACCCGCGAAGACCCCTGGGATGCCTATAAAGAGGGTACGCCGCCTTATGTGCGCCGCCGTGACCGGTTTGCGGTGAAAGAACGGATCAATTTCCGTGGTGAGGTTCTGGAACCTCTGGATGAGGACCGCGCCCGGGAAATTGCGCGCATCCTGAAAAAGCGCGAGGTTCATGCAGTCGCGGTCTGTTTCATCAATGCCTATGTGAATGGCGCGCATGAATTGCGCATGGCGGAGATCCTTGCCGAAGTTCTGGGGCCGGATATTGCAATCTCGACCTCGCATGAAACCCATCCCGAGATCTTTGAGGATGACCGGTTCTCGACCACGGTCGCCAATACCATTCTTGCCCCGATCATCCGCCCCTATGCCCGCGATATTGCGCGCAGAACCTCGGAAGCGGGCTATGAGGCGGATGTGCTTTTGCTCCATTCCGGCGGCGGGGTGATGACGCCGGCCACGGCCGAGAAATATGCCGCGCGGCTTGCGGCCTCGGGCATTGCCGCCGGCGCCATCGCCAGCAAATATTTCGCCGAGCTTTGCGGCTATCAGAACTCCATCGGGCTCGATATGGGCGGCACTTCGGCAGATATCTCGCTGGCCGAGGCCGGCAATATCCGCATGACCGATAAATGGGAGGTCGACTGGGGCCATCCGATCTGTTTCCCCTCGATCGAAGTGCTGACCATCGGCGCGGGCGGCGGCTCGATCTCCTGGCTCGACAAGGCGGGGTCTTTGCGCAACGGGCCGCAATCGGCGGGATCGGTGCCGGGGCCGGCCTGCTATGCGGCGGGCGGAACTGAGCCGACCAATACGGATGCCAATATCATCCTTGGCCGGGTCGGCACCACGCTGGCGGGGGGCAAGAAATCCCTCAACCGCGATGCGGCACTGACGGCGATGCACAAGATCGCCGATCCGCTGAAGCTGGATCTGGTCGAGGCCTCGCTTGCCACTTTGCGCGTTGCCAATGCCAATATGGCTGATGCGGTGCGGCTGATCTCGATTGCCCGGGGCCATGACCCGCGCGATTTTGCGCTGGTGGCTTTCGGGGGGGCGGGCCCGCTGCATGGTGTTGATATCGCGCGCGAACTCAATATCCCCGTGGTCATCGTGCCGCCCAATCCCGGCGTGACTTCGGCGGTGGGCTGTATGCTGGTCGATGTGCAGCATGACGTCACCCAGATGTATTTCGAGGATGCCGCCAGCGCGAAGCCCGCAGATGTCGAGGCCGGGTTCCGCAAGCTGGAGCTGGAAGGCCGTGACCGGCTGGAAAGGGACGGCGTGAAGGCGGGGGATATGACCTTCCAGCGCTTTATCGACATGCGTTACCGGGGTCAGTGGCGCTCGCTCGCGGTGCCGGTGCCGGGGGAAATCACCTCGGTTGAGGAGCCGCTGGCGATCTTCCACAGCGAATATGAAAAGGCGCATAACTTCCGCCGCGAGGATTTCCCGGTCGAGATCTACCGCCTGACGGTGCGCGCCATCGGCGTCACGCCAAAGCCGTCTTTCCCGAAGATCACCATCGATCCCAATGCGAAAGCGGTTCCCAAAGGCACCCGCGAGGCCTGGTTCCACGATCATCCGACCGCGCTGACCACCGCGCTTTACGACCGCGAAACCCTGCCGGCCGGCGTCACCATCAAAGGCCCCGCTGTCATCGACCAGCTCGATTCGACCACCGTCATCCCGCCCGGTGACGAGGCCTATATCGACGAATGGCTCAACATCCAGATCCGGCTCGGCGCGGCATAAGCGCCCGCCCACCCCAACATCAGGAGGATCCCGGCATGACCGGCAAAAAACAATCTCTCAGCCTTTCCGACAAGGGCATCCAGTTCCCGCCGCCCCCCGAACAGCGGATGACCGAGTTCAAATCGCAGCTTGACCCGATCACCTTCGAGGTGCTGCGCAACGCCTTCGTCAATATCGTTGACCAGATGGCCGAGCAGCTTTTGCGCACCTGCTATTCCTTCGTGATCTATTGCCGCGACTTTTCGTCCGGCCTCAGCGATCCCGAGGGCAATCTGGTGATGCAGGGCACCGGCGATATCGCGGCCCATGTCGGCACGCTGCATTACACCTGCAAAGCGGTGATCGAGGATTTCGCGGGCGATATCCATCCCGGTGACGTCTTCATCATCAATGATCCGTTCCGCGGCGGCAGCCATTTCAACGATACCCGCATCCTGCGCCCGATGTTTTATGAGGGCGAGCTGATCGGCTGGTCCCAGGCGAATGGTCACTGGGCCGATATGGGGGGGGCGACGCCGGGCTCGTTCAACATCACCGCGCTTGACCATATGGGCGAGGGGCTGCGCATCACGCCGACCCGCGTCTGGAGCAAGGGTGTCTGGCTGGAAGATGTGGCGAAGATGATCGCCAATAACACCCGCAACCCGGGCGATGTGATCGGCGATATGCAGGCCCAGGCCGAGGCGACTGCCGTGGCCGAACGCGAGATCCTGCGGCTTTGCGGCAAATATGGTGTCGAGACCATCAAGATCGCCTTCCGCGAAGTGCAGGATTGGGTCGAGGTGCTGATGCGCCAGCGCCTGGCCGAACTGCCCGACGGCACCTGGTATGCCGAGGATTATATCGACCAGGATCCCAAGCTCGAAGAGGGCCTGATCCCGATCAAGATCAAGTTCACCATCGAGGGCAATCATGCCCATTACGACCTCTCCGGTTCGCATCCGCAGATCTCGACCTTCCTCAACGCGGCCTATGGCGGGTCTTTCGCGGGGATCGTGGCGGGAACGAAGTACCAGTTCCCGGATCTGCCGCTGAATTCTGGGCTATACCGCGCGGTCACCGTCAATGTGGGCGAGCCGGGCACGGTGGTGAATGCCAACTGGCCCAGCCCCTGCGCCGGTTTCTGTTCCGGCCCGTTCGAGAAACTGATGAATTCGGTTTTCGGGCTCTGGGCTGATATCATGCCCGAACGCACCATGGGCTGCGCCTTCAATCTTGAATATCTGCTGGTCGGCGGGCGGGATACCAGGATCGAGGGCAAGCCCTATTTCATGTGGTATGACTGGATGGCGGGCGGCTGGGGCGGCCGGAACGGGCGCGACGGCTTTAACGCCACTGCACCGGTCTTTGGCGCGCAATATGGGATCCAGCCGCTGGAGGGTCAGGAGCGGCTGGCGCCCGTTCTGACCAAATGCCATGATTTCGTGCAGGATTCTGCCGGACCCGGCGAATCCCGCGGCGGGCTTGGTGCCGAAAAAGGCGGCTCGGTCTTTGAGGGCGAGCGCATCGTCGTCTCGTATTGCTGCGACCGCGAACGCTCGGTCACCTGGGGGATGTGGGGCGGTCTGCCCTCGATCCCGCATGGCGTCTGGCTGAACAAGGGGACAGAGCGCGAGCGCTATCTCGGCTCGATCTTCTCGAACCTGCCGATCGAGCTTGATGATGTCTTTACCCGCCCTTCGGCCGGGGGAGGGGGCGTGGGCGACCCCTTGCTGCGCGATCCGGCACTGGTCTGCGAGGATGTGGCCGACGAATATGTCAGCGTCCGGCGGGCGCAGATCGACTATGGCGTGGTCATCCGCGTCGTCGATGCCGATCTCGCGCAATATGAGGTCGACGAGGCCGCAACTCAGGCCGAACGCGCCCGGATCGCCGCCGAGCGCCCCGGCTGGCTCGACGCCGATCCCGCCGAAGTCGCGGCGCGCTACCGCGCGGGCGAGTTCAACGAGATGGACTGTGTCCGGCAATATGGCGTCATCCTTGACTGGGGCAATGGCGAGCTTCTCGCCAATACAACCGCCCAGTTCCGCGAAATGATGAAGCGCCGCGTCCTGCCCTATTGGGGCAAAACGCTCGCGGTGCTGAGCGAGGAGGCCGGCGAACGGCTGAAAGCTGCCGCCTGAAAAACGCATCACTACCCAGGGCGGCGGGATCATCCGCCGCCCTGTTTCAGACCTGATCTGCCAGACGACACCAAATTCAGACGGATACCGGTTTTCCGCTGCGGCCTCAGGGGATTTAGCCAGTCTGCCCGCCCTGAGTGACCAGGGGCGAAACCTGGTCAGGGCAGCTCGCGAATGACTTGTGGCACCTGGCCTGACGACCCGTCAGGCGACGCCTCTTCTCTGCTTACAGCCGGTTTTCCGATTTCAGAGAAACCCCATGAGGAGCTGGAATTCATGAGCCCTGCCAGAATATATCCTGCCCCCGATATCATCTTCCATGACGAGCCCGAGGTGCTGCGCGAGGCCGCAGCGGAAGATTTCTCGCTGCATATCGTGCCGCCCTCGTGGCGAAGTTCACGCTTCTCGCTCTCGATGGCCTGGTTCGGGCTGATGAGCGCGATGTTCTGGGTCGTTGTCGGCAGTATGGTCGCGCTGACGGTCGGCACCATCAACACCCTGATCGGGATCGCGCTTTCGACCATCGTCTACGGCATCCTTTGCGGCATTGCAGCGCGCTTCGCCGCCCGCAGCGGCACCAGCGTCGCCCTGTTTTCCCGCGCGGTGTTCGGCCAGGTCGGCGCCACCTTCGCCGCGCTGCTGTTTGGGGTCACGATCACCTATTATGCCATCGCCGAAGGCTCGATTGTCGCCATTGCGCTGCAGGATTACTTCGGCGGCCCGATGAGCCTTTGGTATTTCATCGTCTGCCTTTACAGCGCGCCCCTCGTCATGCGCGGTGTCAGGACCTGGCTTGACCGGATCAATGGCATCCTGCTGCCGCTTTACGTGTTCGGGCTGGTCGCCTGTGTGATCTGGGCGACCGCCAAGCATGGATATTCCGGGGCCTGGCTGACCCAGATGCCTGTTGGCGGTGTCGATGTCGGTGTCCCTGGCTGGTGGTTCGCCTTTACGGTCTATATGGGCGTCTGGGTCGTGGTGATGATGACCTGGGATGTCGCCCGCTTTGGCCGCAAGGAAGACGCGCCGTTCAATGGCCGTATCACCTTCGGCATTCCTTTCTATGTGGTCACGCTGCTGATCAATGGCGCTGTCGGCATGTTCATCACCTTCACCATCCCGATTGAAGGCGAGTTGAGCGAGACCTCGGCGATCATCGGCATCGTCGCTCTGATGGGGCCATTCGGCGTGCTGCTGGTCTGGGCCAGTCAGACCCGGATCAACACCATCAATTTCTATCTTTCCTCGACCAATATGCAGAACTTCTTCGCGCGGGCCTTCAAGATTTCCTGGCCGCGCACGGTCTGGGTCGGGATCATGACGGTGGTGATTTTCCTTGTGATGCTGACCAATGTCTTTGGCTATCTGCTGCTGACGCTGCAATTCCAGGGCGTGATCATCGTGGCCTGGGTGGGCGTCGCTATGACCCATATCGCCTGGTGCAGTCTGCGCGGCATAAGGGCGGATCAGCTGGAGTTCCGGCCGGGCAGGGTGCCGATGGTCAATCCCGGCGGCCTTGGCGCCTGGGTCATTGCCTCGGCCACCGGCTGCCTGATGATGGTCTTCGGCGGCAGTTTCGGCGGGGTCTGGGCGCCTCCGGTCACGCTGGGGATCGCGGTGGTGATCTATGCCGCCTCGCTGTTGGTCGCGCAACGCAACTGGTTTGTCGAGGAACGGCCAGGTGATCCGCGCAAGGAGGTCGACGATCCCTGGCAGGCCCGCATTCGCTGCCACCATTGCCATCAGGCCTATATCGCGCATGAGATGGACCGCGACCCTTCCGCCGGCCATGAGCCGATCTGCCTCGCCTGTGCCTCTGATCGCAGCGAATTTCTGGTTGCGGCCCGTGCAGAGGCGCGCGCCAGCAGCGGAAATCTGAGCATGGAGGACCTGGTAAGACAGTAACCAAGGCGCATCCCGAGACCTGGGCCGCATCTGATGCGGCCCTTTTTTGTGACGCCGGGACCGTGGATGGTGCCGGCATGCCGATCCACAGAAACGCAAGCGGCCCGAAAGCCTTAAGCTCCGGGCCGCGTCACTCATACAGTACTGAACTCTTGCACTGGTTACTTACATGCTGGGCAGGATGGCGATGTCACGGACATTCGCGCCGTCGATGCGGCCTGCCTCTGTTGTGGCCCCGGTCTCCAGGTTGACCGAATGGAAGCCCCCTTCGACAACGAGCCAGGCTTCATTGCCGCCCTTGCCATCCGAGGCGATATCAAACCCGGCCTCGGTCGGCTTCACGCCGATTTCCCCCACCGGCTTCAGCGTGCCGTCATTTGGCGGGTCTTGCAGCACCAGCCAGCCTGCTGCGCCGTCGATGTTGAAGAGCTGCGTTTTCTCGCTGCCCTTGTAGGAATTGGTATAGGCGCCGGCGATGATGTTCGGGGCAGTGCCATCGGCGTAAGCGTGGCTGCCATCGGTCACCACTTCGCCGGTTTCGACCGTCACGCGCAGGCTGGTGCCGTCACTGCCCATCACCCGCAATTTGTCGGCAACCGGGTTGAAATCGACTGTGGCCGGGACGCCATCTGCCAGTCTGGTGGCCAATGTGCTGACGCGGGTCGCCACGCCGCTTTGCGGATCGATGGTGGCGAGGGTGCCATCGGCAAAGACCCCGTAAAGCATACCATCCGCCGGGCGCACATCAATGCCGAGCAGACGCCCCTCGACGCCGGTCACGGTGACGCCGCCGGTGCGCGTCCAGCTTTCGGTGTCGAGCCAGTGCAACTCGTTTTCACCCGAAAGGCCGACAACTGTCGCAGCCATGGCCGGTGCGGCGAGCGCAGAGAGCAAGAGGCCCGCAGTGACCGATTTGATCGCATTCATCGGAAAATTCCTTCTTTGGTTTGGGTTTGCCGGTGATCCCGGCGATAACGGGCCATGTCCGTGCGGGAGGGAGAGACCGCGCGGGACATGGCCCGGGCTGTGCCGGAGAGATCAGCCCTTCGGCAGCAGAACCTTGTCGATGACGTGGATCACGCCATTGGACTGGATCACGTCGGCGATGGTGACATTGGCCACGCCGCCGGTTTCGTCGGTCAGGGTAACCATGCCGTCTTTGGCCTCGGCGGTGATTTTGCAGCCGCCAAGCGTTTCGATCACATGCTTGCCGCCGTCATCGGCCACCATCTTCTGCACATCGGCTGCCAGCGCTTTGGCACCTACGACATGGCAGGTCAGCACCTTGACCAGCATCTCTTTGTTCTCGGGTTTCAGCAGGGTCTCAACGGTTCCCGCAGGCAGAGCCTCGAAAGCGGCATTGGTGGGGGCGAAGACGGTGAAGGGCCCTTCGCCCTGCAGCGTCTCGACAAGGCCCGCTGCCTTCACAGCGGCCACCAGCGTTGTGTGGTCAGCCGAGTTCATCGCGTTCTCGACGATGTTTTTATCAGCGAACATCGCAGCGCCGCCGACTTTTGGATTGTCCTGGGCCAGTGCCGCCCCGGCTGTTGCCAGCGCGAAACAACCGGCGATGACTGCTTTGGTAAGGGTCTTCATCTGACTTCCTCCCGGAAATGTCGATCCCGGTGATCGGGGGACACAGGAAGTCACGGATGCGGGTTGCAGAAAGTTTCAGGCCGGTGCGTTTTTTTTAAAAAAAGCCCGAATGCCGGCCTGAAATCTGTCCCGCGCAGACGACCGGTATCAGATGTCGAGAAGGTCGCCCACGGCAAGCACCGGCCCTGTCGGCTGCCCGGTGGGAGAGCCGCCGGGCGGCTCCAGACTGATTGCCATATGTGCGGAAGTGGTCATCAGGGCGCGGATCTGGTCGGTGGTTCCGACCCGGGTAGAAACGCCTGCCGGGATCACACCAAGTGAGACGGGCGCTTCGGCCCCCCGCGCGATCCAGAGCTGGAAGTCGCGCCCCTCGACCGGATCGCCGGTCATATGGGCAAGGCTGACGCTGCCGGTGGCTGAGTCATAAAGCACCAGATAGGTCACGCTGCTGCCTTCGGCGGTCAGAGACGCGGCAAGCCGGTCCGTTGCCACTGGGGGGGAAAGTGCCGGCAGGGTCACCGCGGCAAGAAAAGCCACGGTCGCCGCCCCCGCGAGCCCGCGCCAGAGCGCGAGACTTGCCCAGATCCCGGGCCGGGCGGGCATGTTTCCGAAAAGCCGCAGATCCAGGGCGCGTTTCACGGCGGGCGGCAGGTCGGCCGGGACGAACCCTTCGGCCATCGGAGACAGCCGCTCCTCCCATTCCGCCACAAGCCGGGCAAAACCCGTGTCGGTTTCGACCCGGCGGGCAAGCTCGGCCTGCAGCGCAACGGGCAAGCCGCCCAGCACGAATTCGGCGGCCAGCAGCTCGTCGCCGCCTTCGGTGAAATCCTTGTCCATATCGGTGTCGCTCATCTTTGCAGACACTCCTTCAGCCGCATAAGGCTGCGTCTCAGCCAGGTTCGCATCGTGTTCAGCGGCACATCATGGCGGGCGGCCAGATCGGCATAGCTGTCGCCCTCCAGATAGGCCGAGCGCACCGCATCAGCCCGGCCCGCCTCCAGTTCACCCAGACAGTCGTCAAGCTGCCGCCGCGCTCCGGCTGCAACGGCGCGGGCCTCGGGTCCCGGGGCCGGATCGCTGATTTCCAGCGCCACATCATCGATCGCTGAGGCCGCTTCCCGCCTGACGCGCAGCCGGTCGATGGCCTGATGCCGGGCGACCGCGATCAGCCAGGACATCGGGCTTTGCCCGGTCACCGCAAACCTGTCCGCCCTGAGCCAGATCTTGATGAACACCTCCTGCACCGCCTCCTCGGCCTCTGCCCTGTCTTTCAAGACACGAAGGCAGGTGCCAAAAAGTTTCGCAGAGGTTGAGTTGTAGAGCATATCGAACGCAACCCGGTCCCGAAGAGCAACCCTGAGGATCAGGCAAGAGATATGGTCACGGGGGCTGTCAGACGTCATCTTGGCTCCGGTCTGTTCACCCGATCATGCGACGGGGAGGCGGGCCATACAAGAGACAGGCAATCGAAAACGGCGCGGGCCTGCCGATGAGAACCGGGGTCACGCCGGGGCAGGGGCCCGATGAGGCAGGCCATAGACCGCTGCGCCCTGGTCCGACACGCTGAAGAATGGCCGGCGCCTGGCAAGCCGCTGCTGCTAACCGCAGACAATTCCTTCGGCTTCGTCGATCTGGCCGTTAGCAGACCATAGCCTCGCAGAGTGGCAATACAGCCTAACGGACTATAATTCAATAGTTATTGACGCTAAAGAACTATGGATATATCATATAGTATGTAATCAGAAAGGTGCTGCACAGTGAAGTATAAACTTGCCATAATCGGGTGCATGTTTGTTTCCGGATGCGTCTCCAGTATGCCTGCTGAAAAGGACGCCGACCTGATCAGGATGTCTGTTGAAGCGCCTGCCAGGACCTCATTCGAGCGGCTCGTGACTGCGGCTCAGCCGCTTGCAACACAGGCTTGTGCGAAAAAGCAGCAGCAAGCTCAATGGGTTGTGGCGAAGGAAGTCTCTCCGACCAGAACCTCGCTCGCCTTCGCCTGTTGGTAAGCAGAGGATCATCCGGCAGGTGAGACGGCTGTGACAACGGTCTGAGGCCCTGCCTGACTGTCGTGGATCAGGAAACCGAAAGCCCTGCCGACATCTGTGCGGCAGGGCTTTTTGTGGCGAGCCCCTTCCCAGGGGCTTTGGGCAGGGTCCAGAGACGGAATATGCCGGATCTGCTCATCAGGAGTTGCCCGGCCCCACCGGCGCCCGCGCCGAGACGACTTATGGAGGGGGGCCTCAGGCACGGAGCATTCAGCGCGATGTCTGATAATAGTCGTTGTTCTGATACGCAGCCTGTACGCCCAGCGTCAGGGCCGTATGCAGCAGCGGAGGTTTCAGCGTCACATCACAGGCCATCATCCGCTCACAGGTAAAGTCATGGGACCGGATTTCGCTTGAGACCAGGATCAGGGGCAGCCTCGGCGTCGCCCGGCGCACCTGCATGCAGAAATCAATCGTGGCCTCGGTGTCGCCAAGGTAATCAGAATCGACCAGCAGGAAATCAAGCTTCGGCGCATATTCCCGCAACCAGTCGAGTGTCATGCTGTTCTCTGAAACCACCATGACCACCGCCCGCATCCTTTCCGACCAGTCGCTGAGATCGCGCGAGAGCGAGCCCATCTGGCCGCACATCAGGATCAGACCCTTGGGGCAGAGCGGCGCGTCGATCAGTGACGAGGTTTTCAGACTGTAAGCCACATTTGATTCAGTCTCCGCGGCAGGAGGAACGCGCATAATCATCGCGCTCTCTGCCGGGCGCTCGCTTGCTGCACGGCTTTTGATCAGTCTCAGCACGGACCTCTCCTTATGGGAGCATTCAGGATCTTTTGATTCTTTGGCATCTAAAGTATGTATCCTGGGGTCGTCTGTCTTTTTTGTGGCGGGTTTTTTTCGATTGCGTCAAGAATGTGGCGCCGCGGCGCCCTGCCAAAACGGAAGACCGCCTGCGCGGTCTGCGCGGGCGGTCAAACGGGTCTTTCTGGCTGGACTGGTCCGGGCGTTACCGGGCGAGGGCTGCGCCACAGGCATAGCTGTCGAGAATGATATCTGCCTGCGCGACCCCTATGCCCAGGAGATCAAGCAGCCTTTGCAGGAACTGGTCGACGCCGAGCGCTGCGAGAAAGTATCCCAGGCTGTCCACAAGCGCGCCAAGGACTCCGAGCAGCACCGAAAGGGTAAGGTTGACCAGCCCGAGCAGAGGACACAACAGGAAGCCAAGCGGCGCGCTGCACTTCTTCACCTGATCCTGCAGATCCTTTCTTACGGTTTCAAGAAAGCTGGACGTATCCCTGAGCAAGCCGGAAAGTGTCAGCGGATTTTTGACAGGGACCGGTTTGCCAAGTTCGCTGAGCCGGATTGCCACCTGCTGTGTTCCGCCGCCGACCCTGACCCTCTCCATATCCTTTGGGTCTACGCCGGCCCTGCTGTCCAGCAGGCCCACACGAAGGGCCAGTTCCGCAGGCGCGGTCTGGACCGAAAACACGGCCAGCTGGTCCGAAGGCGCCGTGGCGCTGCAATTCAGACTGACCGGCACGGCCGTTGCTGTAGCGGCCGCAACATTCAGTGCGACGCGCAGAAGACCGGTTCCGCCGAGGTCCAGAACATTTGCCAGGACCAGCGCATCCACCTGTGCCACCGAGGCCTTCGGCGGCGGTGTGTCTCCGACATAGCCCACGGCAATCACAGGCGGTCTGATCAGGCCAAGCGAGACGGAAATATTCGCCAGATTCCCGAGATTGATCGGCAGGTCTACACTCAGCCGCTGTTTCGGGTCTGCGGCCAGCCCGGCCATTGCCATCACAAGATCAAAGACATTCAGCTTGATGTCAGGAAGAATATCACCGGCGGTCAGACCCAGCAGGCCCGGTGACGCTCCCACGATCTGGCCGAGGGTCAACGGCCCTGTCCCGACCGCCGTTGGATTAATGTCGATCCTGGCAAGCCCGCCGAGCGTCACCAGATGGTTCAGCAGAGCCAGACGGCTGACCTGGAGATTGAGAACATCGTTGAAGCTGAACACATCAAGCCCGACCTCGGTTCCGGCAATGAGGCCGAGCAGGTTGTTGAGGCTGACTTTTGTGGTGGCGAGGCCCATATAGCCCAGCACTTCGGTATTCAGCCCAAGGCCCAATGGCCCCAGCACCCGCCCAAGGACTGCGCGGTCCGTGTGCAGAGACAGAAGCCGGTTGCGCAATGTGAAAGCAACGACTCCCCGCTGCACCCCGATCGCTGCGCGTTTGATGATGATGTTCTCGTCACTTAAGATCGGCGACAGCAGAAACGGGCGGAACTGTGATGGCACAATGACGTGAACCGCGCTGGCAAATTCCGGCCGCGCCTGATTTGGCGCCTGGGTAAAGATGCCGCTGACCGGATCATAGCGTCCGATGCGGATATCGGCATCGGCAAGGGTGATCTGCCCATATTTGCCATTGTGCAAAACAACCTCCCGCGCGGCCTGGCGGGTTGCCACCGGATCCGGGAGATAGCGCGACGCACTGAGTGCGGCGAGGTCGGCCTGAGACTGGGTAAACCTTTTCTGCGCGTTCAGAAGCGAAACATCGGTCGCCGCCCCACCGATCAGCATCAGGAGAGGCATCAGAATGACAAAAAGAATCGACAGGGCGCCGGAGGCGTCCGTGAGAAATCGTTTCAGCGCAGCCATCACGTAAACCACGAAATCTACGCCCCCGAATAAGTCCTACGCTTAAAGTTGCAGAATACAACCTTAAGTTTATATTTTCCTGAAAAAAGCTGCGTTTGCGGCTTTGCTATCGGCTGACCAGCCGGGGTCAGGTCATGCCCCCGCCTTTGCCACATCACCGAAAAACTCGTCAGCGAGGCTTTTGAGCTGGCCGAAGCTCAGAGGTTTCTCAAGCGCATAATTGGCGCCTGCCTCTTCCAGATCGCGGCATTCCGACCCAAGCGTCGAGGCCGTGATCCCAATAATCGGCATGGTTTTCTCTGTCTGCCGTATTTCGCGCACCAGTTCGCTTCCGATCAGGCCCGGCAGCAACTGGTCGACGACCACCATGTCATATTTGTTTTCACGGAACAGCTTCAGCCCGGCATCACCGCTTTCCGCCCAGTCAACCTGTCTGAACAGCTTGCGCAATCTGGTTACGGTGATTTCGCCGACCAGCTTGTTATCCTCGACCAGCAGGACGCTGCGATCCTCATAGAGCGGAGTGATGTCATTCATTGAGATTACCTTTTGCTCCGGCTGTACCAGTTGGCGTGCCATCCGGGCAGGATGGGTCAGAACAAACCGGCTGCCATTGCCGTCATCGTTAAGGGTCAGATCTCCGCCCATCAGCCGGATTGCTTTACGGGCGGTATAAAGCCCGAGACCGGGCCGTTCGTCAGGATTGTCTGCACTGGATTCAAAGGGCTCGAAAATCTTCTCACGCCGGTCGGGTTCAACGCCGATTCCGTCATCCGCAACCTGCCAGGTTACGATACGCTCGTCTTCGGTCCCCCTGGTCACGAAGGCGTCGATCGTTACATCCCTGCCGCGGGAGTGAATGATCGCATTATGGGCAAGTTTTGACAATGCGATGAAGACCCGGTTGTGATCGCTTTGCAAAAGGGTATCGCTGTCCTTCCCGGGGGTGAATGTCAGATTGATCCCATTGCTGACCGCGACCGTCGAGAAGATGTCGAGCACCTGCTGCGCCATCTCACGGATGGTAAAGCCGGCATTGGCGATATGGCTGGCGCCCGTACCGCTGCCCGCCCGAAGATCATCAAGAATTGCGATAATCCGGTCCAGGGTTCTTTCGTAACCCGCGCCGATATCCTCCCATTCGGTACCGGATTTGAGCTCTTCGCCCAGCATGGAGAGGATGGCGATCGGGGTGCGCAATTCATGCGAGGCGATGGAGAGCAGGCGCTCTTCACGCAGGATCGCCTCTCCGAGCAGCTGTTCGTAACGGGCAAGCCGGTCGGAGAGATCTTTTTCGCGCTCCTGGCTGACCAGTGCAAGCCAGGCTTCCGGGCCGGATTTGCTCAGCACATGGGCTTCGAATGTCATGAGCCGCGGCGTTGTGTTCTTCTCGGGATCTTTTCCGCCACGGGTCAGCTGGATCCTGACGGGGGAAGCCGGTCGCTTGCTGTCGCTGCGCAGCACCTGGACCAGGTCGATCAGGCCCGAGAAATCCGACCCCGAAAAGGCCTCGTCGAACCGGACGAGGTCGCCATAGCCAAGGCTCTCGCCGCTGCCACTGGCAAAGCGCAGCGTGCGGTCGTCAAGATTGACGCGGACGATCCAGGCCTGGGCCGCCTTGTGGAACTGCCGGGTAACGGCCACCGGAGGCAGGCCTGCATTGCCCACGGGATCGTTGCCCCCGGCTGTTGGCTGGCCAATGCTGAAAAGGACCGCAATCAGCAGGACCAGGAATACGGATTGCAGAACCGGGCCTCCAACCGTTTGCGAGGCGTTGAAGGCCAGGGTTGCGGCGGTCAGAAGGATGCCGGCCCAGAGCAAGAGGGCAGGGCGGCGGAACAGGACCACACTTGCCAGTGTTGCGGTGAGAAGCACCGTCCCGACCCCCCCGACCTGACCGGAAGGCGCGAGTTCGGGCAGCGCCATCACAAAGGCAAGCGCGGCAAGGGCGCTCAGAAAGGCGAGCACAACCATGAGTGGCGCCGGGCGGTTGTCGGAATCGGTTTCGCGCAGAACCTCCATCCCCTGCAGGGCCAGCGCCGCGGCGGTCAGCGCGTAAAGCGCGTCAACAAAGGCCCCCGAAACCGAGGCCAGCCTGGGAAGCTCGCCGGCAATGAGCGGGCGCAAGGATGTGGCCAGCAGGAAGCAGCAGGCCAGAACCAGCGCTGTCGCTGTCAGATGCACCGGGTTGCGAAGCGCCAGGCTGAAACCGCTGAGCCGGTTTGGTATCAGCGCCCAGGACGACCTGCTGATCAGCACCGCCCCGATGCCGGAAAGCCAGAAGAATATGGCGGTGAGGGTATCGGTGGTGGAATAGGCCGATGTATTGGGAAAACTGAGCCACGGCACAAGCGGCATTCCCGGCAAAAGGGCGAGGCCCATAAAGGAAGCAAGGATCGTCGGGACCCCGATCACCCGACCATGTCCCGTGAAAAGCCCGGCCAGAACAAAATGGACGATGGTCGACCAGACCATGACGCTGGTCAGCAACAGATCCGGGACCGCAAGCATGGGGCGACCGCCCAATACAAGCTGGGTCCCGAGGCATGGCGTGAGGACCAGGCAGAGCGCGGATACCCAGCGGAATTTGTGGCGGCTGATTTGCGTTGTCGGCATTGGCATTTATGTCAGGTCCGCAGTCCAGGTCAGAATGAAGAGACGATCCGGTAGATGGCCGGGGCCAGCAGCAGGATCAAAAGCGGCGGTACGGTAAACATCATCGTGCCAAGCGTCATCTTGGTCGGCAGCACATTGGCACGTTCTTCAATTTTTCGGACGCGCTGGTCGCGGAGGTCTGCGCTGAATACGCGCAGGGTCTGGGCGACCGGCGTGCCCATGGTCGAGGATTGCAGAATGATATTTGCGAGCTGTCGAAGATCCTGGTTGCCGGTTTCATAGACCAGTTTCAGCCAGGCTTCCTGGCGGTCTGCCCCGGCGGCCAGCGCTTCGGTCAGGTTGACGAGGCCTGCGGAGAGGTCCGGGTGGACCGGGGCGATCTCCTCTGCGACACGCATAACCGCGATATCGGTGGATTGCCCTGCCTCGACGCAGATAAGCATGAAATCCAGCGCATCCGGCAGCGCGATCTCGATCCGCTTCAGCCAGGCGGTGCGCCGTCTCTCGACGATCATCACGGGGATGAAATAGCCGAGCACCGCCATAACCAGCTGGAAGCCCAGTTGTGGCAGTGGCTCCAGATCCCGCAACTGCGGTACCACACGCAGCAGGATCAGCGAAAGAAGCAGCGCGACAATCGCGAAACTGACCTTGGCATAAAGAAACCAGCGCACGGCTTTCGGATGGTGAAAGCCTGCCTGGAACAACTGTCTGCGGATCTCGGAATTGTCGGACTCTGGCTCGGCCATGACAAGGGGCATATCCGGGACAGGCTTCGCCGGTGCCGCCGCCGGTGCCGCAGGGGCACGCTGCAACAACAAAAGGGCCATCGCGAACATCAGCGCGCAGCCGATGAAGCTTCCCAACAGGATCCAGGAGCTGATAGCGATCATTCAATGCCCTCTGTCATATTCGCCACCCGCCTTACTCGATCTTCACGAGCCAGCGCATGAACAGCATGTTCATGAACAACAGGCCGGCGACAACGCAGAGCATGGGAATGAAGAAGGGTTTGTCAGAGATCTCGGAGAAATAGTCCGGGTTGATGGCCAGCAGCATCACCGTGGCGCCGATCGGGAAGAAGGACAGGAACCGTCCCGACCACTTCGCTTCGGCCGTGATCGAGCGTACTTTGCGCTGCAACTGTTGCCGGCCCCGCGCGATGGAGCAAAGACGCTCAAGCACTTCGGCCAGATTGCCACCTGTTGACGATTGCAGTGCCACAGCGGCAGCCAGAAACCTCAGGCTCTGGTTCCTGCAGCGATCTGCCATTTCGCGCAATGCAGATACCGGCTCCTGGCCATAGCTGATCCGGCGCGAGGTCTCGCCAAATTCTTCGGCCAGCGGACCGATCAGCTCCTGGCCGACAACCTGGAGCGCGGTGCTGACCGGCAGACCGACCCGGAGCGAGCGCACGATCATATCGAGCGCCTCTGGCACTCCTTCCTCGATGCGGAGCAATCGTTTGTTGCTGCGCATCTTCATCCAGAAATACCATACGACCGCTGACAGCAGCAGCCCGGCCACCGCGCCAATCAGGATATTGATGTTCAGAAGCGCGTTGAACAAAATCATCACCAGGGTCGTGATGGTCAGCGTCAGGACAAGGGCAATCCGCCGCATTTCGGCGGTGAAGGCCGCCATATTGACGTCGTCCCATTTGCCGGGCAGCAGAGGACGCCACCAGGATGGCGGCCCGTCGCGCCGCAGCGCCACATGATCCGGGGCGGGCTCATCCCCGCCGGTTGCGGACCGGCCTGAAAAGCGCGCGATGACGGCTTGCAAAAAGGCGCGGCGGCGCAGCACGCGGCTATAGAAAATTGCAACGACAATCAGCCCCAGCCCTGCTCCGACCAAAAGCGAGAAAATGAGAGCAAGGCTCATCGTCACACCCCGTAAAGGTCGGGTGGCAGGGTGATCCCCCAGCGGCGGAAGCGGTCAGACGAGTCCGAGCGTACCCCGGTCGCGGCGAAATGCCCTTCGACACGGCCATCTGGGGTCACACCGCTATGTTCGAAATAGAACAGCTCCTGCATGGTGAGGACATCGCCTTCACAGCCCGTCACTTCGGTGATCGAGGTCACTTTGCGGCTGCCATCTTGCAAACGGTTGACCTGCACGATCAGGTTGACCGCGCTGGCGACCTGGCGCCGCAAAGCTGTCAGGGGGATCTCGATCCCCGCCATGGCAACCATGTTTTCCAGCCGGCTGGTGGCGTCGCGCGCCGAATTGGCGTGGATCGTGGTCATCGAGCCGTCATGCCCGGTGTTCATCGCCTGCAGCATGTCGATCACTTCATCGCCACGGGTCTCGCCCACGATGATCCGGTCGGGGCGCATCCTGAGGGCATTGCGCAGACAATCCCGCTGGGTGACGGCGCCTTTGCCTTCGATATTGGGCGGGCGGCTTTCCATCCGGCCGACATGTTTTTGCTGGAGCTGCAATTCGGCAGTGTCTTCGACGGTGATGATCCGTTCGCGCTTGCCGATATAGGCCGAAAGCGCATTCATCAGTGTGGTCTTGCCCGAGCCGGTCCCGCCCGAGATCACAATATTCAGCCGGCAGGCAACGGCCGCGCGCAGATAGATCGCCATCTTCTCGCTCATCGCGCCCAGAAAGGTCAGCTGTTCGAGGCTGAGCTTGTCCTTGCGGAATTTGCGGATGGAAACCAGCGTGCCATCAAGCGCAATCGGGGAAATCACGGCATTGAGGCGTGAGCCATCCTGAAGCCGGGCATCGACATAAGGGGTGGATTCGTCCAGCCGGCGCCCGACCATGCCGACGATCTTTTGCAGGATGCGGCGCAGATGGGCCTCGTCCTGGAATTGCACATCGGTCAGTTCAAGAAGCCCGCCCTGTTCGATGAAAACCTGTTCCGGGCCATTTATGAGAATATCCGAGACGGTCTCGTCATTGAGCAGGATTTCCAGCGGCCCCAGCCCCATGACCTCATAATAGAGATCATTGACCAGGCTGTCGCGGTCGGACCGGCTGACCGCAACACTTTGCGACGGGATGACCGCTTTCAGAACCGAGGCAATCTCGGTTTTGATATCTGCCTCCGAGGCCTGCACCAAAGCGGAAAGGTTGAGAACCTCCAGCAATTGCTGATGGGCCTGCTGCCGGATCTCGGTCAGCTTGCGCCGCCGCTGGCGCGCGGCCTGGTTCTCTGCCGAGGGGATTTCCGCCGGCAGCGCGGCTTCAGGCTGAAAATGGCTGAGCGGGTTCTCCTGGGGAGCCTCGCTTTGCTCTGCAAGTCTGCTGTCGCGAAATTTACGGAACATCAGCCAGCCTCCGCCGTGGTCAGCTCTCGGGGCCCTGCCTTGGCAAGGATGTCTGCGGCCAGGTCGCGGACCGCCAGTCGAAAGACATTCGCCGGCGCATGCCTGGCCAGGGGAATTCCGGCATTGCAGGCCATGGAAACCGGATCTCCCCCATCGGGCAAGGTTTTGAACACGCCGAACTCATTATGCTTTTCAAACCGGGCGCGGGCGTCTTCCCACAGCTGGGACCGCCGCAGCGGCGCGCGGTTGAGCAGGCAGCGGAATTTGCCTCCGGGCAGCCCTTCGGAGCGGATAAGATCCTGCAGCTTCGCCAGGTTCTGCGCGGAACGAACGTCGAGCAGGGCAGGGGCCAGAATGACAGAGGCCTGGTCGAAGGCGGCCCCGCTCCAGTCCGGAAGCTGATGCGGCAGATCAACAATCACCAGATCCGCCTTGTTGCGGGCGAGCCCGATAAGGCGGCGCAGATGCGCGGCATTGATCCCGTCGACCGGGAGGATCTCGCCCGGGTCCGAGAAAATATGCAGGTTTGGGGCGGTGCTGCGCAGACACATATCGAAGGCATCAGAGTCGAGCGCCTCAATACCGCGATAGGCGTCAAGAATGCGCGTATTCGCCGTGAGGCCCGCATAGGTTGCGACATTGCCATATTGCAGGTGCAGATCAATCAGGCAGACAGTGCGGTCTTGCTGCGCCTGCGCCAGTTCGGCAGCAAGATTGACGGCGATTGTTGTCGCACCCGCCCCGCCGCAGATGGGGAGCACCATGATTGTCTTCAGCGCGTCAGGCAGGTCGCGTCCGGGTGGCGGCACTATAGGAACGGACGGCGCGGGAACGGATATCCTGTTCTTCCCCTTGCGCGGGAGGAACCTTCCCCAGAATCCTGAAGCCGGCGCAGAACCGGCTGCGCTGTCTGATCCGGGCCCGGCTGTCCTGTCAGCGGGGGCGTCCTCTCCGGCAGGTGGGGCAGTATCGGTAAAGGGGGGGCCGTAGAGAACCTTAAACCCTTTGCGCGCGGCATCCGGGATCTGCAACCGCGACTTCAGCGGCAGCAGGACCAGCACTTCGCCCGTGTGCCTGCCTGCCTCTTCCACAAGCGCCTGCAAAAGGCGCGGCAGCGCCGTCTTACTGGCATTCGGGACCAGAACGACGGTGTCGAAGCGGTCTTCCCGATGCAGTTGCAGATGGTCGAGCGCCTCGGACATAGACAGATCCGTGCGAACCGCACCGGGTGGAATGCGCGAGAACCAGGCCGCAAAAAGCATCACGGCGTCAACGCCATCGCAGATCGAGCAAAGGCGCGTTTCTTGTGTGGCCCGACGTTTGCTCAGCATGGGACTTCGGCAATCGATCTGGAACCGCCCCTGATGACTGCGGTCGGACAGCGCTCCCGGGAAGAGTTCCCGCCGGTGATCTTGCCGAGTATGGATGAGCCGCCTGTGTCCTGGGTGCCGGATGCGCGCACCGCCAGCGGCAGTTTCTCAAGGTCGGTCGGGCCAAACACCACAAAATCACCGTCAAGGCTGCGGCTGCCATCCGACAGGATGATGCTCATGAAGCCGCTCTGATGATTGGCCACGACACCGCGAATGGCGTCCGTGAACTCTCCTTCCAGCAACAGCTTGTCAGCAAGCGCTGAAACTGCCCCGGCAGGCTGCCCGTTTGCGGGCGGTGTCCTGACGCGCAATCCGGTCGCGATCAGTCTGGTCTCGGATTTCCCGGCGCCGATATCCTGGGTCCAGACAATGTCGACCCGTGTCCCGTCTGCAAGCTTGTCGCTGAAATCGGCGAGGTTGCGCGGCGTGATGGCAAAAATCCGGCCGTTCCCGACTGGCAGCAGCACCCCTGCCGGCGTTGTGCCCGATTTCGCAATGTCAGTATCGAATATCGCGTTTCCGGCTTTCAGCGCGGTCAGCGCCACAAAGCTTTCGCCCGCGGCGGCCACGGGCAGACC
This sequence comes from Pseudogemmobacter sp. TB195, assembly GCF_058313095.1. Taxonomy (NCBI): domain Bacteria; kingdom Pseudomonadati; phylum Pseudomonadota; class Alphaproteobacteria; order Rhodobacterales; family Paracoccaceae; genus Pseudogemmobacter; species Pseudogemmobacter sp. TB195. The sequence continues at coordinate 101,571 of NZ_JBZEGG010000015.1, forward strand.
TTGCAGGATGTTGCCAGGCAGATAGCTGACCGGCACTTTTGCTGTAACAAGGCTTTCCGCAGTCAGCACGGTGCCGGGAGCAATGTCGCGTGCCGCCAGCGGTATCTCAACAGTCTCACCAAAGGCGCGTAAGCTGCTGCGTGCCGCGGCGAGCTCGAGCTCCAGGGCTCTTGTATAATGAAAGGTGCCGAACGCCCCGCCGAGCGCCAGGACGATCCCGCAAGCGATCAGTGCGATTATTTTGACGTGCATTGCTTCGTGCAACCTTGGGTATAGTTAAGTTTTCTATCTGTGGTGTCATTTCCGACTTCGTCAACCGCGCGCTCTACGATCTGAGCAAGCTTTTCCGATGCCAGATCCAGAACGCCGCTGTTCACCATCGCCATTGCAGCAGCTGCCAGCGCGAACGCGGCAGCACTCAGCACCAGCCAGTCGACAGAGACGGCACCGCTCTGGCCGGTCGCAAATCTTACTGATCTTGTCACCTGGCCCTCCTCACGTTTCCGGAAGGCGCAAACATCACTTCGCGCAGTATTCCGATCAGTCGTCTGTACGGTACATACTAAGTAAGGTCACGCAACTCTTGTTCTACTGAAAGATCATGTATCCGATCGGCTTACCCGCAAGGTAGTCTTGGCGCGCGGCCGCGTAGTGGCGCAGGCTCTTCTCGATATCGGCGTCCGACATAAGGCCCGACAACATTGCTTTCGCATCGCGACTGCGCCCGTCCAGCGCATAGGCGATGGCCAGATTGGCGCGCACGGTGTCGCCATTTGCAGGATCGCGCAGCAGTTCTTCCATCAGTTTCATCCCGGCGCCGATATTGCCGCCCAGCACCTGGGAAAGGGCGTAGTTGCTCAGCAAGGGGAAGTTGGTCGGCCAGGTCTGCAGGGCGCGCGTGTAGACCTCCTGCGCTTCTGCATGGCGGGACAGGTAGTCAAGGGAGACAGCTTTCCCGGTGAGAGCCGCGAGATTGGTCCGGTCGAGCCGCAGAGCTGTATCGAAATGCTCGATGGCGATCTTGGGATGCATCTCCTGGAGCGCGAGATTGCCGAGCTGGTTGTGAACCTCGGGATTGCGCCGGTTCAGATCGCGTGCCCTGAAAAGCGCATTCTGCGCGCGGTTGTACTGGGCCAGTGCAGTATAGGACTTTCCAAGCCCGACAAGGGCGGTCACCGATTTCGGATTTCTGGCAGAGGCGAGCTCGAACAGGCGGGCGGCTTCAGCATAATCCCCGATGGACCAGGCAGCCTCGGCGACCTGTTCGGTTTCGCCTTGCGGTTGCTTTTCCATGACAGCGGGCAGGCTGCAGCCGGATAGCACAAGCAATGCACTCAGGATGGCCGGAAGCGCAGCCAAGCGTGAAAACATGTCCGCCCTCATAAGTTGTATTCCACTATAGGTTTAGTCGCGGGATTTCAGAACGTCCATCACCTCGAGTCGATGGATATTGCAAAGTCCGAACGAGTAACATATACGAAAGTTACTTTATCAGTTCTTAGGTTTGTATCATGCAGGTAAAAGCTAAGCGAGATCTGGCAGAAACAACTGTCGGTAGCAGTGTCTGAACCTGAAGTGGGTCGGATGTATATGGCCGGGCCATAGGTGTTGGTAAGCAGTGAATCTACCGGAAGCGGAACCGCCTTACTGTTTCCGGCTCTTGGCTGCCGCTCTTTGCGGCAGCCTTTTTATCAGGCGAACCGGGGTGTGAGGCGTGTCGGGTTTGCGTTCTATATGGCATTGCGGGAATCGACCGACTGACCTATGCCAGTGACAAAATCCCCGGAGGGCCATACCCATGGTTGAGATATTTACGGCGGCAAGCGGCCAGTCCGGTGCTGCGACCCGCAGCGTTTCGAATGATGTCAGGCTCTCTGTTCCGTCCGAAGTCTACTTCGGAAGCGGTGCTGCGGGAGTCGCCTTCTACGAGAAATCCGGGGCGGATCTGAAAGTGACACTCCTGGACGGGCAGGAGGTCATGGTCAGGGATTTCTTCGTCATCGGTCCTGCCGGAGAATACAGCCGGCTGCGCGATGGCGGATCGGCAGGCGCGATCGAAGTGACCGGGCTGATTGCGCCGGAACCCTTTGTCCCCGCAGATCCCACGGCGCAGACCGCCGTCGCAGATGTTGAGGCAAAACCCCAGACCGTGGAACCTTCGGGCGCATTTCGGGAAGGTGAGACCGTGGTCGAGGTCGATGTCGGGGGCGGTGAACCGACGGGCGCGGCTTCGGCAGATGCCGGATCCTCCGCAGGCGGAGACGCCGGCGCCGGCACTTACTTTGCCGGTATGCCGTTGGACAGCGCAATTTTCGGGGCGTCTATGTTCCCGGCCGTGGGGATTATGATTCGCGGCGGCAATGACGACCATGTCGCACCTGCACCTGCACCTGCGGCAGCGGCGCCGCAGGCAGAAACCGTTGCGGAAGATGTTCCCGCCCCGGTCGATGCTGCTGCGCCAGCAGACCCTGATGTTGTGTCTCTTCTTGCGGCCATTCTTGATCACGGCCAGGCTGGGACCGATCTGTTTGCCGGCGACACGTCTGCCGCGCCTGTCTCTCTGCTGGCCGACGCGGCGGATGGCAGCGCATTGCATGACGCAGGCCCGGACCTTCTTTCGGCATTGATGGGTGATCTGCTCTACACCCCGCCGGAAGGCTGACCGGCGCATTTGCATATGGTCCTTGCTTCCTCCTCGTTTCGGCTTGCCCATTCCGGTGCTCTCGCACTTTTTGTTGGTGCGTTTCTGGTGTCACCGGTTCTGGCTCAGTCTCTGAAAGAGGCGGTCAGGATCGGGACGGAGCGCGACCCGACGGTCGAGGCGCTGCAACACGCCGTTGCGCGCGAAACCACCAATATCGAGATCGCGAAAGACGGCAAGCGGCCGCAGCTCAGTGTTTCCGGGGCCACCAGCACGACCGATGATGATCCGGCCCTGACAGTGACTGTCTCGCAGGTTCTGATCGACTGGGGGCTGGTCAAAAGCAGGATCGCGGCCGCCTCGCTGAGCCGGATTAAGGTCGTGGCGCAGCTGAAAATGGCGGTTGAGGATCTCAGCCTCGAGATCTCTGAACTGTATCTGGAACTTGAAACGCTCGATCTTAAGATCGCGAAAACGCAGGTCTATATCGACTTCGCAAACCGGATTGAAGGCTTCTCGCGCAGCCGCGTCTCGGCGGGGCTTTCTGACAGTTCCGAAATTGCACGCGCGCTGCTGGAGATCGCCCGTGCGGAAGAGCGGATGACGCAGCTGCAGGCGGATCGCACGATCACATCGTCACAGCTGGAATACCTGCTGGGCAAGCCGGTGGTCAATCCGGGCATTCCGCCGAACCTTGCCTTCACCGATCAGTTTGCGTCCAGCGCGAATATCATTGCCGCAGTCGTGATTGCTCCGGCCTATGTCGAGGCAAAAGCCGATCTCGATATCGCGCTTCAGGGGATCAAGGCAGCCAAGGCGTCCAACAAGCCGAAGATCACCCTGCAGGCTCAGGGCCGTCAGGACCTGACGGGCGGGCGCGGTCGCAGTGGTGCGGTAGGAATCACGGCGGGCGTCGACCTGAATTCCAGCAGTTTCAGCGGACGCGCAGTGGTCGCGGCTGAACAGGATAAGGCCGCAGCCGAAGCCCGGCTGAAAGCGGCAGAGCGCGACCTTCAGAATACGGTTCGGGTTTATGTCGAACAGATTCGCGTTTTGCAGGGCAATGAGGCCTCGCAACAGCGCCAGCTCGACCGGGCGGCTGAGGTTCTGGACGCCTATGAGCAGCAGTTTATCGGCGGGAAAAGAGAGTTGATCGACCTTCTGACCACGGGGCGCGATCACTACGAAGCCGAAATGGACAAAATTGAGACATACAAAGAACGCAAACATACGGAATATGCTGCAGCACACTCCGTTGGTATGTTAGGCTCTCTTTTGTTTGGTACCCGTTGATCCAACGTTAAAGACCTCCAGCACTCAGGCGGGACATTATGGCTGCCAGCGACAACAGGGACGCGCTCGTTCTCGGCCTGATAGAGCTTTGTCGGGCACATGGTATTGCGGCCTCGGTCGAAAGACTGAGCGATGGCCTGCCGCGAGAGGCGCATGGCGGCCTCAGCATCACCGCTAGTGCGCGGGCGCTGCGCCGCGTGAATCTGAGCTGCCGGATTGCCACCGGCCCGCTCTCCTCGATCCCGCCAGAAGCGCTGCCGGTTCTTGTCTTTGGCAAGGATGATGAAGTCGCGCTGCTCGAAAAGCTGGATGAGACCAGCGCTGTTCTTGTGCTGCCGGAGACGGGTGGCGGGCGCGTGCATAAAAGCCGGGCCGAACTGGAAGAGGCCTATGGCGGTCGTTTCCTTGCCTCTAAACCGGTTGATGTGGTCTCGCAGCGGCTTGGTGAGACCGATCCCGACAGGCGGCACTGGATCATCGGTGCGGTGCTTGGAAACATGTCCATCTACCGGGATGTTTTCCTTGCGAGCTTTGTGGCCTCGCTCCTGGCGGTCTCGACCGCGATGTTCTCGATGCAGGTCTATGACCGTGTCGTGCCGAACCAGGTGTTCGATACGCTGTGGATTCTGGCCAGCGGTGTCGGTCTTGCCATTCTGCTGGAATTTGTCCTGAGGATGATGCGCTCGCGGCTGATCGATCTGTCGGGGCGTGATCTCGATCTGACGCTCTCGGCACGGCTGTTTGAACAGGTCGCAAATCTTCGCCTGTCGCACCAGCCGCGTTCGACCGGGGTCTTTGCCAACCAGGTGCGGGATTTCTCGACTGTACGCGAGTTTTTCACCTCGGGCACAGCGTCGGCGATCTGTGACATTCCCTTCGTGCTGATCTTTATCGGCATCATCGCCTATATCGGTGGCCCGGTTGCCTTTGTCGTATTGTTCGGGGGCGTGCTGATGGTTGGGCCGGGGCTTCTGATGCAGCGCAAGCTGGCAACGCTTTCCCGCCAGAATACCCGGGAAAGCGCTGCCCTGAACGGCCTTCTGCTGGAGGCGGTTTCCAATCTGGAAACGGTGAAGGCGGCGCGTGCCGAGGGGCGGCTGCATCGTGCCTATGTGCAGCTGACGGCGACCATGGCCGAAACCGGCGTTAAGGCCCGCGAGCAGACCACGTTCCTGATGCAGATTGCGGCTTCCACGCAGCAGCTTTGCTACGGGTTGGTCGTGGTGGTCGGGGTTTATCAGATCTCGGCCGGTAATATGACGACCGGCAGTCTGATCGCCTGCACGCTTCTGACCAGCCGGACGCTGGCGCCGCTCGGCCAGGTGGCCGGGCTTCTGACCCGCTGGCAGCAGGTTCGGGCCGCGATGGACAACCTGGACAAGATTATGGAAATGCCGGTCGAACGCCCGGCGGACCGCCATTATCTGCGCGCCCAGCAGATTGGCGGCAGCTATCAGGTGACGGATGCCACCTATGCCCATGACAAGGAAAGCGGCGAGGTTCTGAACATCAAAAGCCTCACCATCAGAGCGGGCGAACATATCGCGCTTCTGGGAGGCAACGGGGCAGGCAAATCGACCTTCCTGCGGCTGATCGCCGGGCTGACAGATCCGGCATCGGGCTCGGTTCTGCTTGATAACCTGTCACTGGCCCAGATTGATCCGATCGACCGCCGTCGCCAGATCGGCTATCTGCCGCAAAGCGCGGCCCTCTTTCAGGGCACCTTGCGCGAAAATCTCCAGCTTGATCACGGACTTCACAGTGATGACGAGCTGTTCGAGGCGCTGGATGCCGTTGGGCTGGGACGCCATGTCCGGCGCCATGTCCGCGGTCTCGATATGGCGCTTTACAGCAATGCCAATGTCTCGGGCGGGCAGCGTCAGGCCATCGGCCTTGCCCGGATCATTTTGCAGGATCCGAGGGTGGTGATCCTGGACGAACCCACGGCCGCCTTTGATCACATGACCGAACAGCATGTCGTGCAATTCCTGAAAACCTGGCTGGCAGGCCGCACCGCGATCATCGCAACGCATAAGCGCGAACTGCTGGCTCTGACAGAGCGCGCGGTTGTTCTGAAAGACGGCGCAATCGCGCATGATGATGCGCTTGGCAAGATCATGGATCTTGCACGCGCCTCTTCGACCCAGCAGGTGAAGGCTGTCAAATGACACAGACAGATTTACAGCCGGATTATCTCGACGGAAGTTTCCGTCGTAAATCCATGGTAACGGCCCGCCATACGGTCTGGATTGTTTCGGCATCGCTGCTGATCGCGGTGATCTGGTCCGCTTTTGCGCAGATCAATGAAATCACCCGTGGCGACGGAACCGTGGTTCCTCTGCGCCGGATGCAGACGATCCAGAGCCTCGAAGGCGGCATTCTGTCGGAATTGCTGGTGCATGAAGGTGACATCGTCCGGGAAGGGCAGGCCATCGCAAAGATCGATGCGACACGGTTTCGCTCGGCCTTTCTGGAAACCACTGCCGAGATCGATACGCTGCGCGCCGAAATCGCTCGTCTCGAAGCCGAGGTGATGGAAAGCGACAAGATCGAATTCAGCGGTGATGCGGATGGTGAAGCCCGGGCCAATGAGCTGCGGCTGTTTCAGGCCCGCCGCACCAAGCTGAATGAATCTATCGGCGCGGCCGAGGCCGAACGCGCCGCGATCATCGGTCAGATCGACATCACCGAGCCGCTGGCGAAACAGGGATCTGTGAGCAAAGTCGATCTGCTGCGGCTTCAGCAGCAGGAGGCAGAGCTGCAGGGGCGGATCAGCGAGTTGCGCAACAACTATGTGCAGGAAGCCTATCGCGATCTGGTTGCGAAAAAGGGGCGGCTTGTGGTGCTGGAACAGCAGATGATCCAGAAACAGGACCAGCTTGACCGGACCGAGATCAGATCGCCGGTTTCGGGGCGCGTCAACAACGTCAATATCACCACGCTGGGCGGTGTTGTGCAGCCCGGGGAATCCATCATGGAAGTGACCCCCATCGACGATCAGCTGATGATCGAGACAAAGGTTTCTCCGCGGGACGTGGCCTTTATCGCACCCGGAATGCCTGCCAGCGTAAAGATCACGGCCTATGATTTCTCGACCTATGGGGATCTCAGAGGGACGGTCTCGCAGATCAGTGGTGATACGGTCGATGAACAAACGGCAAACGGTGTTCAGGCCTATTACCGGGTGATGGTCACCACCGAGAAAAGCTATCTTGAACGAAATGGTGAGGAACTGCCGATCCGCCCCGGCATGGTGGCGCAGGTCGACATTGAATCCGGTCGGCGTTCGGTGCTGAGCTATCTGACGCGGCCGATTTTGCGCGCTCAGCTGCGTTGATTAAATTGTAGGTAATACAACCAGTGGTATTTGTAATCCCGCTGGATATCGCGTTATGGTATTCGCGTATCGCGCAGTAGCCGATACGATGTGACAGACAACGGCGTAATAACGCGACTGCGGGGGAGAAAGATTAATGGCAGGCATGGGGCTCTCGGCCGTGATGTCGTTTTTTCTGACCGTTGCCGCAGTGGCGCCGAGCTTTGCCCAGGAAGTCTGGAGCGCCGGGCGCGGGGGGCTTTCCCTGAATGTTTCCGAGGCGAAATTCATCAAGCTCGAAGAGCCTGCGACCGCAGTTTTTCTTTCCAATCCGGATGTTGCCGAGATCGATCTGCAATCGGCCCGCTATCTCTACATCGTTGGCCGCAATATCGGTGAGTCAAATCTGTTCGTCCTGGGAGAGAATGACGAACAGATTCTCAGCACCACCATTTCTGTCGGCATCGATTCCGCCCGGCTTGCCTCGGCCGCGCAAAGTGCGATCAGCGGTGGCTCGGTCTCGGTGAAAACGGTCGAAGGTGCGGTCTTTCTCAGCGGCCGCGTGCGCAGCATCGATGATGCCGAAACCGCCGCCGATGTTGTGGCGGCATTGCTTGGCGATGGCGCAATTATCGTCAACCGGCTCGAAGTTGAGGCGGCCTCTCAGGTCAATCTCCAGGTTCGGATCGCCGAAGTCTCCCGCACCATCAGCGAGGATCTTGGCCTCAGCCTGAGCGCTGCGCGTGATGTCGGGCAGCCGCGTGTTTCTTCGCGCCCCGGAGGCGTCGACATCAATGTCGGTGCAGGCAACCGCAATATCAACCTGGTGCTGGACGCCCTCGCGCGCAACGGGCTGGTCACCATCCTGTCCGAGCCGAACCTGACGGCCCGTTCCGGCGAGGCGGCGACCTTTCTGGCCGGGGGACGGATCCCCTACAGGAACACTGACGCGGACGGAAAGATTTCGACGACCTTCGAATCCATCGGTGTAGAGCTGGAATTCACCCCGACCGTCTTTGATCAGAACCAGATCCAGCTGCAGATCAACACCCGGGTGCGCGCAGTTGATGAGGCCAATTCCACACCGGACGGGCGCGCTTTGTCCGAGCGCAGCGCGACAACCACGGTGGAACTCGGCAGCGGTCAGAGCTTTGCCATTGCCGGCATGTTCCAGGCCGATACCGCACAATCGCTGAGCGGTATCCCCGGTCTCGTCAATCTTCCGATCCTCGGGGCGCTGTTCAGATCCTCAAGCTTTAAGAAGGGCGAAACCGAACTGGTCATCATCGTGACCCCCTATCTGGTGAAGCCCACCAGCCCGAACAACCTGCGCACTCCGGTCGATGAGGTGAAGCCAGCAAGTGGCGCCATTGAGCAGCTTGTGACCGGGCAAATGAGCAAAACGATCCGTCCAGGCGAAAAGGGCCAGTCAAAGGTCCGCCGGGGTGGGTTCATGCTGCAATAGGAACCGACAGTGCAGATCAGAGTCACCCGCATTTTCGTGCCCTTGCTGACAGCAGGGCTTCTGGCAGCCTGTGGCGCCCCATTGCCGCAAGGCCCGACCGAGCGCCTTTCTGCGCAGACGCATGAGGCCGTTCTGCCCTATTCCTTCCTGTCCTGCTCGACCGATATCGGTGCGGCCGAGCAGAAGCGGATCCGCAGCTTCCTGGATAAGCTGGGTCTGACCAGCCAGGATACTCTGGTGGTCTCTGTGCCCAAAAACCGCCTGCCTGAACGCGATGCAGGCCGGCGTAAGACGCTCAGCCAGATTTTTGCCGCCTATCCTGCGCGGGTCCGCTTTATCCAGGACGATGATCTGCGCGAATTGCCGCAATCAGAGCCGCAGGGGATCATCCGGGTGGTTCGGGTGACGGGGGTAAATGTGACGTGTAAAGGCGGCACGGGCGAGGCGGGATGCGCTTCCGCCAGAAATCTTGCCGCGATGATTGCTTATCCGGCAGATGTTTTCATGCCGGATAAGGGGGCAAGATATTTGCCTCCGGCAAAAACACCGCAGGCAGGGTTTGCACCGTGAAACCGGATCTCTTCAGAGCTGTCAGGTCCTGGGCGAAGCGCGAAGATGGCGCGATTACCATCGAATTTGTGATCATTTTCCCGCTGTTTCTCGCCTTTCTGTTCCTTATTGTCTTCGTGAGTTTTCTGATTGCGACCGCAAGCGATGTGCAGCAACTGGCGCATGAACTTGCGCGACAATCCATTGGCCGTCTGAGCCGCGCAACGCCGCCCGCAGATGTTTGCAAGTCCCTGGCCGATGACGAGATCCTGATGGGGGTTCTCATCGGGCAGTCGGTGCTGCTTGACCCTGCGGATCTGACGGTTCTGCCTTGCCCTGGTGCTCCGGATGCGAACGGCTTTGTCACCGTGCAGGTGACGTATAATTTCGCGGGAAGCTTTGTGCAGTCGCTGGGGCAGACCTTTGGCGTTGATCTGGGGATCATCACCCGTATTTCTGCCATCAAACTCTGACGATCTGACAATTTGCACCTGAAGCGCGGCAGGAATCGGGTGCATGCAACGTGTGATTGATTTATCAGACGTCGGATTGCGGGAATCCCCTCTGCCGATTCCCGATCTCATCTTCAGCTGCCACTGAGGGGAATATCTGATGGCTGTCTTCCTGAACCTGCAACGTGCCGCGCCTGCTGTTCTGATCGCGGCGGCTGCCGGATCTGTTTTTGTCGGCAGCCTTCAGGCACGGCCCTATTCGGCGGTCGAGGTTCGGGGGGCCGAATTCATTGCAGCTGATGATATTGCGGCTGCCTGTGAGGTCGTAGCGGGCGAGTATGACTCATCCGATATGAGCGCGGTCCGGGAATGCCTGATGAGCAGCGGCCAGTTTCGCAGCGTAGAGGTGCGGGGCGAGGGCGCGACCCTTGTGGTCGAGGTCAGCGAGCTGAATGACCGCCCCGGCCGGGTTGAGGTCGGTCTGGCTTATGACAGCCGCGATGGCGCGACGCTCAACCTTTACTTCGAGCGTTACAACCTGTTTCCGGGCACCTTTGGCTCAATTGATCTGCGGTTCGCCGAAGAGGTGCAGTCTTTCCGCACATCGCTTTATCGCGCGGATGCCTTTGGCGATCTGGATTTCGGGATTGATACCGAGATACGCAAGACCAGCTATAGCGATCAGGGCTTCACCGCAAAGCGGGTGCTGGTCGAGCCATATCTGGCACTTCCCTTTGCCTCGGGCGGCAGGGCGGAACTGGGGGTCGGCTATCGCCGCGACGATATGACGGATGTGGCCGCGGGCTCCAGCGTGCTTTTTGGCCGTGAGATGGGGGTCATTGACGCACCCTATGTCCGCCTTGGCGTCAGCTATTCTTCCAACCCCTCGAAGAACGGCGGGGCTGGTTTCGTGACCGGGCTTTCGCTGTCACTGGACCAGTATTTCTGGGGGCTTGGCACCGATCAGAAGACATATGAGACCCGGATCGAGGCGGATGCGCGCTTTGCGCTGGCAGAGAAGACATCGCTGCTGGTCGGGTTGCGCGGCGGTATTGTTTCCGGCCAGAATGGTCATAACACACGCGCGGTTGACCGTTTCTTTGTCGGTGGGGCCGATTTCAGGGGCTTCGCGCCGCGCGGCATCGGCCCGAAAGACGGCGACTGGTTCCTTGGCGCCAATAATTACTATGTGACCAGTGTCGAGTTGCAGCGTGAGATCGACCAGCTGCTCGGCACCACCGGGCGCGTCGGCGTCTTTGCAGATATCGGGTCGGCCTGGGGGCTGGATGATACGCTGGGCGGCACAGTCGATGACGGGAAGTATATCCGCAGCTCGGTCGGCGTTTCGCTGACACTTGATCTGGGCAATATACCGGTGTCGCTCTTTGTGGCCAAACCGGTGGATTATCAGGATGGCGATGACAGGCAGAGCTTTGGTATCAGTTTCAGTACGTCATTCTGAGAAATCCGGCTGCGGCAGCAGATCTGCCGCAGCCGGACAGAATGCGTTCAGGCGAGCTTCAGATTGCGCGCCTGGATAACCGCCTGGGTCCGGTTTGTGACCCCCAGCTTGCGGCAGATCGATTTCACATGCATTTTGACAGTCGCTTCGGCCAGCCCCAGATTTTCGCCGATTTCCCGATTGGGCATACCATCGGCCAGGAGATTGAGCACCGAGACCTCGCGGTCTGAAAGGGGCGAGACGAAAGCCTTCTGTGTGGCTTTATTCTCCTGGATCAGCTCAAGCGGGAAGTAGCGCTCTCCTGCCGCCATGAAGCGAATGGCATTTGTGAGGCTTTTCATCGAGGTTGTCTTCGGAACCAGACCGGCCGCCCCATTCCGGGTCATCTCATCGACAACACGCGGGGTAGGGCCCCCGGTGATGATGCCGACCGGCTTCCCCGCATTCAATGCGGTGATCTGCTTCAGCGTTTCGACCCCATGCATCCCGGGCATGTCGAGATCCAGCAGGATGAGATCGAATTCGCCGTTTTTCTTCAGTTGTTCTATCGCGCCTTCGACCGAGATCGCGGTGCTGAGCCTGATATCCGGGCTGTTCTCCAGCACGAGGCCGATAATTTCGAGGATAAGGGTATGGTCATCGGCGATGAGCACACTGAGCGGCGCAGGTGCCGGATTGTTTTCACTCATCATGTCTCTCTCGTTGCCCTGTCAGAGTGGCCCTGTCAGGTGAATACCGCCGACTGCGACGATTGGATAAACGTCTATAAAAATCACATGCTCAGAAGAGGAAATTGTCAAGACTTTAAGCAGGGATCCGGCCCAGCGGTTCAACAGCTTCTCTTTTTGGGCAGTGACCTCGCCGGTCGCACAAAACTTAAGACTTATGATCGGGATTACAGTCAGCTTTCGGCCGCATACTGCTGCAGCCGCACTTCCGTACTATGTGCCATCTCTTCCGCAAGATCCAGCGTCGCGGCATCGCATAGCCCCACCCGGGCGTCGATCTGCAGGCGCCGGAGTGCATATTCGACCCCTGCCAGCCCGGTAAGACCGGCAGACCCGATCGCTGAATGGATCCGTGCCCGCAGATTGTCGGGGATTTCCGGGCTGCGGGCGAGGTCAAAGACCTCGCGCGCCTCTTCAAGCGCGCGTTGCATGAAGACAAGCGTTGCAGGGCGTCCCATCTCTCCGGTCAGTTCAAGGACAAGTGCATTGTTCAGCATGGTTTCGGGCGTCTGCATTCTGTTGATGGCCTGTTGGCGGGGCCGTGTCCCTTCTTTCGCATCCCTGAGAGCGAGGCGTAATTCCGACGGGCGAACGGGTTTGATAAGGATATGATCCATCCCTGCGGCGAGGCCGGATCCGTGGATCACCGAGCCGACATGTGCCGTAAGCCCGACAATAAGAAGATGTTCTCCGGCGCTTTCCTCGCTGCGGATCTGGCGCGCCACTTCGATCCCGTCAATATCGGGCAAAGTGACGTCCAGCAAAACAACATCGATCTGATCTTTCTTTGATCTGACCCGCAGCAAAGCATCCATACCGTTGACGACGCCTTCAACTTCCGCGCCGGCATCCGTCAATGTCCGCAACAGGATTGCGAGATTTACCGGATTGTCCTCGACGACAAGGATCCTGAGACCGGCAAGGCTGATGAATTCCGGACGGTCCGGGTTCTGATCCCCGCGCTGATCGTCCCGTGCCCTGGCGCCGGTAAGCGGTAAGGTGATGCGGAAAAGGGCGCCACGTTCTTTGCCCTGTCCCAGCTCGATCCGGCCGCGCAGGCGGCTGACCGCGCGGGACACAATGCCAAGCCCAAGCCCATACCCGTCTTTGCTGCCCGGTTGGAGGGGCCGTCCGCCCGGGCCGGGGCTGAGCACCAGCTTGCGCTCGGCCTCAGAAAAGCCCGGCCCGACATCTTCGACTTCCAGCGTTACAAGACTTTCAAAGCTGCCTTCGGTGGCCTCGATTTTCAGTCTTACGGTAATGGGGCCGTTCATATTGAAACGGTTCGCGTTTGTGATCAGGTTTTGCAACACCGCGCGCAACAGATGCGGTCCGCCGCTATGCCAGGCCTCACCTTCGGGCAGCTCGGCCAGGATAAAGTTATTGCTGCGCCGGCAGATCGGGTCGAGCAAACGGACCGTATCGCGCACGACGGCGATCAGGTCGAAATCGACCCGCGGTTCCGTATCTGCCGATACCCCGTCCATCCGCACCGTTTCCAGCAGATTGGCGACCTGATCAATTGCAAGCTGAGCGAGGGCGCCAAGCTCGGCCTCTCGGCCATCCTGCGTTTTGGCGTCTGTAAGACCGTCCGCCGCAATGATCAGCGATTGCAAAGGTGCGCGCAGATCATGGGCCATATCGGTGATGCGTTCTGAAAGCGAGCGGTCCTCGGCAGACATGGCGCCACTGGTGACACGCATCAGATAATAGCGGGCGAGCCCGGTTTCCGCCGGAATGACGTGCAGATCCGCAGTCTCTTCATGGCCGGGGCTGACGCTGCAGCTTCCGCGTGCCTGCGCTTCATCGCGCGCGCCTGCCCAATCCGCCGACCTGCCGAACCTGTGCCATTGCGCGACTTTCGCGGCTCCGGCCACAGCATTTGCAAGCAGGAGGTCTCCGCTATCCGCAAATATTGCCGTGGCGCGGCTGTCGGTCGCGATAACCGCAGCAAGCAGATCCAGGATGTTGCCGGCGCAATCCGCTTTGGTCTGTGCCGGCTGGTGCGCCACTTTGGGAGGAATCACGTCATACTCCTTAAGATCTGCCGAATGTGTTTCTTCGTGGTTCAGTCTTCAACGGTCAGGCCCTTGCAGGCGGCTTGTGTCAGCAAAATACCGAATGACAAGGGGTTAATTGTTTCCTTTTTCGGGAAGCACTGTTCTTCCTGAGGTTGTTTTATCAGGCAAATCACAACCAGGAACCCCTGGATACGGGCGATTTTCAAGAGATGTCCACCAGAGCAGGGAAATCGGGGGCATTCCGATGGCAACAGGTGCTGCCCGGCCAGGGTCCTTGCCCTCATCTTGATTGACATACCTGCCCAATATCAATCATACATACTTTCGTAGCGTCATGCTAACCCCTACGATGCCGTAATCAACCAAGGGTGTGATGAGATGATCATTTTTATACTCGCTCTCGCGGTGCTTACGGAAATTCTTGTGGCAGGGGTTGTTTTTGCTTTGGGCGGGGGCTGGTTGCTCGCCCTCTTCATCGCCCAGGGGGCGGGATGTGCTGCGGTTCTGGGGGCCGCACTAGTCGGAAGTGGGCTGCGGCACATCCATGAGACAGCGGGCGCAGAAAGCGCCGCCTGATCCAACAAACGTAACAAACCAATCTAGGACGAAGAACGATGGGACCCATTCGCATCAACGCCGACAAGCCCACTGACTTCCGGGTGACCGCCCGGCAGGACCAGGTACAGAAGTTCGTCCGCGAGGGCGACAACCTGGTTGTTCGGCTGGTGGACGGCAAAAGCATCATTATCACTGACTTCTTCGTCAAGGGACCGGATGGCGAAGTGAGCCGCCTGCTCTATGAAGATGGCACGTTCAGCGGTGTTGATGGAAATTCGCAGACCGTCGAAGAAGCTGTTGATGGCATCGGCACGGCCATGACCAATGAGGAAATGATTGCTCTTGGTGCCGCCGGCCTGGCTGGCATCGGGATCCTCGCCTCATCGGGCAGCAGCGATGCCGCGCCTGGCGACGGCGATGGCGACGGCGATGGCGACGGCGATGGCGATGGCGACGGCGATGGCGATGGCGACGGCGATGGCGATGGCGATGGCGACGGCGATGGCGATGGCGACGGCGATGGCGATGGCGATGGCGATGGCGATGGCGATGGCGATGGCGATGGCGACGGCGATGGCGACGGCGATGGCGACGGCGATGGCGATGGCGATGGCGATGGCGATGGCGATGGCGATGGCGACGGCGATGGCGATGGCGACGGCGATGGCGATGGCGACGGCGATGGCGATGGCGACGGCGATGGCGACGGCGACGGCGATGGCGACGGCGATGGCGACGGCGACGGCGATGGCGATGGCGATGGCGATGGCGACGGCGACGGCGATGGCGACGGCGATGGCGACGGCGATGGCGACGGCGATGGCGATGGCGACGGCGATGGCGACGGCGATGGCGACGGCGATGGCGACGGCGATGGCGACGGCGACGGCGACGGCGATGGCGATGGCGACGGCGACGGCGATGGCGATGGCGACGGCGACGGCGAACACAACTCCGTTCTCGGCGAAGTTCTCGAAGGCGTCAGCACAATCGCTCCAGCCCTGCTGAACGGCATCAGCGACGCTCTGACCAATCTCGGCAATGCGGATGTCAGCGCCACGGTCAATGGTCTGCTTGACACCGTGGCAACCGTTTTGGGTGGTGAGAATGGCCTGCTCGACACTGCCGGAGACGCGGTGGGTGAGCTGGTCTCCAGCGTCGAAGCCGGGCTGGCGGCTCTGCTTGAGGGGCTTGAAAGCGGCACGCCTCTGGCCGGTGCAGGCAACCTGCTGGCAGCCCTGGTCGAGGGCATCCTGGGCGGTGATCCGGCAAGCGGCGAAGCCGGCGGCCTGATCCCGCATCTGGAAGGCGGCACTGCGGTGGCAGCTGCGGCTCTGGCAGCTGGTCTTGCCGAAGCTCTGGGTGCTTTGGACAGCCTCGACGTTGCCGGAGCGCTCGGCGCGGTCCTCACCGCGGTTGATGCGGCCCTGTTGCAGGAAGGCGCCCTGGTTGGTGAGGCCCTGGAAGGGGTGCAGGATCTGCTTGAGAACCTGCTCGGCGGCCTTGACGGCGCAGTCACGGATCTGACCAGCGGCGATGTGCTTGGTGCGGTCTCGACCCTGGTCGACGGTCTGCTCGCAGGCGTCCTCGGGGGCGGTGAAGGCGGCGGCGGCGGATTGCTGACCGGCTTGCTCGACGGCCTTCTGGGCGATCTGTTGGGGGATGACGGTCTGCTGGGTGGCCTGCTTGGCGGTATCGTTGGCGGCAATGGTGGCCTGCTCGGCGGCCTCATCGGAGAGAACGGCCTGCTTGGTGGTCTCCTGGGCGGTGAAGGCGGTCTGTTGGGTGGTCTCCTCGGCGGCGACGGCGGTCTGCTGGGCGGTCTTCTCGGTGGCGAGGGTGGCGGTCTCCTTGACGCAGTTCTCGGCGATGACGGTCTTCTCGGTGGCCTGCTCGGCAGTGACGGCGGCCTGCTGGGTGGTCTGCTCGGAGATAACGGCCTGCTTGGCGGTCTTCTGGGCGGCGGTGGCCTCCTCGGCGGGCTGTTGGGTGGCGCAAGCGGCGGTCTGCTGGACGGCATCCTTGGAGACCACGGCCTGGTCGGCGGTCTCCTCGGGGGCGAAGGCGATCTCCTGGGTGGCCTCCTGGATCCGGTCCTTGGTGACAATGGCCTGCTGGGCGGTCTCCTCGGCGGTGAAGGTGATCTCCTCGGTGGTCTTCTGGATCCGGTCCTTGGCGACAATGGCCTGCTTGGCGGTCTCCTCGGCGGTGAAGGTGATCTCCTCGGCGGGCTTCTGGAGCCGGTCCTTGGTGACAATGGCCTGATTGGCGGTCTCCTCGGTGGCGACGGTGATCTCCTCGGCGGGCTTCTGGAGCCGGTCCTTGGTGACAATGGCCTGATTGGCGGTCTCCTCGGCGGCGACGGTGATCTCCTCGGCGGGCTTCTGGAGCCGGTTCTTGGTGACAATGGCCTGGTCGGCGGTCTCCTCGGTGGCGACGGTGATCTCCTCGGCGGCCTTCTGGAGCCGATCCTCGGTGACAACGGCCTCGTTGGTGGTCTGCTGGGCGACGATGGCCTGGTTGGCGGCTTGCTGGGAGATAATGGTCTGGTTGGCGGCCTTGTCGGCGGCCTGCTGGGTGGGAATGGTGGCCTTCTGGGCGGTCTCTTCGGGGGTAGCAGCACCCTCCTGGAAGATGACAGCCACGCAGGCGCCCTGCTCTCGTAACCGGGAGCACCCTCAGGAGCGGAACAACCCCCCGTTTCTGATACTGAGCTGCCGCACCCCCATGCGGCAGCTCATTTTATTTGTAGCCGGCGGGATTTTGTCGGAAGACTTCTGACGCAGAAGGCACAGAATACGACGACACAGAATACAGGGACCGTTCTCGTGACAGAAATGATGCAGGCCAGCGCGACGGTGTCTGACCTCCAGGTCCTCGACAGTTTCCATGGCAGGGATACCTTTGGCCTTGTTCCAGGCGCGCCGGTCTGGCTGGCCTGGCGTTGCGCGGGACGTCAGATAGCAGCCGGTTGGTATGAGGCCGAGGATCTGGCGGCCGCCATCACTCTGGCGCGGGCCGATCTGCCGGAGTTGCCGCATCCGGATACGCTCGAGAT
The DNA here is from genome assembly GCF_058313095.1 of Pseudogemmobacter sp. TB195. Taxonomy (NCBI): domain Bacteria; kingdom Pseudomonadati; phylum Pseudomonadota; class Alphaproteobacteria; order Rhodobacterales; family Paracoccaceae; genus Pseudogemmobacter; species Pseudogemmobacter sp. TB195. Next base: position 119,114 of record NZ_JBZEGG010000015.1, read on the forward strand.
CTGCGTGACGCGTGACTGGCAGCATGTCACACCGGAGGCGCTGGCCACGGCCTTTCCGAACAGCCTGCGCGGGCTTGTCGGTATGGAGATCCTGTCAGGCGGCAAGCTGACACGGGTCGCGCCAACCCGTGCGATTGCCACAAACCGCGCGCCGTTTCGCGAGATTGAACGGCTTGCGAAACTGAAACGCATCACGCCCGAGGCCTATGCGCAGGCCGCCCGGATCCGCCGTTTCAGCGCCGATCAGTTCCTGCTGCTTATTCCCGAAGACAGATGCATCAGGCTCTGGCGCGGCGGGCAGATTCAGCCGGCGGAAACAGTCGATGCGCCTCTGTTGCAGCAGACGATTGACGGGCTGATCGGATGGATGCGGCAAAATCTGCACCCCGATGGCCGGATGACCTATAAATACTGGCCGAGCCGGGGCGCCGAGTCGAAAGCGGATAATACCATACGCCAGTTCATGGCCACCGTGGCGCTCGGCCGGATTGCGATGCGCAGCGGATCGGCTGCGGATGCCACCGGCGCGCAGGCCAGCCTGGCCTATAACCTCGACCGGTTTTACGCGGAAGAAGATGGTCTCGGCATGATCATTTTCGAAGGCAAGGCAAAGCTCGGGGCCATGGCGCTGGCGGCACTGGCGATCCTTGAGTTTCGCGAGGCCGGTCTCATCGAGCCGGCGGGGTATGAGGTGCCCTTTGCCGCCCTTTGCGCCGGGCTTTTTCATCTCTGGCAGGAGGATGGCGCCTTTCGCACCTTCCTGAAGCCGCCGGATCGCAACGACAATCAGAATTTCTACCCGGGCGAGGCGCTGCTGTTTCTGGCGACGCTGCATCGCAAGAACCGCGATCCGGATCTGGCCCGCCGCTGTATGGCCAGTTTCCGCTATTATCGCGACTGGCATCTGGCGGATCCGAACCCGGCCTTCGTTCCCTGGCACAGCCAGGCCTGTGTCATGCTCTGGGAAGATCTCGGTGCATCGGAGCTGGCGGAGTTCGTGTTCAGTCGGAATGACTGGATCTTGCAGATGCAGCAATGGGGCGGTCGGCTGCATCCGGATTTTCAGGGGCGGTTCTACAATCCGGACCGCCCGGATTTCGGGCCGCCGCATGCCTCCTCGACCGGGGTCTATATGGAAGGGCTTGCCGACGCCTGGCGCCTGGCGCAGCGCCTCGGCGACAGCGCGCGCGCAGCGCGTTACGCGACAGCCTTGCGGCGCGGCTTGCGCGCGATCCGGCAGCTCCAGTTCCGCGACAGGAGGGTTGACGGGTTCTACATCAGCCGGCCCGAGGCGGTCATGGGAGGATTGCGCACCGAGGCCTATAACAACGAAATCCGGGTGGATAATGTTCAGCATTGCCTGATGGCGCTGCTCAAACTTGACAGAGATGCAGATTTCAACTGGTCAGGCGGGGTCTGATCTTGGGGGCGCCCGGGTTAAATCCTCTATAGATCAGAGGGTTGAGACCTGGAGACGAAGCTTGCGCTGTTCCATCTGCATGGCCTTGCGCAGCAGCCTCGGCTGAAGATCATCCGGAGCGCCCCCGCCGAACTTGCGGCAGGTCTCGTGAAACTCAACCTGGCTCTCCGGATCCGTCAGGTCGTGCTCTTCCGGCGGCCGGGGGGGCGAGCCCGATATACGCCTGGTACGGCTACGGCGGCGCCAGCGAATGAGGGTCAGCAGATAGAGACAGGTTACGATCCCCTGAATCAGCAGAACCTGATCGAAGCCGGTCAGAAAACAGATAGCAGCGATTACCGCGCCCGCGAGCCACATCAGAGGAAAAATCGCCATTGACCGGGTGTCCCTGCAACAGATCCTGTCATAGAATAGCAAAAGAGTACTAATATATACTATAGTTTGTCAAATGATCTTTGGCGCAGATCTGTCCGGCCGCCAGGGCTTCGGCTACAGAGGCCTTCGCCGCAGTTCTTCGCGCTGAACCTTCTGCCCGCGATGCGTGCTATCTGCGCTGCTGCCCTGTGGCAGTGGCCAAGCCATGGCCGGGTGGCCCCATACAGGCCTTCGCGTTTCTCGGGGGGCGAAGTCTGGCCGCAGTGACGAAGACCGCCGCCTGGGGGCGGAAATCCTGCACTATGAGGCGCGCGAGGGTCTCTCTGGTAACCCGGAAAGGGGCGCACCATTATAGTGCTTAACTCTGTTGCTCAGATTGGTTACGGGTCTGCCTTTGTGCGGGTTTCCGCCGTGGGCACCGGTCTGGCGGGGCAGAAGCACATGCAAAACCCTGTTTATGCGCTAACAGCGTTCAACAGGATCAGAAATCTCTTGCGGGGCGCAGTTCAGGAAGCCCTGCAACCGGATGAGGAACGGGCACAGCATGGCGCTGAATGACGGGTCGGGGTCGGGGGCAGCAGCATCGCCGCGCCGGGGTAAGGTCTACATCTGGCTGGGGGCGTTCGTGATTGCTGCTGGCGCCGGCCTGTTCTTTCTGCGCCCGTCGGCCGAGGTCACAGCTGCGCAGGAAGCGTCAGCGGAGACGCCTGCCGCTCTGGTGATGCAGCTTCTGCCCTCCGAGCTTTATGATGTGAGGACCGGTACGCTCAGCGATACGGTGCAGGTCACCGGGTCGCTGGTCCCCGCACGTGCGCTTTCCATCCCGGCCGAAGTCTCCGGGCGGATCGACACGGTGAAGTTCCGCGTCGGCGACCAGGTTGCGGAAGGGGCCGAACTCGCGACGATTGACGTGGAAACGCTGCGCAACCGGCTCGAGCAAAGCCGTGCCACCGCCGAGGCGACCCGCGCCCAGCTGGTGCTGGCCGAGGCGCAGCTGCAACGCACCACCGATCTGGTGCGGCGGGGTGTGTCCTCGACCTCTGCGCTTGAGACCGAAGCGGCCAATCTCAGCCAGATCGAGGCGAATTACACCGCCCTGATGCGTCAGGTCGAGACCGCGGAAGATGACCTCTCCAAGGCAAAGATCACGGCCCCTTTCGCGGGTGTGATCTCGGCCCGTTCCGTTGATCCCGGCACCTATGTCACCCTTGGCACCGAGCTTCTGGGGCTGGTCGACATGACAGCGCTGGATCTGGAGGGCGGCGTGCCAGCGGTGCATGCGCCACGGCTGCGCATCGGGCAGCGGGTCGATCTGGTGGTTGACGGTCTTGCAGATCATCATTTCGAAGGCGTCATCGACCGGATCGCCCCTGTCGCCGTCTCAGGCACGCGCGTGCTGCCGGTCTTCGCGCGGATCGAGAATGCCGATGGGCTGCTGAAAGGCGGCATGTTCGCCTCCGGCACGCTGGTGCTCGAGGAAGCGACTGACGGGATCGGCATTCCCGCTGACGCGCTTCGCGAAGATGAGGCGGGCACCTATGTCCTGAAAATCACCGGCGACAAAGCGAGCCGCCAGGCGGTTGAAGTGGGCCGCAGCTGGAACCGGGGGCGCGTGGTCGAGATATCTGCGGGTCTCAGCCCCGGCGATACGATCGTGGCCTTGAATATGGAGCGGTTGCAGGCCGGCGCAACGGTCTCGCTGGTGGGGCGCTGAGCGATGTTTCTGACCCGCATCGCCGTCCGCCAGCCTGTCTTTGCCACCATGATCATGGTGGCGATCTGTGTGATTGGCATCTTTTCCTACAGCCGCCTGCCGATTGACGAACTTCCGGAAGTTGACTTCCCGGTCGTGGCTGTTGTGACCTCGTATCCAGGGGCGACCCCCGAGGCGGTGGAAAAAGACATTATCGAGCCGATCGAGGACTCTGTCTCGACGCTTTCCGGGATCGACACCATCACCTCGACCGCGCAGACCGGGTCGGCGATGGTGCTGATCATGTTCGATCTGGAGGTCGACAGCGCCAGTGCCGCCCAGGATGTGAGGGACCGCGTCTCGCAGATCGCGGCGAGCCTGCCCGACACCGCGACCGACCCGCGCATCCTGCGCTTTGACCCGTCCGAGATGCCGATCCTGTCGATCGGCCTTTCCTCGCAGACGCTGAGTGCAGGCACGCTGACCACGATTGCGGAAGATGAGATTTCGACCCGCATCTCGAATATCAGGGGCGTGGGCCAGGCGACCGTGGTAGGCGGGCTCCCGAATGAAGTGCAGATCCGCCTTGATCCTTTGCGCCAGACCGCGCTGGCGGTGGGCGCCGTGCAGGTGACCTCAGTTCTGCGCGATGCCAATGTTGATCTGCCGGCGGGATCGGTTACCGATGCGTCCACCAGCCAGTCGGTCCAGGTCGAAGGGCGGATCCCCGATCTTGCGGGGTTCGAGGATCTGATCATCGGCCAGCGCGGCGGCTTCCCGATCCGGCTTGGTGATCTGGCGATGGTTGGCACCGATCTGGCCGAGGCCGAGAGCCTTGCCATGATCGACGGACGCCGCGCGATCACCATCGATGTGCTGAAGACGCAAGGCACGAACACCGTGGCCGTGGCCGAGGCCGTGCGCAAAGATATCGCTGCGATGCAGGCCGACCCGGCATATGAAGGGATCGAAATCGCCCTGATCCGAGACAATGCGGTGCCGGTGGAACAAAGCTTCGCCGCCGTGCAGAGCATGCTGATCGAGGGCGCGATCCTTGCCACGGTGATCGTGTTCCTGTTCCTGAATTCCTGGCGTTCGACCGTGATCACCGGGCTGACGCTGCCGATTTCGATCATCGGCACCATGGCAGCAGTCTATTTCATGGGGTTCACCCTCAATATGATGACGATGATGGCGCTGTCTTTGTCCATCGGCATCCTGATCGATGACGCGATTGTCGTGCGCGAAAACATCATGCGCCATCTGCATATGGGCAAAAGCCACGAACAGGCGGCGCTCGATGGCACCAGCGAGATCGGCCTTGCGGTGCTTGCGACCACGCTCTCGATCGTCGCGGTCTTCCTGCCAGTGGCGTTCATGGAGGGCATTCTGGGCCGCTTCTTCCTGCAATTCGGGGTGACGGTCTCGGTTGCGGTGATGATCTCGATGTTCGTCTCTTTCACGCTCGATCCGATGATGTCGGCGGTCTGGTATGATCCGGCATCGGAGCCTGGTGCAAAACGCGGCCCCATTGGCCGCGCTGTGGCCCGGTTTGACATCTGGTTCGAAGGGTTGATCGGGAAATATCGCGGCGTGCTGGCCTGGGCGCTGGCCTGGCGCAAGACCACGCTTTCGGTGGCGGGGCTGACCTTTATCGGCGGGCTGATGCTGTTTCCCTTTATCGGTGCGGAATTCGCACCCCCTTCGGACAATTCCGAGGTGCAGGTCGAGATGGAACTGCCCATCGGCACGCCGCTTTTGCGCACCGAGGCCAAGATCGCCCAGGTCGATGCGGTTTTGCGGCAATTCCCCGAGGTGATCGGCACCTATGCAACCGTTGGCTCCAGCGGGGCAGCCGGGCAGAACCAGGCGACGATCACCGCGCGCCTCTCGGCCCCCACCACGCGCGAGCGTGATCCGACGGCCCTGGCAGCGCCCATGCGTGCGGCGCTGGAACAGATCCCCGGCGCGCGGTTCCGGGTCGGCGCGGGCGGCGGCATGGGCGGTGGCGTGAGCGCTCCGGTCGAAGTGAAGCTGTTCGGCCCCGATCTGAATGTTCTCAAACGTCTCGCGGATGAGCTGGCCGAAAAATTTGAAGAGGTGCCGGGGCTTGTCGATGTGCGCACCTCGCTTGATGAGCCACAGCCCACGCTGGGGATCCAGGTCCATCGTGAGGCGGCCTCGGATCTGGGTGTCACGCTGTTGCAGGTCGGTCAGGCCCTGTCGCCGATGATCGCGGGCGAGACCGTCTCGGAATGGACCGCGCCGAATGGCGACAGCTATGATGTGGTCGTGCGGCTGCCATCCGAGTATCGCGAGGATATCACCAGCCTCAGCAGCCTGCCGATCACCGCGACAGCGGATGGCAGCGGTATCGTCCGGCTCGATCAGATCGCAACGGTCGAACCCTCGCAAAGCGCAGGCGAGATTACCCGCGAGGATGGGAGCCGCTCGGTCAGTGTCACGGCGGGGCTTGATGGCATCGACATTCTGACTGCATCCACCGGCATTCAGGCGGCGCAGGATGCGCTTGATCTGCCGCCGGGCTACCGGATCGGCACCGGTGGCGATGCCGAAAGCATTATGGAATCGGCGGTCTCGGCGCTGGTGGCGCTTTTGCTCGCCATCATCTTCATCTACCTCGTGCTCGCCTCGCAATTCGGCAGTTTCCTGCAGCCGATTGCCATCATGTCCTCACTGCCGCTGGCGTTGGTGGGGGTGATGCTGGGTCTGCTGATCGGCGGCAGCACGCTGAACATTTTCTCGGTGATCGGGTTCATCATGCTGATGGGGCTGGTGGTGAAGAACGCAATCCTGCTCGTCGACAACGCCAATCACCACCGCCGCGACGGGATGGAAGTGCGCGAGGCGCTGATCGAGGCAGGCGCCACCCGCTTCCGGCCTATCGTGATGACCACGCTTGCGATGATCTTCGGAATGATCCCGCTTGCGGTGAACTTGCATGGCGGCACCTCGCAGAATGCGCCCATGGCCCATGCGGTGATCGGGGGGCTGATCTCGTCTTCGATCCTCACGCTGGTCGTGGTGCCGGTGCTGCTGACCTATATCGATGGCTTCCAGCGTCTGATCCGCCCCTGGCTGCCGCGCGCGCCTGACAGTCATGTGGCCTGATCGCGGCCCGGAAGCCATTTGAAGTGCCCGCCACATGATGCAACGGCCCCAAAAAACCATGACCCAGGTCAGATTGCAAAGAGAAGGGGCCCGGTTGAGCGACACGGATCCTATGTGCATGGCCGGCAAAAGAAAGCCTGAACGGTGAGCGATGAAGCGAGCCCTCCCCATCGCTCAGCCTGTCCGAAAGGCCGATTAGAGCAGCGGTCATTGACAAGCTTAAGTCGATGCGAAAGTATACGGCGTATACTTCGAGGGAAATCTATGGTTACGGGACATGTCTTCATTGCTGCAAGCCTGGATGGCTTTATTGCTACTCGTGAGGGTGATGTAAGCTGGCTGACCCCGAATGGGGCCGAAAGTGAAGATCACGGCTACAGCGCCTTCTATGCCAGCATTGATGGTATCATCATGGGACGCGGGACATGGGCAGTGGTATCGCGCTTTGACCCCTGGCCGTTCGACAAGCCAGTCATTGTTCTGTCCGGGTCTCTGACGCAGGACGAGGTTCCGGATATGTTGCGCAGCGGCGTGCGTATCTGGGATATGCCCCCGCGCGAGGCGATGAAAAAGCTTGCCGCCGAGGGGTGGAAAAAAGCTTATATCGATGGTGGGAAACTCATCCAGTCGTGCCTTGCCGAGGATCTGATCCAGGACATCATTCTGACCCGCGTACCAGTTTTGCTTGGCGCCGGTTTGCCGCTTTTCGGGGATCTTCCAGGCATGAAAGCACTGAAGCACTTGCACAGCAAAAGCTTCGCTTCCGGGCTGGTCCAGTCGCATTACCAGATTGGCTCGTGATTATAAGGGATTGAACATGAAGGGCCGGCTGTCCTCCTCAAAGATTGTTGAAGCCGCGCGGGCCAGTATTGAAACTCATGGCGCGAGTTCTTTCAGCATCAGGACGCTCGCAAGCGCTTTAGAAGTAAGTCCGATGGCGCTTTATCGGCACACAGGGGATCGCTCGCGCCTCCTGGGGCTTGTCGTCGATCTGGTGCTGAGTGAGCACGTCAACAGGCTGGAGGCAAACCAGGAAGAAGTATCATTTCAGACCCTTGCGCGTTCATACGGAGCCCTGGTGATGCGCAATCCACAGGTTTTCATCGCATATATAGGCGATCAGAATGCCAAAAGTGCTGAAGCGGAACGCCTGTCAGATCGAATGGTCGCAATACTGATCGAAGAAGGGCAAAACGCCCAGGATGCCAGGATCATGCGCGATATCGTCATTGACCACGCACACGGATACCTTCTGGCGACAACGGCACATAAAAACCAGGCGGCTGTTGATGACCTCTTTGAAGGCTATGATCTGGCAAGCGGCTTCCTGATCACACGGCTGACACAGGCGCCTTTGAATGATCGCCGAGGGCTCAGACTTTATGACCTGCTACCGGTTTAGTGGACAGCAGGGCGAGTTAGCATAGCGCTGGCTTTGAACTCCATTGGGCTGAGCTAGCCCAGTTTCGAGTGACGCCGACGCAGGTTGCGGAAGTTCTCCATCGCGGAATTATCCCGCCCAACCCATCATCAGAGTCCAGATCGGCCATCTGGGTCAGATCCGCGCGGTGTTGCCTGACCTGAAATGCTGGGCACGGCGCAGGCCGCGCCGCGCTGTCACCAGACACATATGCAGGTTTTAACAGGCATCACCTGGCAGAGGCTACTGTCTGCGACACCGGTTCTGTTCCAGGATCAATCGCTCGAGGCAGGCCTGGATTTCGCGGCGCGCATCAGGTGCGACACGCAGGCCGAGTTTGCTTCGACGCCAGATGACATCGTCAAGTGTCGTGGCAAATTCATGCTCAACCATCCAGCGCAGTTCAGCCTCATGCAGGCCGCCCCCGAGATCGGTGCCCGGCCCCTTTTCCATTATCGCCCCGGCCTCGGTGCCATAGGCCCGGATCAGTCTTCGGGCAGTGGCGGGTGTAAGCTGCGGATGCCGCCGGGTCAGGGCCTGTGCCATGGCACCCGCCTTTTGCGGGTCGAAATCTCCACCCGGCAGCGGCGCCCTGGCAGTCCAGGCGGCCTTGCAGCTGGTGAATAGGGGCGCGATCAGATCGACCGCAGCCTCGGAGAGCTTTCGATAGGTGGTGATCTTGCCGCCCAGAACCGTGAGCAGAGGCGCCCGGTCATTCTGTTCCAGGTCCAGCGAATAGTCCCGGGTGGCGGATCGGGCGTCACCCGCACCATCATCCAGCAGCGGCCGCAGCCCGGCATAACGCCTGACCACATCCGAGGGCAGGACCGGCTTTTCGAAACAACGGCTGACAAAATCGCACAGATAGCGGACCTCTTCATCCGAGCAGTCCACCTGATCAGGCGAGCCTCGGTGATCGACATCCGTCGTGCCGATCAGCGTGAAATCCTCATGATAGGGAATGGCAAAGACGATGCGGCCGTCAGGGCCCTGCAGGATATAGGCGCGGTCATGGCCGAAGATGCGGGGCACCACGATATGGCTGCCGCGCACAAGCCGCAGCCCGCGCTCGGACCTCGGAGACAGTTTTGCGCTGATCCCGGCGACCCAGGGGCCGGCGGCATTGACGACCAGCCGCGCGCGCAGTGTTTCCGGCCCTTTCGGCCCCAGAATATCGACCTCCCAGAAATTGGCCTGACGCCTTGCGGCGACGACCTCGCTGCGGGTCCGGATGTCCGCGCCCAGCCTTTGGGCATCTCGCGCATTCAGCACGACCAGCCGGGCATCATCGACCGCGGCATCCGAATATTCCCATCCCTTCCGGAACGCGCCGTTCAGCGCCTGACCCGCCTCATCCTTGCGCAGATTGAGCCGGCGGGTCGGTGGCAGGATTTTGCGCCCGCCCATATGGTCATAGAGGAAAAGGCCCAGTCGTATCACAAAGGCGGGGCGACGATCCCTGAGCCATGGCATGAACCGGCCCAGCAAACGCGACGCTGGCGTGCCCCCCTCGAACCGCATCGACGGGTGAAAGGGCAGGACGAAGCGCATCGGCCGCGCGATATGGGGCATGGCCGCCAGCAGGGTCTCCCTTTCGCGCAAGGCTTCGCGCACGAGACGGAATTCGAAATATTCCAGATAGCGAAGCCCACCATGGAACAGCTTGGTCGAGCGCGACGACGTGCCTTCAGCGAGATCGTTCTTTTCGCAAAGGATAACCTTCAGGCCACGTCCCGCAGCGTCCCGCGCGATGCCGCAGCCGTTCACACCACCGCCCACAATCAACATATCCGCTATCGGCTTCGTCATCTGTCATCCTGTTTTCTGCTTCGCCCGTCTGATGTCGACGAGATTGCCTTGCGGGCGGTCTGTATTGGTCTCGGCCGGTGCCGATTGCGCAGTGTCGGCGGCACTGCGCGCCATGGTCATGAAGGCATCGATCGACCCGATCGACCGGCGCTCTTTCAGGCAGGCGGCATAGGAATGGGTCACCGGCTTTTCTCCGGCGAGCGGCAGGCTCACCAGCCGCGGATCGCTGTCGAATTCGGTGCGCGAAATAATCCCGATGCCCAGACCGGCAGCGGTGGCCTCGATCATGGAATCCCGCGCAAGTTCCATAACCACCGAGGGCCGGACATTGCGCTTTTCGAGAATACCCTCAAAGGCACGCCGGGTCATGGAGCCGCTTTCGCGCCAGATCATGCGCACCCCGTCCAGCTCTTCGACCATGATCTTCTGCCGCTGTGCCCAGGGATGCGCGACCGGCAGCAGCAGCATGACCTCATGTTCGCCCAGAGCCACATCATCAAGCCGGGGATCAGCGTAATCGCGTCCGAGGATCGCAACATCCACCTTGTAGTCGATCAGCTTACGGTAAATCCGGTCCGAGCTGCCGCTTTCCAGCGTGACATGGACCAGCGGGAACCTGTCACTGTAGCCCGCCAGCAGCTTCATCACGAAAAACGGGCCCACAGTCCCGATATGCAGCCTTCCGGCGATCTCGGGCCGGCTGGTCAGCAGCGCATGGGCCCGTTGTTCCAGCGCAAAGATCTGGCGGGCGATCAGCATCAGTGCATCGCCCTCTGTCGTCAGTTCGACCCCTGAAGGGGTGCGCAGGAAAAGCTGCCTGCCATAGGTCTCTTCAAGCGATTTCACCTGGGTGGTGACCGTCGGCTGCCCGATGCACAGCAGATCCGCCGCTTTGGTGAAGCTCAGTTCGCGCCCCACCGCAAAGAAAGAGCGCAGCTGGTTGAAGTTGATGTAATTCAGACGTTCCCTTGTAAGCATAGTCCTGTTCCTCCCTGGCCTGCCGGTGTTCCGGTCAGCTCGATGACTGCAGCCATGATCGACGAGTAAGGGCGACGAATCTCAAGGGGAATCGTGTAGTGATTGAGGCCGGGCAGCTCACGACAGGAACAATCATGGCCGGCTTGCACCATGCGGGCGGTGTGGCTGAAGGTCTGACCCCGGAACCCTGCGGTTTCATCCGCTCCGACGATCATCTGAACCCTGGCGGATGGCAGCGGCAGCCGCGCGGGGCTCAGGCTCCGGACATCCTCGGTGGTCAGCTTCAGTGCGCTGTCGAGGCTGGTGCCACGCAAGGGATCAAGATCACAGATCGGGCTGATGGCGACCACACCACGCAAGGGAACAGATTGCGGTGAAAGCGCGGTCATCAGTGCCAGATGTGCCCCCGCAGAATGACCTGCGGCGATCCAGCCCGAGGGGGCAAGGCCAGCCGCAGTTGCGGCCTCTGTGGCGGCTTTCACGGCGATACTGGCTGCGGAAACAATTGCGCTCAGCGAAGCCTCTGGCGCCAATGGATAGCCGGGCAGGGCGACATTGAATCCGGCGCGGACCAGGGGGTCTGCAACAAAGGCAAAGCGTTCGCGCGAGAGAGACTGCCAGTACCCGCCATGAAAAAAGACCACCAGCGGCGCCCCCGGCTGGCCGGGAAAAAGGTCGAGCGCCTCACACGGATGGTCACCATAGTGCAGGCCGCGCTGTATTTTCAGCGTCGCATAGGCCCGCTCGCTTTCGCTGTCCATCCGGGCATAGACCTCGCCGCGCTCGGGATGGCGGTCACGAAACACCCAGTCCGCTTCATCTTCGCGTGCCATGGCTCAGACCAGGCTGACGACAGAGCGCACCGACGCCCCGACGCGCATCAGATCAAACCCCTCATTGATCCGGGCGAGGGGCATCCGGTGGGTGATCTGTCCTTTCAGGTCGATCTCACCCGCCATATAGCGGTCGATCAGCGCGCCCAGCCCGCTCCGGCCTTTGATGCCGCCGAAATAGCTGCCCAGCAGCGATTTGCCGTAACGCACCTGGACCGGCGGTACGGAAAGGGTGGAGCCGGGCGGCTCTACCCCGAGAAGCACCGCCTTGCCCCAGGCCGGCACCGCCGCATCGAGGGCCTGGCGCATGACAGAAAGCACACCGGTGCATTCAAACGCCACGTCGACGCCGCCCTGGGTCAGGTCGCGGATCTCGGTGACCGTGTCGCGGCCACCCGGCTCCGGGCGGATGAAATGGGTCATGCCATAGCTCTGGGCGAGGGGGGTCTTGCTGGCGGACAGGTCGATGCCGATGATCTGGCTGGCGCCGGCGATCCGTGCGCCCTGAATGATATTAATGCCGATACCGCCCAGCCCGAAAACCGCAACACGGTCTCCATGCCGCACCTCAGACAGCGCGGCCCCGACACCCGTGGTGACGCCGCAGCCGAACAGGCAGACCTCATTGAGGGGGGCATCCTGACGGATCCGGCACAGGGCGATTTCCGGCACGACCGTATAACGCGAGAAGGTCGAGGTGCCCATGAAATGGTGGATGACCTCACCATCGCGGCTGAAGCGCGCGCTGCCCTCGGGCATCACGCCACGATCGCGGGTGGGTTTGATCGTCCAGCACAGATTGGTGCGCTCTGACCGGCACATGGCGCAGTCACCGCATTCAGGCCCGTAAAGCGGGATGACATGGTCGCCAGGCTTCAGCCCGGTGACGCCCGGGCCGGTTTCCACCACCCGGCCCGCGCCTTCATGGCCGGGGATCAGCGGATAGACCGCTGTGGCATTCGCGCCTGCAAGCGCAGTCAGATCGGTATGGCAGAGGCCGGTATAGTCGATCTCGACCAGAACCTCGCCTGCGCGGGGCGGGGCGACCATGACTTCGGCAATCTCCAGCGGGCGGCCCGCCGCAGTGCAAATCGCTGCGGATGAACGGATCATCTTTGCGTCTCCGTAAAGAACTGGAAGGGATCAGATGCGCCGGAAACCAAGCGCAGAGAGGGTGTCGGCGGCAATTCTGCCATCCCGGCGAAAGGCCTCGCGGGCGGCGCGCATGACCTTGGGGGCATTGACGAAAACCGCCTGATGCAGGCAATTGTCGCGCATGAGAAAGGCCCCATAGCCGGGGCGGAAGGCCTCACCCGACTGCCAGAGCTCGCCATCTGCGACCGGCTGCCCGATAAACTGGATGCGCTGGCCCAGCTGCTCGGTCCAGAAAGACGGTGCGCCCGGGGGCGGGGGCGGGGGCGCATCAAGGATAGCAGCGGCGGCGGCAATGGCGCTGTCTTCGGCATTGCGCCAGGATTCCAGCCTGATGCCGGCCGTTTCCGCCGTGCCGGAGCGCCGGCGGGCAACATCGCCGATTGCGAAGATCTGCGGGTCAGAGCTGCGGCCAGCCGCGTCGGTCAGGATCCCGTCGGCAAGATCAAGCCCCGCCTCCCGGGCCAGCGTGTCACGCGGTGTGCCGCCCATGCCCAGAACAACGGTTTTTGCCGAGATATGGCTGCCATTCTCCAGGCTCAGCCGGACGCCGTCGCCCTCTGCTGCGACGGCAGTCACCCCGGTCCCGAGATGCAGGCGTGAGCCCTCTGCCTTATGCAAGGCGGCGATCCGGCGGCCAAGAGCCTCTGGCAGCGCACGCATCAGCGGCAGGGGTGCCTTTTCGATGATATCGACGGCGCAGCCCAGCTGACGGGCGGACGAGGCCACCTCCAGCCCGATAAAACCTGCCCCGATCAGCGCGACACTGCCCGCGCCGGTTTCCTGGCCCAGACGGGCACGCAATGCGCGCGCCTCGTCCAGTTTGTGCAGGCAGAGCACACGGTCTTCCATTCCGTCAAACAGGGCCAGCCGGCGTGGGGCCAGACCGGTGGCGAGGACGAGGATATCATAGGCCTCGTCGCTGCCATCCTCCAGCCGCACCCGCCCCGCATTGCGGTCAATCGCGACCGCCTGACGCAAAGGGCGGAACTCCACGCCCCCAATATCAGGCAGAATAGAGGGCAGCGCTGGTTCCACCGGCTCGGTCAGCATCGATTTCGAGAGCCAGGGCCGCTCATAGGGCGGATGTGCCTCTTCGCCGATCAGCACGATCTGACCCCGGTGCCCCAGAGATTTCAGCTGCGCGATCAGCCGCCCGGCCGCATGGCCGGACCCGATGACGACAATTCTGGCAGTTGCGGCAATCCGGCCCGCATCCATGCTCATCGTGCTTGCCTTTTCTCGCGCTGAAGGCGCAGCACCTCGGCCAGGATCTCGCGATGGACCTGGATATAGCCCCGGCTGACATGTTTCAGATGCGGCTGCACATGGTCATGCAACTGGCCAAGCGCATGGAACGGGACCGAGGATGCCAGGTGATGTTCGGCATGGAAGGGCATGTTCCAGTAGAGCTTGCGGAAGATCGGATTGGCCAGCGTGGTGCGGGTATTTGCCAGCAAGTCCGGGCTTTCCTCGGCGCCGGTATGTTCGGCCATGCGGATGGCGCGCAGAACGGGCTCACCCAGAAAGCGCGGGATCAGCCAGTAGGTCAGCGCAATCATGCTGCCGTAATAGACCGAGGCCGCGGCAATCGTGATGTAAAGCAGAACATCCAGCCGGATTTCCAGCGAAACACGGCCGCGCACGCTTTCGGGCAGGAAGCTTTTCTCTTCCTCATTATAGCGCCCGGTCGCGCCGCGCCACAAAGTGCCCAGCAGTTTCGGCCAGAAAGACGCGCCCAGTACCAGACGGAAATACTCGCGCAGCGAAGTGGGGAAAGGCACGATATCGGGGTCGAGATCATCATGCTGCGTATAGGTGTGATGCGCGGCATGGCGGTATTTGAAATAAAGGAAGGGCCTGAGCGTCGCCGTCGCGATGGCGATGCCGACGAGGTAGTTCAGCCAGCGCGATCTGAAGGCCGTGCCATGCGAACATTCATGCAGAGGCGCAAAAGTCAGCACGATGATCGTGCCGTAAAGCACCATGGCCGGGATCTGCAACCAGAGATTGCCCGAGGCCAGCCAGACCAGAAAACCGGTTACCGCCAGCGCCGAGATATGCACCGCAAGATTGACCAGTCCCGGCCCATTGCTGCGTGCCCGCAACTCTTTGAGTTTGCTGCGCGAAATCATTTCCGCGCCAGTGAGCGGCCAGACATTGCTGCCGATCCCGCCAATGCCAGCATAGCTGGCAGAGCCGTTTCCATCCATTCGAGAATCCTCCTCTCAGACTAAGCCTCTGTCAGGCTACAGGTCCGGCTTTCAGGCGTTAAATTCATGTTCTGCATGAGGTTATTGCTTTCACCCCGAACGGGCATCTGCCCGGCATGTTTCACGAGAAGAAGCAGGCCGTGATCCGTTCCACATCAAAGGCATCGCGGGTGAATTCGCCGGTGATGCGACCGCGGCTCATCACAATAATGCGGTCGCAGACCTGCATCATTTCCTGCAACTCGGTTGTCATGACCAGCAGCCCGCGCCCGTCTTCGGCCAGGCTGCGCAGGGCACCCCAGATCTCACTTTTCGCGCCAATATCGACACCGCGCGTGGGATCTTCGGCGATCACCACGCGGCCGGGCTTCGTCATCCATTTCGCGATGACGATCTTTTGCTGATTGCCGCCCGAAAGCTGCCCCGCGCGCTGACCCGGTCCGCTGGCGCGGATGCCAAGACGGCGCATCAGATCAAGGCTCATCCGTCGCGCCGCACTGCGCCGGATCAGGCCGAGCCGCGACAGGCGGTCAAGTTCGGTCATGGTGATATTCTCGCCGACCGACATGCCCAGGACGAGCCCCTGTTCCTTGCGGTCCGCCGGCATATAGGCCACGCCCGCCCGGATCGCCGCCATAGGCGAGGTGAGGCGGGGGCTGTTGCCGTCAATGCGGATCGCCCCGCTTTGCAACGGCACAGTGCCGAAAATCGCCTGGGCCAGTTCCTCGCGGTGGCAGCCCAGAAGTCCCGCGACCCCGACGATTTCGCCGGCATGGACCCGCAATGAGACATCTTTCAGCCTGCCGCGTGTTACGGCGCGCTCGACCTCCAGCACCGGGGCGCCGATCGGTCGCGCTGACCAGGCGAACCCGTCACCCGCGCGGTTGGTGCCAACCATGTATGAGACGATCCCTTCTTCGGTCATACCGTTCAGGTCACGGGTGACGACATGACGCCCGTCGCGCAGCACGGTCATGCGGTCGGCAAGCTCCAGCACCTCGTTCAGACGATGCGAGACATAGATGATGCCCAGCCCGCGATCTCTGAGGCGGCGCACCACCCCAAGCAGGCGCTGCACCTGGTCGTCATCCAGAGAGGCGGTTGGTTCATCCAGCACGATGATGCGCGGATCGCTGGCCAGCGCCTTGCAGATTTCGACGATCTGCTGTTCGGCCAGTCCCAGAGTGCCCAGGATACAGTCCGGATCCAGATCCAGTCCGACCATGGCCAGCAATTCGCGGGTGCGGTCCCGGGTTGCGGCGCGGTCGATCCTGCCGCCGCCCCGCCGGATTTCACGGCCCAGCCAGATATTCTGAGCCACGCTCAGATTGCCGCACAGCACCAGCTCCTGGTGAACCATAGCCAGCCGTGCCGCAATCGCGGCCGCAGGGCGCGCGAACTGCACCTCGCGGCCTGCGATCAGGATCTTGCCCTCATCCGGGCGCAACAACCCGTTCATACATGAGAGCAGTGTCGATTTGCCTGCGCCGTTCTCGCCAAGCAGCGCATGGACCTCGCCCGCCCGCAGATCAAGGCTGACATCATGGAGCGCACGCACGCCGGGAAAGGACTTGCCGATCCCGCGCAGTTCCAGCAAGGGCGCAGACATATCCATGCTCAGCCCTCCAGCCGTTCCATGAGGCCGCGATGGCGGTCCATGGTCGGGCGCAGGTTCTGGTACACCTCCTGCCAGATCGAGAAGAACTCCATATAGCGTTCATGGGCGGCGGGGTCGGGGTCGATGGTCTCGCGGATGCGGACGATATCGGCGAGGGGCGTGACCGGATCGGGGTAGATCCCGGCGGCAACCGCTGCCAGAACCGCATCGCCTACGGGCGCAGCCTCGCCGATATCCGGCACCTGCAGCGGGCGGTTGACCACATTGGCGGTGATCTGGTTCCAGAACCGGCTTTTGGTCGGGCCGCCGTTCAGCACCAGCGTGTCGATCTCGGCCCCGGCCTCGGTGGCGATGCGGAAGTTCGACAGCAGATCAAAGGCCACACCCTCGATCAGGGCACGGATCATATCGGCGCGGCCGGTGGTCGGACGCACACCGAAGAAAACGCCTGTCGCATTGCTGTTCCAGTTCGGGGCAAGCGAATTGCCCAGATAGGGCAGATACAAAAGCCCGTTCGCGCCGGGCGGCACATGCCGGGCCTGGGCGGTAAAGAGGTCGAAGACATTCTCGCCCATCCGCTCGGCCAGCTGCCATTCACTGTCGCCCCACTGATCGCGGAACCATTTCAGCGAGGCGCCGGTAAAGGCCATCGGCGCATCGAACATCGTCAGCCCCGGCAGCACATGCGGCCATTTCAGGACGCGGAATTCATCCAGTCGCTGTTCGGTCGGAATGATGACCCCGAGGTTTGATCCGGTCCCCATCGAATAGAAGGCCTGACCGGGCCGCGTCACCCCGACCCCAAGCGCCGCAGAGCTGATATCGGTGCCGCCCGCCGCGACCGGGGTTCCCGCCCGCAGACCGGTTTCCTCGGCGGCGCGGCGCGTCACTTCGCCGACCACCTCATGGCTTTGGTAAAGACGGGGCAGTTTCTCGATCGGAATGCCGATCGCCTCGGCGGCTTTGGCATTCCAGGCGGCTTTCTGATATTCATAGGCATAGCAGAGACCCGCATCGCCTGTGTTCATGGTAAAGGCGCCCGACATGCGGAAGGTGCAATAGCCCGAGGGCGAGAGGAATTTATGCGTGGCCGCAAAGATATGCGGCTCATGTTTCGCCATCCAAAGCGCTTTTGGGTCGATGAACCAGGGCGCCACGCGATTGCCGTTGATACGGTTGATCTCGCTTTCGCCCACGCGGCGGCGGATGTCGTCGCATTCGGCCTCTGACCGGCTGTCCATCCAGATCATCGCCGGGCGCAGTGGCTGGCCCTTGTCATTCACGGGCAGGGTGACGCCAACCAGACCCGAGATCGCGACCCCTGCGATCCGGTCTGCGAAATTTCCCTGTTCCAGGCATTGCCGGATCGCCGAGACTACAGCCGACCAGTAATTATCGGCCTCCTGCTCGGCCCAGCCCGGGCGCGGGTGAAAAAGCGGATGTTCCTGTGAGCCGAAAGCGACGATCTTGCCGCTCTGGGTGTCAAGCATGGATGCCTTGACATTGGTCGTGCCGATATCGACGCCAAGCGTCAGATGTCCGTTCATTGCTGTCTCCTCCCGTTATCTCCGCCGCTCAGGACGGTTTTGCCTTGTTCAGCACCCGCGTCAGGATCACGGTTGCGATCAGGGCTATGCCAATGGCAAGGTTCTGATACCATGTCGCGATCCCCCAGATCGCGAGCAGATTGAGCCCCGCCGAAAATGTCACCGCCGAGAGCAGGACATTCGGGATCGACCCGGTGCCGCCCGCGAGGCTGATCCCGCCGATGACGGCGATGGTGATGGCGATCAGCTCATAGCCCTGCGCCAGGGCCGGCTCGACCGACATCAGCCGGGCAGTGAACAGCACACCCGCCAGTGCCGCGCAAAATCCGCTGATCACAAAGGCCACAATCACGATCAGACCGGTATTGATGCCGCTGTAACGCGCGGCTTTTTCATTGCCGCCTATGGCCATCAGCCTGCGGCCGAAAACCGTTCCGCTGAGGGTCAGATGCAGCAGAACCGCCATGGCAAGGAACAGAATGAAGCCCACCGGCAGGCCAAAGAACACGGCCTCGCCCAGCCAACGCATCAGCCCTTCAGAGTAATAGACCGGCGCGCCATTGGTGATCAGATAGCTGACGCCGCGCAGCGCGGTCATGGTGATCAGGGTGAAGATGAAAGAGGTGATCTTCAGCCCGACGGAGCCAAGCCCGTTCAGCAGCCCGAGCAGCGCCCCGCTTGCCAAGCAAAGACCGATGGCCAGCGCTTCCGGACCGGCAAATGTATTGCCGCGCACCATCCAGCGAAATCCGAGATATCGCCCGGCTTCGGTTGTCAGCAGCACACCTGCAATCACCGAAAAGACCATGACCGAGGCAATCGACAGATCGATCCGCCCGGTCAGCAGCACCACCGAAAAACCGGTGGCCAGCAGCCCGACCACTGCGGCATTGCGCAGGACATTGGCGATATTATTGCCGCTGAGGAAGACCGGGCTGGTCATCAGGCCCAGGGCCAGGATCAGCACCAGCAGCCACAAAAGCGGGTTGCCGATCAGCTGTGGTATGATCGCAGGCCCCCTGTGGCGGGGCGTTGTTGCAATGCTCATCGCACATCAATCCTTTTGCTGAATCCGGGGGCCACGACCGCAAGGATCACCAGCCCGGTCACCACCTGCTGCATGTAGAAACTGACCCCGGCCTGGTTCAGCAGATTGTTGATGCAGCCGATGATCAGCGTGGCAAGAACCGCCCCCCGGACCGAGCCGACACCGCCGGAAAGTGCTGCTCCGCCAAGGACCGCGACCGCCAGAACCTTCAGCTCCAGCCCCACAAAACCGGCAGGGTTGATATAACCCAGACGCGCGCTTTCGATCAGGCCGACCAGCGCTGCCGCAAGGCCTGACAAGGCGAAAACCGTCAGCCGGACTTTCCAGGTCTGAACACCGGACAGTTCCGCGGCCCGTGCATTGCCGCCGGTGGCATAAAGCCTGCGCCCGAAGCTGGCCGATCCGGTCAGTACGAGTGCGACAGCCGCCGCCAGCAGGAAGAGGGCAACCGGCACCGGCAGACCGGCGAGCGCGCCGCGTCCGAACCAGAGGAATTCCGGCATCGCATTCGGGTAGCTTGCCTGCCCGCGTGAGATGATATTTGCCAGCGCGCTGGCGATCCCCATAGTGGCCAGGGTCACGATCAGTGAGGACAGCCGCAGCGCGGCCACGAGGATCCCGTTGATCAGTCCGAGGACGAGCCCGGTCAGCAGAACCGCCCCGATCACCATGACCGGAGAGCCCCCCGGCAGCAGGACGCCGCCGATCACGGTCGAAAGCACCGCAATCCCCGCGACAGAAAGGTCAATTTCGCCGGTGATGATCACCATGGTCATGCCAAGGGCCAGGATCCCGACCCCGGCAACCGAGGTCAGGATCACCATTGCATTGCCGGGGCTGGCAAATCCGGGAAACAGCAGCGCGCCAGTCACCAGCAGCGCGATCAGCACGAAAAGGCGGCTCAGGTCACCGCCACCGCTCCCGAAGGCCCGGGCAAGACGGGGCCCGGCCCGCATAAAAACTGCGGGGCTGTGAGTTTTCTGAATGTCAGACAAGGGAAGGCTCCGTTGGCAAGGGCTGCGGAGGAAACCGGCAGCTTCCGGATGGCAAAGCCAGCCGGAAGCAAACCGTCGGATCCGTGGCCGCTCAGGCGACGGCGGGACCGTAAGCATAGGGCCATTCGGCCGGCGTCATGGTTTCGACCCCTTCGATGGTCATCTTTTCACGGGTGATCATCGGCAGGTTCGGGGTCAGCACCAGGCGCGGCGGCGCATCATTCAGCCCCTCATTCGCCCCGATATGCAGAAGGACCGTCCGGATCCCGATATCACCGATCAGCGGTGTGTAGGGGGAAACCATGGCGATATTGCCCTGTTCCACCTCATGCAGCACCTCTTTCGCATCATCATTGGCGAGGATGGCGATACGCTTGCCGTCAGGCGCGGAATCGAGCCGGTTGCCTTCGCGGATCGCATCGAGTGCGCCCATTGCCTCTTCGCCGCCGGTATTGAAGCTGACCGCAACATCGCGGATCGCCTGAAGCGCATCCACGGTTGACTGGAACGCAAGCGAACGCTGGCTGTTGGTGTGGTAATTCCCCGCAATCTCAAAGCCTTCTTCCTGGCCGATCACCTGGAGGAATGCGCCGGTGCGGATGGAATCGGCGGTGCTGCCCAGATCCTTGCGGTTGAGGATGATCTTGCCGGTCTGGCCGGAATGCTTGAGATAAAGCCCCTGTTGCAGACCATTCGCGTAGAAATTCCCCAGAACTTCCGAGCTGATCTTCTGCGACGAGGTGCGACGGTCAACGCTGACCACCGGAATGCCGGCATCAATGGCACGATCCACCGGCGGCCCCATCGGCGCCTCGCGCGAGGGCCAGAGGACGATCCCGTCAAACTGGCGCGTCACCCAGGTATCAATGATCTGGCCCATCTTGTTGTCATCGAATTCTGCATCGACGACTTCGATCTCGATATTCGGGTGACGCGCCGCCTCCCAGGCTGCGGTATCTGCAAGCGCAATCAGCCAGGGATGGTTGAAGCCGTGGAAGACGAAGCCGATCTTATAGGTCTTCGCCGGGTCCAGCACCGGCCCCTCGGGAAGCGGAATGTAATCGGTGAAGGGGGCCTTGATCTCGAGCTTGCTATAGGGGCCGGTAAAGGTTGCGCCCATGCCCGGCTTCCAGTCAAAGCCATCGACCAGATCGGCCACCGGATAGACGTCGAGGTAATCGGCGAAAGCGTCGCGGTCATAAAGCGCGGCGACAGAGGCGTTCTTCATCCCTTCGGCGGCGGCCGCTGCATATTGCGCGATCAGGGCGTTCAGGACGCTGTGCACCCCCCCGCCAGTCTGAGCCTGCGCGAGATGCGGCAGAATTCCGGTGGGTATGACTGCAAGAGCCGTCGATGCCAATGCGCTGCCAAGCACGCTGCGGCGTGTCAGTTTCATTCGTTCCTCCCTTGATTTTTCTTTGCGGCGCTGCGCGTCTCCTCCGACGCAGCACCGTGCCTCATCAGCCCAGCAGAACCATCACCTGGCCGTTTTCCACCCGGGTCGGATAGGTCTGCAGGGATTTCGTCGCAGGAGGTGACAGGTTGGCACCGGTACGGATATCAAACAGCGCCTGATGCAGGGGGCATTCGATGATATGACCATCGAGATAGCCCTCTGACATGAAGGCATGTTCATGGCTGCAAATGCCGGCCGAAGCGTAAAACGTGCCGCCAGCATTATAGACCGCAACACAGCGGCCCTCGTGATCGAAACGCATTGCGTCGCCGTCATCCAGCTCGGCAACAGAAACCGCAATGACCCAGGTGCCAGTCGTAGTGCCTGTCATAATCTACTCCCTACTTACACCTTTCCGTAGCCGCAGGGATGCCAGGGCGCATAATTCATTTATCAAATGCCGCCATTGCAGAAAGTGCAGGAAGGCTCTGGGCGAGTGGGAGTGGCAGACTGCTGAGATCACCCGTGACAGGGGTTTGCCCCCCGGATGCTGATGATACGATATACGTCGCTGGCAGTCAGGCTGTACTGCGGGCAGTTCTGTGGGCCGTTCTGTGGGACTGTGCAGTTGCCGAGCAAGAGCGCAAGCCAGGCAGCGCTGTGCTGTTGCACCAGGTATGACCGGAGCACGGGCTGACCATCCGCAGATTTATGGTTCAGGGGGCCGCCCGTGCCGGTGCGCGTTTGAGATGACGCGCGCAATCTCCGCTGCGGCGGATCTCTGACTGCGCGCGACTGTTTACATGATCACGTAAAGCACGCCCTGATCCGCAACTGTCTGATAGGTGGTCGCGTTGGGCACCTCATTCTCATCGCAGTCCGGGCCGCTCTCCACCGCCGTCTCAAACGAGCGCACTTTCAGTCGGGCGGGGTCAATCCGTGAGCGGCCGGTCTCGATATCGAATTCCCAGTGATGCCAGGGGCAGCGCACCGTCATATTGCGCCGGCAATACTGATGCTCGCCCACCCGCTCTGCCCGCAGCTCGCCAATCTGATCGCCGCCGGACAGCGGCCCGCCCTGATGCGGACAGCGATCCGAGAGGGCATAGAAGCGCCCTTCGACATTGAAGATCACCACTGGCCTGCCATTGATTTCGATCTTCAGACGGCCGCCTTCAGCAATGCAGTCGGTTGTGCCAACCCTGAACCGTGTCATCCGCGCGCTCCGTAGAGGGATTTTGCATTCTCATAAAGAATGGCACGTTTCAGCTCCGGGCTCAGATGCGGCGGCAGCGAGAAGCGGGGGTCATCGAAATCCCAATGCGGATAATCCGATGAGAAAACAACCCGGTCATGTCCGATCCAGTCGAGCACATCGACCAGCTGGCGCCGGTTTTCTGGCTCTTCCATCGGCTGGGTGGCAACCCAGACATGCTGGCGCAGGTATTCAGAGGGCGGCCGTTTCACATGCGGGACCTCACTGCGCATCCGCTCCCAAAGCCGGTCAAGCCGCCAGCCGAGAGCCGGAAGCCAGGCGAAACCGGCTTCAAGCAGCACGATTCTTGTGCCGGGATAAGCCTCGAACAGACCTTCAAAGATCATGCTCGACAGCATGGCCTGGGCCGAGGGCGCATGTTCGGTCATTTCTTCCATGTAATAGGATGGCCACCCGGTCGGGGTGATCGCATGGCCGGAATAGCCAAACACATGGATGCCGACCGGCAGGTTCGCCGCTTCGGCTGCGGCAAAGATCGGCCAGTAGCGACGCTGGCCCAGCAGTTCCGCCGTGCGGCTGAGCAGAAGAACCTGGGCAAAACGCTGATCCCCGGCGTAATGCTCGATCTCCTTGCGGGCCAGATCCCCATTCTCATAAGGCACGCAGATCGAGCATTTCAGCCGCGGCTCGGGACGGTTGTAAAGGTCCAGCTGCCACAGATTGGTTGCACGGCAGAGCGCGGCGGAGAAGGCATCGCCCAGCACCCCCTGGCCAGTGGGCCAGAGCGGATTCATGATGCCGAATTCCATATTGTAAAGATCGAGCAGCTGGCTTTGCAGCAGCCCGACATCAGACCCGGGCAGCCCCTGTTCGGGCCAGGTGTCGCGGCGCGATGAGGCAGGCGCCGCCTTGGGAAACGGATTGCCGTCCTGATAACCCATACGGTAACGCAGCCCATAGGTGGAGAGATGCGCCCCCCATTCGGCACTGAGAAACGGCTTCAGATCCTCAGCCGATGACAATTTCGGATGCACGTCGCAGTCGATCACCTTCTGCACAACGGCCTGATCTTTTGTCGTAATTCCAGCCGGCGCGGTCATGAGCTTTTCTCCGAAAGGCGGGGATAGGTGGCAAGGGGATTTTCCAAAGCGATCTTGCGGATCAGCGCCGCATCGAAGGATTTCGGCAGCGGGTTACTGCCGTCGAACTGCCAGTGCGGATAGTCCGAGGCATAGAGCAGGACCTGATCCGAGCCGATCTGGTCGATAAGCCGGGCGAGGATGTCCGGATCATCCGGCGCATCGAAAGGCTGGGTGGTAAAGCGGATATGGTCGCGGATGATTTCAGCGGGCAGCCGGTCGACCCAGGGCGTCTCAAAGCGCAGGCCCTTCCAGAATTTCCCAAATCGCCACATGAAGGCCGGAAGCCAGCTCACGCCGGATTCCAGAAACACCACTCTGAGCGCGGGGAATTCGGTAAAAACGCCTTCTGAGACCAGGCTTGCCAGTTGCGATTGCAGGATCTGCGCCTGGGCGGCGTAATCCTCGATCACCGTATTCGGCCAGCCGACCGAGGTCACCGGATGATGATAGGCGCTGCCGGCATGGATGCCCACCGGCAGCCGGTGACGGACGGCAGCGCGGTAGAGCGGCCGGAACGAGCGGTTGCCATAGGGTACATGCGCTGCCGCCGGCAGCAGGATCTGCACAAAGCGCGGATCGGCGGCACAACGCTCGATTTCAGCCTCAGCTGCCTCCATGTCCTGCAGCGGGATCAGCATCGAGGCGCGCAGTCCGGGATGGCGGTCCAGCCATTCAGCGCGAGTCCAGTCGTTGATGGCGCGGGTCAGGGCAATCGCCATATCGGTGTCATAGACCATATGCACACCGCAGAGATTGTTCAGGATTGCGGTTCCGGCCCCGAATTCTCCCAGTACAGTCGCGCCAAGCCGCGCGGCATCATTGCGCAGCCCGCCCGTGCTGTCGCGCCAGTCCGGGCGGCAGGTCAGGGGGGCATTGTTCGGATAGGCGATGCTGTCGAATTGCAGAATTCCCCGCGCCGTTATCAGA
This sequence comes from Pseudogemmobacter sp. TB195, assembly GCF_058313095.1. Taxonomy (NCBI): domain Bacteria; kingdom Pseudomonadati; phylum Pseudomonadota; class Alphaproteobacteria; order Rhodobacterales; family Paracoccaceae; genus Pseudogemmobacter; species Pseudogemmobacter sp. TB195. The sequence goes on from NZ_JBZEGG010000015.1 coordinate 144,028, forward strand.
TCCTGCCAGACCTCGGGCAGATAGGGCAGCAGATCGGCGGTGGTCGGGTTGGGATGATGAACATCACAATCCACGCTTTCAGGCGTAAGCGGCTTTGCCGGGGGGTGAACCTCAGTCATGAGCGTCGAACTCTCTTTCGTATTTCCGAAATGTCTACTGATCTGCCGATATGGCCGGCGTGCTTTGCCAGGCGGCAAAGGCCTCTGTGAGGCGGTTTGCGGCGATATCTTCGGGGCGTGGCGAGAAGCCCGCGTTCAGCATCTTGCGCGCGAGAAGATGGTCGGCAGGCCGGTTGACCGAGTCGACCGCCAGCAGCCGGCGGCCCGCGAAGTGGCAGACGGAAAACGCGCCATCCTGGCCGGAGCAGAGCAGAAGCTGCTGGTCAGCCCCGGCCGAAAGGCCTGCCATCTGCAGTTTCTGATCGCCGATATCCGACCAGAACCATGGCAGGGCCGCATAGGGCGCTGCGCGCCCGCAAAGGGTTGCGGCGGCGGTTTTGGCCTGATCGGTCGCCGCCTGAACCGATTCCAGCCGCAGCAGCCGGCCGCTGGACTGGTGCGGAAATCGGGCGCAGTCACCAATCGCGAGGATGTCGGGGTCAGAGGTCTGCATCAGCCCGTCCACCAGGATGCCGTTGTCACAGCGCAGACCCGCCGCGTGGGCAAGTCCGGTATCAGGCTCGACCCCGATGCTGCTCAGGATCAGATCGGCCCCGATCCTTTCCCCGCCCGTGAGATGCACTTCGTGACGATGCCCGCGCCCCGGGCCGATCATGCTCAGGCCCGAGTTCAGATGGATGGTCACGCCTGCGGCCCGCAGCGTTTCCAGGATATGGAACGAAACCGCCGGTGCCACGACCCGGCCCAGCACCCGGTCGGACATTTCGGTCACAGTGACGGTCTTGCCCAGAGCGACCAGGGTAGCCGCCAGTTCCAGCCCGATGAACCCGGCCCCGACAATCACGAGGCTGCGGCTGGCGGCGATCTGCGCACGCAGTGCTTCGGCATCGGCAAGCGTGCGCAACGCTGCGATCTGCGCGTCCTGAAGGCCGGAACCTTCCGGCAATACGAGCAGGCGAGGGCGGGCGCCGGTGGCAAGGATCAGCTTGTCATAGGCCTCTTCCCGGCCGCAGCGCAGCCGTATCCGATGCGCATCGGGCCGGATCTCTGCGACACGGACATCACGCTTCAGCGTGATCTTATTTGAACTATAGAAGCTTTCCGCCCGCAAAAGCTGGGGCCGGGGCTCGGGCTGCTTCAGAAAGGCCTTTGACAGCGGTGGCTTGTGATAGGGCAGGCTGCTTTCATCGGTCATCACCCGGATGGGCCCGTCATAGCCTTCGAGCCGCAGGCTTGCGGCGGCCTGAATGCCGGCATGACCGGCGCCGATGATGATCGTCCCGGCTGTCATCAGATCTGCCTTTCCGCGACATGCAGGATCAGCCCGTCCATTTCAGGCGCCATGATCAGCTGACAGGCCAGCCGGCTTTCGGGCCGCAGCTCTGCCGCCGCCATTTCCAGCATACCCTGTTCCATATCACCGGCAGCACCGGCGATGCCGAGAAAGGCTGCATCGACATAGACATGGCAGGTGGCACACATGCAGGAGCCGCCGCATTCCGCCACGATCCCCCCGACATCATGCCGCATCGCCGCCTCCATCGCACTTTCATGCGGCATGGCTTCGATCTCGCGGCGGCTTCCATCGGGCTGAATGAAGGTAATATTGAGCATTTCGGTCCTGGGGGTCAGTTTGCGGCAGAAAGAGTGCTTAGCGTGGTGCGACCCGGCGCTGCCGCCAGCAGCTCCCTTGTATAGGGATGCTGCGGATCGCTGAGGATCGCGGCGGCCCGCCCCTGCTCGACGATGCGGCCCTTTTGCATGACGATGATGTCATCGCTGATCTGGGCCGCGACACGCAGATCATGGGTGATGAAGAGAATCGCCAGATCCAGCCGGACCTGGAGATCGCGCAGCAGGTCCAGCACCTTCGCCTGCACCGATACATCCAGCGCCGAGAGGCTTTCATCGGCGATCAGAACATCGGGCCGCATCGCCAGCGCCCGGGCAATACCGATCCTTTGCCGCTGCCCGCCGGAAAAGGCCGCCGGACGCCGCGTGTAAGTCGAGGGTTGCAGGCCCACGAGGGTCAGAAGCTCTTCGGCAACGCCGCGCGCCTCACGCGGTGGCGTGCCGGCGAGAATGGCCGCCCGCGCGATCATATCACCGACCCGCCGTCGGGGGTTGAGGGATTCGAAAGGATCCTGAAAGATCATCTGGATGCGGCGCCGGCACTGCGCCAGATCACGCGGGGGCAGCGCAAGGATGTCGGTGCCGCCGACCTCGACCCGGCCCGCTTTTGGTTCGATAAGGCGGATCAGCGCCTTTGCCAGCGTGGATTTGCCCGAGCCGGATTCTCCGACAACCGAGAGCACGGTACCGCGAAACAGGGTAAGGCTGATCTCATCAAGCGCGCGCATGGCCCCGAAGCTGTGGCAGAGCCCGGCGGCTTTCAGCGCGATCTGGCTGCGTTCCGGCGCCGGGCGCAGGCGCGGCGCCAGCCCCGGGATCGCGGCAATCAGACTGCGCGTATAGGGATGGCTTGCCGCCTCCAGCACAGCGCGCGCCGGGCCAAATTCGACGATCACCCCGTCTTTCATCACGGCGATACGATCCGCGATATCGGCAACCACGCCGAAATCATGGGTGATAAAGAGGATCCCGTGGTTATAGACGTCGCGCAATTCGCGGATCAGTTTCAGCACCTGCGCCTGTGTGGTCACATCAAGTGCGGTGGTCGGCTCATCGGCGACCAGCACTTTGGGGTTAAGCGCCAGGGCCATCGCAATCACCACCCGCTGACACTGGCCGCCGGACAGGCAATGCGGGAATGAGGCAAGGATGCGGTCGGGATCCGGCAGATGTATTGCCTCGATCAGGGCACGGGCGCGCTTGCGGCGTTCGGCTGCGTCAAAATCTGAATGCAGCAGAAAGACTTCCTCGATCTGTTCCCCGACGGTCATTGCCGGGTTGAGCGAGGACATCGGCTCCTGAAAGATCATCGCGATATCGCGGCCGCGCATTTGCCGCAGCTGTGACTCGCTCAGCCCGGTCAGATCGGTGCCATTCAGCAGGATATGCCCCGCCACAACGTCAAGACCACGCGGCACCGCCCCCATCACGGCGGCGGAAAGGACCGATTTGCCGGAGCCGGATTCCCCGACAAGGCAGAGGATCTCGCCCGGGTGCAGCTCAAGACTGGCGTCCGAGACCGCGAGCGCGCGGTCTGCGCCCTTTGGCAGGCTGATGCTGAGGTTTTCAAGCCTCAGAACCGGACGGGGGGCTGTGGTGTCGCCGGGATTGACAGGATCGGTCATGACTGGCGCTCCATCCGGCCGGATACGTCTTTCAGACCATCGGCCAGCAGGCTGAGACCAAGCATCAGCGAAGAGATCGCGAGGCATGGAAAGATGATAAGATAGGGAAATGCCATCGCCATCGCGCGGCCTTCATTGACCATCGAGCCCCAGTCCGGTGTCGGGGGCGGCAGGCCAAGCCCGAGAAACCCGAGGGTCCCCAGTTTGATCGCCGTATAGCCGATCCGCAGGCAGAAATCGACAGCAAGCGGGCCGGTGGCATTGGGCAGGATATCCACCAGCATGATCCGCCAGGGGCTTTCGCCCTGGGTTCGGGCAGCGGCGACGAAATCGCGGCTGGAGATATCGAGACTGATCGCGCGCACGATACGAAAGATCGCCGGGGCGCTGGCAAATGTCACCGCGAGGATGATGTTGAGCGGCGAGGGACCGATGACCACGATGATCAGGATGTAAAGCACAAGAACCGGGAACGAGAGCACGACATTGGCGATGAAAGACAGGACCATATCGGTGCGACCGCGCTGATAGCCTGCGGCAAGTCCGGCACTGATCCCCACAGCATAGGCGGTCAGGGTGGCAAGCGTTGCATAGACCACCACGGTGCGGGCGCCGTAGATCAGCCGCGACAGGATATCGCGTCCCACGAGATCGGTGCCCAGCCAGAACATCCCGCCAGCCGGATCCGGGGTCAGCGGCTGCGCCAGCGGCTTCAGCATGCGCAGCGGATCATAGGGGGCGATCAGCGGCGCCAGCAGGGCGATGAGCAGCCAGGCGAGCGAGATGCCGCCCCCGATCAGCACCATAGGGTGGCAGAGATAGGCTTTGAGTTTGCTGTCAGACATCTGTCACCCCCCCGCTGCGTGCAGCGCCAGAAAGGCTGATGCGCGGATTGAGCCCGACATAGGCGAGGTCAGAAAGGATCTGCGACAGCACGACAACCACGACGCTGACCATGGCGCAGGCCTCGATCAGATAGATATCGCTGTTCAGCGCCGCATCATAGAGAAGCGAGCCGAAGCCTTTATAGGCAAAAAAAACCTCGACCACGATCACGCCCGAAAGCAGCCAGGGCACCTGCATCATCACCACGGTGGCAGGGACGATCAGCGCATTGCGCAGCGCATGGTGAAACACGATCCGGAAGGTGCCCGCGCCTTTCAGCCGGGCGGTGCGCACATAATGCGAGGCCATGACCTCGGCCATTGCGGCGCGGGTGATGCGCGCAAGATAACCGGTCGAGTAAAGCGCCAGAACGGTGACCGGCAGCACCAGCTCGCTGAGGGAAAATCCGGTCAGCATGGTGCTGGTGCCGGGCAATACCCCAAGCCAGAACACAAAGATGGCCGAGAGCAGTGCCGCCGAGGCGAAATCGGGCACCGAGGTCGAGAGGATCGCAAATACCGAAACAACGCGGTCCATCACCGAATTGGGCCGCATGCCGGCAAGCACCCCCAGCAGCAGTGCGGTCGGGACCATCACCAGCAGGGCACAGGCGCCCAGCAGCAGCGAGGCGCCCAGCCTTGCCGGAATGATCTCGATCACCGGGGCCCGGAAGTGACTGGAGAGGCCCCAGTCACCGGTCAGGAACGCGACAAGCCAGCGGCCATAGCGCAGCACAAGCGGGTCACGATAGCCATTGGCCAAAAGCCAGGCCTCCCGCTGTTCTTCGGTCGAGAACTGCCCCAGCACCTTGGCGGCGACATCTTCGACATTCACCTCAAGCGCGAGGTAAACCAGTATCGAGACGGTCAGCATTGTTGCCGCAGCCCAGCCGAGCTTGCGGAGTAAAAAAGCGGTCATTCGCGTCCTGTTCTTTCCGGAGGTTCAGATCATTGCGTCTGATGCGGGCATGGTGGTCTCAGGAGGTGACCCAGACCCGGTCCATCCGGTAGTAATGCGAGGGGTGGAAATCATAATCCTGCACCCGCTCGGTGCAGGCCGAGAACTCCTTGGGCCAGAAGGGCTGCACGATAACAGCGGCATCGCGCAGAATGGTCTGGACCTCCTGCATGGCGGCCGCGCGCTCAACCGGGTCGATGATCGTCATGGCCCTGTCGAGCGCGGCATCAAATTCGGGGCTGGCAAAAGCACTCTCATTCCACGCGCCGCCGCTGCGATACGCAAGATTGAGCGTCATCACCCCCAAAGGCCGGTGCGCCCAATAGGTCAGGCCAAAAGGCACCTTGTTCCAGACCGGCCAGTATTGCGTCGAGGGCAGGACATTCAGCGTCAGCCGGATCCCGGCCTCTGCCAGATTTTGCTGCAGAACCTGGGCGGTATCCTGTTCCCATTTGCCCTGGGTATTGCCCAGCACCAGCTCCAGATCGATGCCGTCCGGGTAGCCGGCATCGGCCAGCAGTGCCCGCGCCTTTTCGACATCACGCGCAATGGAGGGCAGCGGGAAATGATCGGGATGCTTGGGCGAGACATGATAATTGCCGCCCACCACGCCTTCGCCACGATAGGCAATTGCCAGCATCTGATCATTGTCGGCGGCAAGCTGCACCGCCTGGCGCACCCTGATATCGTCGAAAGGTTTCTCATCGGTCTTCATCCGCATCACGATGGTATGCGCGGGTTCAGACCGCAGCAACCGGACGCCGGGAAGTTTGGAGATGATATCGACATCGGTGATTGCGGCCCTGAAGATCACATCGATCTGATCGCTGGCCAGCGCCGCAAGCTGCGTGGTCACATCGGCGCCGACATCAACATAGGTGATACGGTCAAGATAGGCGGGCTCTCCCCAGTAATCGGCGCGCTTTTCAAAGACCGCCTGACGGCTGACTTCATAGGTTTTCAGCGCGAAGGGGCCGGTGCCGACCGGGTTTGCCGGCCAGTTGGCACCGTCTTTTTCAAAGTCCCGATGCAGCATCGGGCAGTTATAGGCGTAAAGCTGTTCCGGCAGCGAAACGACGCCGCGTGACAGCGTCAGGCGCAGCGAGTGCTCACCGGTCTTTTCGACTTTTTCGATTGCCGAAAAGGCGGTTTTATTCGAGGATTGCGACTCCGGCGCGATCCAGCGTGCGATGTTGAACACCACATCATCGGCGGTGAATGCATCGCCATTTGACCATTTTGCGCGCTCATCCAGCTCGAAATCCCAGGTTTTCAGATCATCTGACGGCGTCCAGCTTTTGGCCAGATAGGGATGCGTGACATTCTCGCTGTCAACATAGGTCAGGTATTCAAGGCTGTTGCGGAAGAGGTTTGATGCCTCTGTCCAGCTGGTCAGCATCGGGTCGGTGATTTCCTGCACCGTCATCCCAAAGCGCAATTCGCCGCCCGCCACCGGCAGCTTTGCCTCATCAGCGCGTGCCACCCCGCCGGCGATCCCGGTAAAGGCCGCCGCAGAAGCCGCCGAGACTCCGAGCCAGGACATCGTGCGCAGGAAGGCCCGCCGGTCGAGGCCATTGTTCGTATATTTCTGACACAGATCTTCCACTTCCGGGTGAAGGGGTTTTCCGCTGTTCATTTTGAGAATGGTCATGACGTTCCTGTTGGCGAATTGTTTTTTGAATTGGGGTCGGTTGCCGCTGCAAAAACGGGGATGGCTGCAGCGGCACCGCTTATTGCTGCAACCTAGGTGCAACATTTGCGCAGCCACAAGCAGAGTAATGAGATCGGGGCATCTATAAAAAGCACATCAGATTTAAGTTTTTTAAAACAATATACTACATTCATTTCAGGCATGCGCGGGCCTGCCATATTCCCCCGGGCGGCCGGGTAGGGGCGCAGTACGTCAACATCAGGAGCTGATATCTCCGCCCCGCGGGCGGCAGATCTGGCGGCGATGTGGCAGCGGGTGTTGGTTCAGACGAGCCGCAGCCTGGTTCCGCTCAGAGACCTGCTACCCGGTCAGACTTGCAGAATTGCTGGATCAGCCAGTTCCTGAACAGCACAACGGCTGTATCCTCAAGCGCTTCGGCATCACAGACGAGGTAGTATCCGTAGCCCGGTGTCAGACGCAGCGGCGAGGGACAGATCAGATTTCCCGCAACGATTTCCGGCTGAAACGGCGTCGGGTCCAGCAGTGCAATCCCATTGCCGTTCTGCGCATAGCGGATCGCCAGCTCGGCTGTGTCAAAGGTCAGTCCACGCGCGACAGGGCCGCGCAGCCCGTGCACGCCGGCAAACTGCTTCCAGAGCGAAAAGCGGTCACCGTCATCGACGCGGACGTGCAAAAGTTCGTTGCGGCCAAGAAAGGCATCCAGGGCTTCGGCGCTGTCCAGCGGGCCGTCGCTCACCAGGTCAGGATGACAGATCAGCGTGCTTTCTACCTGCCAGAGCAGATTGATCACCTTATCGCTGATGATCGGGCGGGAGTAGATGACGGCTGCATCGGGCGGGTTGTTCTGATGCTGTGGCAGCGTCAGGCAACTGATATCCAGCGTGATCCCCGGGCAGAGCTGCCTGAAATCCTTAAGCGCCGATACCGCCAGAAGGCTCGCGAAACTCGGGGCGAAGTAGACGCTCAACACGCGCAATTCGGTGCTCTGGGCCCCAATCTCGTCGAGCGTCAGGCTCAGCCGGTCAAAGGACTTGCGCACCGAACTCAGCAGCTTTTCCGCCGCAGGGGTCAATTCTATGCCGCGGGGATGGCGTTCGAACAAAGACACTCCCGCCGCATGTTCGAGCGTGGCAACATGGCGTGACAACGAGCTTTGGGCCACGTTCAGACTGTCGGCGGCGGCGCGGAAGCTGCCCTGAAGAGCGACTTCCTCGAAGGCGCGAAGCGCGTTAAGGGGCAGGCGTCTGCGATCCATAGAGTTGCCCCCGGAGATTTTGGCGCAATACACGGTACCGCCAGTGTCATGTCAACCTGCCTGCTGCAGGGCAGAGGCCGGAGCAATGCGGCAAAGTCGAGCAACAGACTGGTCAAGGATAACGGTTCCTGAACGCTTCGGTCGGATGTTGCAAAATATGGGACAGACTGGAAGAGCATCAGCATGTCGGGGTTGCCACTGGAACTTTTCAGTTGGGCCAGCGGCCCTGGCGTCGGCATGGCTGAGGCCGGCTGCAGACCAAGGGCAGTTGTATGGTGCAAAAAATGGTGTTGCGCTACCGTCCCGCCGTACCAATCCACGTTGTCAAAGAGTGGCGAAGACTGGACGTTGACTGAAGGCGACCTGCGCTACGTTGACTTCACCGTCTACGACGGAAGCGAGAATCTCGCCACTGGAAGCCCGCCCGCAAGCCTTCATCTTCGAAAACGTCATGGGTCTGACAAGAGCAAATTTGAACCGACCCGGGTTTGCCGGAGTCTGATTAGTGTTAGTTACTCGGCCATGGATTCAGTTTTCAGAGCTGCATAGAAGTTCGCCCCGGCCTCGGTCGGCGGCATGTTCCAGATTGGCTCGAGCAGGCGGCGGTTCTTGAGCCAGTCGACCCATTCCAGCGTGGCATATTCCACGTCTTCGAAGTTCGGCCACGGACCACGCCGGTGAATGACCTCGGCCTTGAACAGGCCATTGATCGTCTCTGCCAGAGCATTGTCATAGCTGTCGCCAACGCTGCCGACAGAGGGCTCGATCCCGGCTTCTGCCGGTCGTTCACTGTAGCGAATGGACAGATATTGCGATCCCCTGTCGCTGTGGTGAACCAGCCCCATACCTTTTGCCGGACGTCTGTCATGGACCGCTTGCTCCAGGGCATCGAGAACGAACCCGGCATGGGCCGTGGTGCTGACACGCCAGCCGACGATCTTTCTGGCATAGGCGTCGATTACGAAAGCAACGTAGGCAAAGCCTCTCCAGGTTGAGACGTATGTGAAGTCGCTGACCCACAACATGTTCGGGGCGGGCACCCGGAACTGGCGGTTCACCTTGTCCATTGGACAAGGCTGCTTTTTGTCCGGGATCGTCGTCTTGTGCGGCTTGCCTCTGATAATGCCTTGAATACCCATAGTCCTCATCAACCTACGGACAGTGCAGCGGGCGACGTCAAAGCCTTCGCGGCGCAGTTGCCTCCAGACTTTGCGCACCCCATAGACCTGATAGTTCTCTTCCAAAACGCGCTGTATCTCTGGCTTCAGTGCTGCGACCCGGAGTGCCCGACCCGACAAGCGACAAGGATCGGATCGCTTCGCCAGATGGTCATAATAGGTGGACGGAGCAAGCGGCAGAAGACTGCAGATCGGCTCGACCCCGTGGCGGCCCCGATGGGCATCGATGAAGCCCACCATCACTTCGACCGGCGGTCGAGCTCCGCCATCGCAAAATAAGCTGATGCCTTGCGAAGGATCTCGTTCGCCTGGCGCAGCTCGCGGTTCTCGCGTTCCAGGGCCTTCATGCGGTCCGACATCTCGCTCGAAACGCCCGGTCGCTTGCCGCTGTCGATCTCGGCCTTCTTGACCCAATCGTTCAGCGTTTGGGGCGCACAGCCGATCTTCGCAGCGGTCTGGACCTGCACCGGTTCTGTTCCGGTGAGATGCTCATGTTAGGCGGCCCATTGTTCGAAGGCCACGGGTGATTTCCAGCCGAGGGCT
>NZ_JBZEGG010000016.1:0-146304 GCF_058313095.1 Pseudogemmobacter sp. TB195
CCGGGAATCGGCAGGATAGTGCAACAAAGCCGGCGGGCCTGGATCAGCCGCTCCTGCGCCATCGAAGGGCTGCGGGAGTCGGCGTAGGCGGCGTTTAATATTAATCACGGCTGGCGAGAGCATCATTCGCCACGGCAGCTATCTTGCGCAGCAGGTGACGCGCAGGGACCTGATCCTCAAAATCAGCATATCTGAGAAGCGGCCGCACGCCTCGTCCATACCCCGCCTCTTCCCCCAAAAAATCGACTTGCGAGGGTGAAACATGTTCCAGATGCCGCGGCGGGACCCGACTAAATCAGCCCCCTGTCAGCGCGCGAAAGCCTGCTCAGGCCCGAAAGCGGATCGCCATGGAGATGTCTTAAATGACTGACGCCTGCCTCATGGTTCAGGCGTGTTGGCTCCTGATCTCCGCGTTGGAGGAGATCAGGAAACGTCGGATCGCAGCCCTCGTGGCGCCCCGTTGACCGGGGAAGCCCGCGTGCGGACAGGGCCCGGAGAGCGCATCCGTGCATGGGAGCAGGTAAACCCGCCTCAGCCGCCGCAATAGGATTCGGCCATGGCGCCGAACTGCTTGTAGCGGTCCCAGAATGCATCATCGGCCGGTCTTTGCGAGATCCAGACGGTATGGGCCAGATCTGGATCGCGGAAGAACTTTGCCGCCCGGCGCTGGTCACCACCCTTCAGGGTCATATCCGCGACCTGCTGGATGCAGCCGCAAAGGGCGCGGCTTGCGGATTCGCGACCTGAACGCATGCAGGCCGATTCAATCGGGCCAGCCAGCGTCATGGAGGCGGTTGAAAGAAGCACACCGGCGGCGAGCGCCAGGGAGATGATTGGTTTCATGATGTTCTGCCTCAAGTGCCGCGAACAGGGTTTCCCTCCGCCCGACGGTCATTTTTCTGCCAGTGATACTGCCAAAAATCGCCTCTTTTTTCAATCCTCGCAGGAGGCCAGGCAGGCTTTTGCCGGGAAAAAAGACGTGATCGCGGAAACTACAAGCGCCAGGGGGCAGGAGGCGGGTCTGCCGCAAGATCGGCTGCCCCAGGGGGGCGGATCGAGGCCGGATCAGTCGAGGGGATCTTCGGAGATGACGCGCCAGCTTGAAATCGACCAGCTTGGCCTGGGCGAGACGGTGACTTCTGCAGCCTGGATGATTCGCGACTGATCGGCGATGCCGCAGCCAGGCAGACAGCTGGTATCCAGTCCCCAGCTGTCGAAAGCGCGATGTAGCGCATCGGTGAGGCGCAGCAGATCGGGCGAAGGCGCGAAGCTGGTGTCAATCCGCGCGGTGACCTCGTCAAGCCGGGCTTCTGGCAGCTCGATGGTGATCGCGCGGTCGCGCCAGCCGATCCCGGGCAGGACGCGGTTTTTACCGGCATCGGTCAGATAGGTGCCGTCCTGCAGCACAAAAAATGGTATTGGCGCGGTGATCCGGACCGAGGTGACCGTGCCGGGACCGTCGCCGAGCCAGGCCTTTGCCTGGTCTGTGAGGCGCGTGGCCTCGTTCTCGGCAACACCACCGGGTTGGGTTTCAGACGTCCTGTCAGGCGCCTTTTCGGGCGGCAGGCCGACAGGATCGCGCAGCGCCACCAGTTCTGACGGCAGGTCGATATGGATCCGGCGCAGCCCGGTATCGGGCGGCAGCACCTTCTCGGCGCCAGGTTCGGCGAACCAGCGGCCCGGATCACTGGCGATGGCATCATGATTGATCAGATAGGAGTCGTAATTCTCGAAATGGCTGGTGATCAGCTCTGCGGGGGCCGAATGCGGCACGGAGTCCCTCAGGGCGCCCATGCCCCAGTTTTCCGGGCTGTCCGCCCCGGCAGGCCAGGTCCGGCACTGGATCGTCGGGCAGGAGAAGGTCCGCACCGCCGCGCCATCTTTCAAGAGCGTGCCGATTTCCGCAACCGGGGCGCGGGCTGTTTCGCCAGAGATCTCCGCGCCGGTGATATCGCCCGTGACATCGCCGCCGCCGGATGCGTCGAGATACCAGAGCGATGGCCGCAGCCCGGCAAGCGTTGCGCCGTCGGTGATCAGGCGCGGCCCGGCGCCGGTGACGAAACCCTCAAGGATGAGCGCGTATTGCCCGGAGGCGAGTTCGTCATCGCTGATCCCGCTCAGCAGCGCGACGGTCGCGGGCCCGGGCGCCATAGTCAGAAACAGAACCGCAAACCCGGGAAAGGCGTCGCGAATCTTCCACCAGGCATAAAGCCCCGCCACTGTCAGTCCGATCCCGCCCGCCGCGAGGCCCCGGAGCAGCGCTTTCTTACCAGGTTTCCGCATTCTGCCCGTCTTCTTACTTCACGGACGAAGGTAAACTATGAAAATCGCAGCTTCCAGTCTGCTTGCCCCTCTTCCCGGCTCTCACGGATCCCGCTATATCCCGCTGCCATGACCCAACTTGATCACATCCGCAATTTCTCCATCGTCGCCCATATCGACCACGGGAAATCCACGCTCGCCGACCGGCTTATCCAGATGACCGGCACGGTGGCCGAGCGTGACATGAAGGCGCAGATCCTCGACTCGATGGATATCGAGCGCGAGCGCGGCATCACGATCAAGGCGAACTCCGTCCGGATCGAATATCCGGCGAAGGATGGGAAAACCTATATCCTGAACCTGATCGACACCCCCGGCCATGTGGACTTCGCCTATGAGGTCTCGCGCTCGATGCGGGCGGTTGAGGGGTCGCTGCTGGTGGTGGACGCCTCGCAGGGCGTCGAAGCGCAGACGCTTGCGAATGTCTATCAGGCGCTGGATGCCGGGCATGAAATCGTGCCGGTCCTGAACAAGATCGACCTGCCCGCCGCCGACCCGGACCGGGTGAAGGCCAATATCGAAGACGTGATCGGGCTGGATGCGTCAGACGCGATTCCGATTTCGGCGAAATCGGGCCTTGGTATCCCGGATGTTCTGGAAGCGATTGTTCAGCGCCTGCCGGCGCCGAAAGGTGACCGCGATGCGCCCCTGAAGGCGATGCTGGTTGACAGCTGGTATGACAGCTATCTCGGCGTTGTCGTGATGATCCGCGTGATGGATGGTGTGATCAAAAAGGGCGAACGCATCCGGATGATGCAGACCAATGCGGTTTATCCGATTGACCGCCTCGCCGTGCTGACGCCGAAGATGAAAGATATTGCCGAGCTCGGGCCAGGTGAGATCGGCGTTTTCACGGCCTCCATCAAACAGGTACGCGACACCCGTGTCGGCGACACCGTCACCCATGAGAGGAAGGGCTGCGAGACGCCGCTGCCGGGCTTCAAACCCGCACAGCCGGTGGTGTTCTGCGGCCTCTTCCCGGTCGATGCCGCCGATTTCGAGGCGCTGCGCGATGCAATTGAAAAACTCGCGCTGAATGATGCGTCCTTCAGCTATGAGATGGAGACCTCGGCGGCCCTTGGCTTTGGCTTCCGCTGCGGCTTTCTTGGCCTTTTGCACCTTGAAGTGATCCGCGAGCGGCTGGAGCGTGAATTCGACCTCGATCTGATCACCACCGCGCCTTCGGTCGTGTTCAAGCTGCATATGAAAGACGGCGAGGTGCGCGATCTGCACAACCCCGCCGATATGCCCGACCTGACCTATATCGACCATATCGAAGAGCCGCGCATCAAGGCGACGATCATGGTGCCGGATGAATATCTCGGCGATATCCTGAAGCTTTGCCAGGACCGTCGCGGTATCCAGCTGAACCTGACCTATGCCGGGCCGCGCGCCATGGTCGAATATGACCTGCCGCTGGCAGAAGTGGTGTTCGACTTTTATGACCGGCTGAAATCGGTGACCAAGGGCTATGCCTCCTTTGACTATAGCCTGTCGGAATATCGCGAGGACAATCTCGTGAAAATGTCGATCATGGTGAATGAAGAACCGGTGGATGCGCTGGCGATGATGGTTCACCGTGACCGCGCCGAGGCGCGGGGCCGGGTGATGGTCGAAAAGCTGAAAGAGCTGATCCCGCGCCATATGTTCAAGATCCCGATCCAGGCGGCGATTGGCGCAAGGGTGATTGCGCGCGAAACCCTCTCGGCGATGCGCAAGGACGTGACCGCGAAATGCTATGGCGGCGACGCGACGCGCAAACGCAAGCTTCTGGACAAGCAGAAGGAAGGCAAAAAGAAGATGCGGCAGTTCGGCAAGGTCGAGATTCCGCAGACCGCCTTCATCCAGGCGCTCAAGATGGACAATTGACGGGCAGCTTGTCCGTTCAGAATCAAAAAGGCCGGCACTTGCGCCGGCCTTTTTGATTCTGGCCCGCCGAAACTGGCCAATGCTGCAACCGGTTTGTTCCGCTGCGCGCCAGTCCCTTGGCCCGGCCCTGAGCGCCTTGGCCCGGCCCTGGCATCTTTAACGGTGAAAAAGGGAGGGGAGGGCGGCGGTCCCGAGGGAGGAGGAGAGCGCCGCCGAACCGATCGGACACCAGGCACAGGCCTGTGCCCTATTGGGAGGGCGCAGCGGCTCCGGGGAGGAGGAGAGGAGCCGCCGCGCTTTCCGGAGACCCCAGGGAGGAGGAGAGGGGCTCCGAACTCGTCTGGCCCGGGCGTCACAAGGACGAGGGGCCACTATTTTGCGCAGCGGCTCCAGGGAGGAGGAGGGGAGCCGCTGCTGTTTCCGGAGGCCCCAAGGGAGGAGGAGAGGGGCTCCGAACTCGTCTGGCCCGGCGCATAAGCGCGCTGCAGGCCGGTATCTGATGCGGCGACCCCAGGGAGGAGGAGGGGGCCGCCGCTGGTTCGAAGGCCCGAGGGAGGAGGAGTGGGCCACCGAATGGAGCGGGCATTGCTGCCCTTTAAAAGCTGGCGCCACCTGGGAGGAGGGCGGCGGCGCCATTTTCACGCCGGATCAAGGGAGGAGGAGGGGATCCGGAGCGGGAAACTTATTTGCCGTAAGCGGCTTCGCGGGCAACTTCGGTGATCATGGCGCGGGACAGGCCCAGATCCGACAGATCACGATCCGAGAGCGAACGAAGCTCTTCAAGGGTCCGCGAGTAGAGTTTACGACGTGCGATTGCGTTGCGCAGGGCCTCGACAACATCGCCGAAGAGAGAGGGCCGGGCCAAAGCGGCGCGGGAGGTGTTCACATATGCCATTTCATCAAGCCTTTGCGTCAGGATCGGCGGTGGTCTTGCCAAGTTTGGCGGATCTTCGTGCCGGTCTGTTGCTTTCCGTTGTCGCTAACATGCGGGTTTTTCTGCGTTTGCACAATAGACGGCCCGGCAATGCTGCCATGCAGCAATCGCATGGCTGTTTTCGGGGCTATGTCATTGATATGAACAGATATGGTTAAAGATCAGGCAGTCTGCGAACAGATCTTTCTCCGCCCCTTGCCCTTTTCGCAAAAACTGCCGAGTCTCAGCCAGCGATTTGTCCGGAGAGAGCGATGACAGCCACGCGTGAAGCGGTAACGGAGATTCTGGCGGGGATTGCCCTGCCAGGGGGCGGCACCCTGGTGTCGCGCGATTTGATTCGCGCGCTCTCGGTAGATGGTGGCGTGGTGCGCTTCGTCATCGAGGCGGAAAGCGCAGACCAGGCGCGGGCGCTCGCGCCGGTCCAGGCGGCGGCTGAGGCGGCGCTGAAGGCGCTGTCAGGGATCACCTCGGTCCAGGTGGTGATGACGGCGCATGGCCCGGCGGCGAAAGCGGCCCCGAAACCTGCGGGGCCGGTGGTGCGCAGCTCGGGTGCCGGGGGCGAGCCGCCCAGTCTGAAGATCGGTGGCCATCCGACGCCGCAGCAGGGCGGGCCGCAAAAGCTCTCGGGGATCGACCGTATTATCGCGATCGGCTCGGGCAAGGGCGGCGTCGGCAAGTCGACGGTCAGCTCGAACCTTGCGGTGGCACTGGCGAAACAGGGGCGGCGCGTGGGCCTGCTGGACGCAGATATATACGGGCCGAGCCAGGCGCGGATGATGGGGGTCTCGAAACGCCCGTCTTCCGTCGATGGCAAGATCATCGAGCCGGTGGTCGCGCATGGCGTGACCATGATGTCGATGGGGCTTTTGCTGAAAGAGGGCGAGGCGGTGGTCTGGCGCGGCCCGATGCTGATGGGGGCGATCCAGCAGCTTTTGTCCCAGGTGGCCTGGGGCGAGCTGGATATCCTTCTGATCGACCTGCCGCCCGGCACGGGTGACGTGCAGCTGTCGTTGTCGCAGCGCGTGCAGCTGACCGGCGCGCTGGTGGTCTCGACGCCGCAGGACGTTGCGCTGATCGACGCGCTGAAGGCCATCGATATGTTCAACAAACTGAAAACGCCGATCCTTGGCCTGATCGAGAACATGTCCTCTTATATCTGCCCCAATTGCGGCCATGAGGCGCATATCTTTGGTCATGGCGGCGTCCCTGCCGAAGCGCAGCGCCTGAACATTCCCTTCCTCGGCGAGCTGCCGCTGGCGCTGGATGTGCGGGTCGCGGGTGATGCCGGCGCGCCGATTGCCACCGGCGACGGCCCGCTGGCCGAGGCCTATGACCGTCTCGCGCGCCGCCTGATCGACGGCAATATGGCCTGACGGCCCCTGTTACCGGCGGGCGCCCCCTGCGCCGCGCCGATCCCTGAGCCCTGAAGACCCCGCCACCCATCCCCGGTGGCGGGGTTTTGCTTCACCGGCCCCCTCTGATCGCGGACGGGGTGCGCAGGCGGCTCAGGGATGGGATGGGATGGAACTGCGGGCCTCCGAATCAATCGACATGGAATCTCATGGAACTGAAGAGATGATTTCACCTCAGGCGGGTGAATCTCCGGGATTGAGAGGGGCGGTGCGTGTATGTGATCGGCAATGATGCGCTGCCTTTTGCGGAGGTTGCGCCCTGATCCTGAAAAAACTTCGACCCTCCGGGATTACATGGGTTTGGCTGGTTTCTCCAATATATCGACAGTAACGCAAACGAGAGCCATAGATATAGTGTCGTGATGAGGCGTGAGGGCCACAAGATCCTGTTTTCCCATCCCATCCCGGACAAGATATTGCCATCATGGTCCAACATTTCCCTTGTCAGACCATGAAATCCCAGGCATGTTGAGGGCACGGAAGATGAGACGGGCAAACAAAGACGTCAGGGGCGGACGAAGACCCCGAATAAAGGCGAAAAAAGGCAGCTCATACAGGCAAACCCTTTCATCGGACGACAGAGATCCGGCGCGCGAGCGAGCAGACATCTCCCCCAGGTGGCGCGCGTAGCTGGACGCCCAGCGATGGGACAGAGGCGGATCGGACAGTGGCAGCAGTCCGATCCGCCCATTTCATTTCTGGACCATGAGAAATTCGGCCGACGGGCCAGAAGACTGACGCCGCAAGGCAAAATCATCGGGCCAGAAGGCCCAGGGACAGAAGCAACAAGGGCCGGCACAAAGCAATGGCTGAGGCATTCAGAGGCGAGTTCTACCAGAAGGTAGATGCAAAGGCGCGGGTTTCGATCCCGGCGCCTTTTCGCCGTATTCTGGAAGCCGGCGATGCCGGGGCAGGGACCTCGCGCCCGCGTGTTGTGATGGTCTATGGTGGCCGCGCCGGCCAGGCCTATGTCGAATGCTATTCCGTCGGGCAGATGGCCGTGATGGAAGACAAGATCCGCAGGCTCGCCCCCGGTACGCCGCAGCGCAAGGCGCTTGAGCGCAATTACATCACCCTCTCGCAGACCGTTGAAATCGATGATGATGGCCGTCTCGTGCTGCCGCAGAAGGTGCGCGAGCGGATCGGCCTGACCGATGCCGGTGAGGCCTGTTTTGCGGGCGCGCTGGACACGTTCCAGATCTGGCTGCGCGAGACCTATGATACGGAAATGGCGGCACAGGAAGAGATCGATCTCGACCTGCCCGATGGCGCGGATCTCCTCTCGCTCCTGCCGCATGACGGAGTGTAAGCGATGGCAGGAAGCGCACCGCATATCCCGGTGCTCCTCAGGCCCTTGCTTGCGGCGTCAGCCCCGGTCGAAGGCTTCTGGATTGATGGCACTTTCGGGGCAGGAGGCTATGCAAAGGGCCTGATTGGCGCGGGCGCGTCGCGGGTTCTGGGCATCGACCGCGATCCGCTGGCGCATCAGATGGCGGCCTCCTGGCTGCCGGAGTTCGGCGGGCGCATCGCACTGGCGCAGGGCACGTTTTCCGATCTGGATACTCTGGCCGGTGAGCCGGCGGATGGCGTCGTCCTTGATATCGGCGTGTCGTCGATGCAGATCGACGAGGCGGAGCGCGGGTTTTCCTTTCAGAAAGACGGCCCGCTCGACATGCGGATGAGCCAGGACGGGCCATCGGCTGCCGATCTGGTGAATACCGCAGGCGAGGAATATCTCGCTGATATCCTTTATAATTACGGTGAAGAACGTGCTTCGCGCCGCATCGCGCGCGCGATTGTTGCCGCGCGTGAGGCCAACCCTTTCACCACCACGCTGCAATTGGCCGAGGTGGTCGCGAAACAGCTGCCACGCCCCAAATTCGGCGAAAGCCATCCGGCGACCCGCAGTTTCCAGGCGATCCGCATCGCGGTGAATGCCGAATTCGACCAGCTGGCCGAAGGCCTGGCGGCGGCTGAGCGCATTCTGAAACCCGGCGGGCGGCTGGCGGTGGTGACCTTCCACAGCCTCGAAGACCGCATCGTCAAACGCTTTTTCCAGAAGGCCTCGGGCGCCGAACCCGCTGCCAACCGCTATGCGCCGGCGCGGGATGTTGTCACCCCGCGCTTTCGGCTCGCGTCGAAAAAGGCCATCGGCCCCGATGAGGAAGAGCTGGCCGCCAATCCGCGCGCGCGGTCTGCGAAGCTCCGCGTCGGCATCCGCACCGATGCGCCCGCCCTGGCCGCCGATCCGGCGGCGCTCGGGCTTCCCCGGTTTCATGTGACCCGTAATTCGCAAAAAGGACGGTCCTGACATGCGCCCCGTGCTTTACGTTTTTACCTTCCTCTCGGTGATCGCCCTTGGCTTCTGGGCGTATCGCGAAAACTACGCGACCCAGGAAGTGCTGCGTGAGGTCCGGGGGCTGCAGCGCCAGATTGCCAGCCTGCGCGAGGGGCTGTCGGTGCAAAAGGCGGAATGGGCCTGGCTGAACCGGCCCGACCGCTTGCGGGATCTGGTGTCGCTGAATTTCGAACGTGTTCCACTGATGCCGATGGAGCCGGGTCAGTTCGGCACCACCGCAAGCGTCGCCTATCCGGTGCCCGAGATCCCGGCGATCGAGCTGCCCGACGGCGTCGGCGCAGTCCAGATCACCTCGGCCAGTGCAGAAGAGGGGCTCTGATCCATGCGCACGCCCCTCCGCCCGCTAGCCCGTATCCTTGAGGCGCGCCAGAACGGTGAAAACCCCGATCTGATCGAGCGCGAGAATCTCGAACGCCGCCATGAGGTGATCCGCGACAAAAGCCAGCCGCGCGCGTCGGCCCGGCTGGGGCTGCTCGCTCTGGCCTTTGGCTGCGCCTATATGACCATCGGGGTCCGGATGGGCCATCTGGCGGCCTCTGAGCCGGTCGAGCCGGTGGCGTCGGCGCCGGGGGCCGAGATCGTCGCGCAACGCGCCGATATCACGGACAGAAATGGGCGCATCCTTGCGACCAATATGACCACTTCGGCGCTTTATGCCCATCCGAAGGACATGGTCGACCCCAAAGGCTCGGCGCGCAAACTGGCCGAGATCTTTCCCGATCTGAAGGCCGAAGACCTGGAACGCCGTTTCACCGACGGGCGCCGGTTTCTCTGGGTGAGGAAGGTTCTCAGCCCCGAACAGATGCAGGCGGTGCATGAGATCGGCGATCCGGGGCTTTTGTTCGGCCCGCGCGAAATGCGGCTTTACCCGAACGGCTCGCTCGCGGCGCATGTGCTGGGCGGCTATTCCTTTGGCGCAGAAGGCGTGCATTCCGCCGAAGTGATCGGTACCGCCGGGATCGAAAAGGCGATGGATGCGCGACTGCGCGATCCCGCCCAGGCCGGCCAGCCGCTGGAACTGTCGCTTGACCTTACCGTGCAGGCCACGGTCGAAGAGGTGCTTTCCGCCGGGATTTCGATGCTGAATGCGCGCGGCGGTGCGGCGATTGTGATGGATGTGCGCACGGGTGAGATCCTCGCGCTGGCCTCGGCGCCGACATTCGACCCCAATGACCGCCCGGTGCCGCTGGTGGGCAAGGATGACGAACCCTCGGACAGCCCGCTCTTCAACCGCGCGGTGCAGGGGGTGTATGAGCTCGGGTCTGCCTTTAAGATCTTTGCTGCGGCTCAGGCGATGGAGCTGGGTCTTGTGACGCCCGACACCCTGGTCGATGCCAATGCGCCGATGACCTGGGGCAAGCACCGGATCAAGGAATTCGAGGGCAAGAATTACGGCCCGATGCTCTCGGTGCGCAAGGTGATCGAGAAATCGTCAAACGTCGGCACCGCCCATATCGCACTTATGATCGGGCCGCAGCGCCAGCAGGCCTTTCTGAAATCGCTTGGCTTCTTCGACCCGACACCGCTTGAGCTGATCGAGGCCCCGGGCGCGAAGCCGCTGATTCCCAAACGCTGGCCCGAGATCGTGACCATCACCACCTCTTACGGTCATGGCATGTCGGCAAGCCCGATGCATCTCGCCGCCGCCTATGCCTCGATTGCGAATGGCGGGCTTTACGTCAAACCGACGCTCCTGAAGCAAAAGGGCCCCGCCTCGGGCATCCGGGTGATGAGCGAGAAGGTCGCGAAGGAATCGGTTTCGATGCTGCGCTCGGTGGTGACCCATGGCACGGCCAGCCTTGGCGAGGTCAAAGGCTATGAGGTCGCGGGCAAGACCGGCACTGCCGACAAGCCCAAGAAATCCGGCGGCTATTACAAGGACAAGGTGATCAATACCTTCGCCTCGACCTTCCCGGCCTCGAGCCCGCGCTATGTGGTGATCGTGACGCTGGATGAGCCCGCCGATACCTCGGGGCCACGGCCGTTGCGCACCGCCGGCTGGACCTCTGTTCCGGTCACCGCCGAGATGATCCGCCGCATCGCGCCGCTGCTTGACGTGAGGCCGATAGTTGAACCCATCACCGGAGCTGCGCTAACAGCAGCGGCAAACTGAACGGGTGCCAGAGCTGCGGCTGAAAGCGGCAGCGAACTGAACGGGTGAAATATGGTGGGCGAAAAGCGGCTCTCAGGGCTGGGGCTGAAGGCAAGGCAAAGCAGGGATCCGGTCCTGACCGGGATCACGGCTGACAGCCGGGCGGTCAGGCCTGGCTTCCTCTTTGCGGCGCTGCCAGGCAGCCTGCGCCACGGCGCCGACTTCATCGCGACTGCGCTGGAAAAGGGGGCGACCGCCATCCTCACCGATCCGATGGGCGCGCTGATCGGGACCGAAGCGATTGGCCTGACTGACGTGGCGCTGGTCGTGGTGGACGAGCCCCGCGAGGCTCTTGCCCGTGCCGCCGCGCTCTGGTCGGGGGCGCAGCCTGCGGTCATGGCGGCGGTCACCGGCACCAACGGGAAGACCTCTGTGTCGACCTTCACCCGTCAGATCTGGCAGGCGCTTGGACATGCCGCGATCAATATCGGCACGACCGGGGTCGAAGGCGACTGGCAGGCGCCATCCGCGCATACAACCCCCGACCCGGTGACCCTGCATGCCATGCTCGCAGATGCGGCGGGTGACGGCATCACCCATGCCGTGATGGAGGCCTCCTCGCATGGGCTCGACCAGCGCCGCCTCGAAGGCGTGCGGCTGAAAGCAGCGGGCTTCACCAATCTGACCCAGGACCATCTCGACTATCACCACACGATGGAGGCCTATTTTACCGCGAAAGCCGGTCTCTTCACCCGGCTTCTTCCCGATGATGCGGTGGCGGTGATCAATCTCGACGGTGCTTATGGCCCGGAAATGGCCGAGCTTGCCGAAGCGCGCGGCCTGCCGGTGCTGCGCGTCGGGCGGGGCGAAACCGGCCCGCTCCCCGATCTGCAGATAAAAGCGATCCGCCCCGATGCCACGGGCCAGGAATTGCGGCTTTTGTGGCAGGGCAAACCCTTCCAGGCGCGGCTGAGCCTGACCGGCTCCTTCCAGGCGGAAAATGTTGCGCTCGCGGCGGGCCTTGTGATCGCCTGCGGCGAGAAGCCGGACCGCGTGATGGAGGCGCTGCCCGGCCTCAAAGGCGTGCGCGGCCGGATGGAACTGGCCGCGACCCGCAGAAATGGCGCGCCGGTCTATGTCGATTACGCCCATACGCCCGATGCCATCGCCACCGCGCTGCAAGGCCTGCGCCCGCATGTGATGGGCCGGCTGATCGTGGTCTTCGGCGCCGGCGGCGACCGCGATCGCACGAAACGCCCGCTGATGGGCGAGGCCGCGCAGGCCAATGCCGATATCCTCTTCGTCACCGACGACAATCCGCGCTCGGAAGAGCCCGCTGCCATCCGCGCCGAGATCATGGCCGCCTGCCCCGAGGCCAATGAGGTCGGTGACCGCGCCGAGGCGATCCTGCGCGCCGTCGACGCGCTCCTCCCCGGTGACGCCCTCCTGATCGCCGGTAAAGGCCATGAAACCGGCCAGATCATCAAAGGCGAAATCTATCCTTTCGACGATGTCGAACAGGCCTCGGTCGCCACCGCCGCGCTGGACGGGCTGATCTGATGCGCGCCGCAACCAGCATTTTCTGTCCGGAAATATCCCCGGGGGGCGGCTCCGCAGGAGCCGGGGGGCAGGCAGCCCCCCGCCGCGCTCAGCCACAGGACGCAAACCGATGACCCCGCTCTGGACCTCTTCTGACGCTGTCACTGCAACCGGCGGCCGCACGACGGGCGCATGGACGGCGACCGGTGTCTCGATCGACACCCGCACGCTGCAACCGGGCGATCTCTTTGTGGCACTTGCCGCAGCGCGGGACGGCCATGATTTCGTGGCTCAGGCGCTGGAAAAAGGCGCGAGCGCCGCACTCGTCTCCCATATCCCCGAGGGGGTCAGCCCGGACGCTCGCCTGCTGGTCGTCGCGGATGTCCTTCAGGGCCTCGAAGCCCTCGGGCGCGCCGCCCGCGCCCGCACGAAAGCCCGGGTGATCGGTGTCACCGGCTCGGTCGGCAAGACCTCGACCAAGGAAATGCTGCGCGCCATGCTTTCAGGCCAGGGCGTGACCCATGCGGCCGAGGCCAGCTATAACAACCACTGGGGCGTGCCGCTGACCCTCGCCCGGATGCCGGCCGACAGCGATTTCGCCGTGATCGAGATTGGCATGTCGAACCCCGGCGAGATCGCGCCGCTTGCGCGCCTTGCCCGACCGCATGTCGCGCTGATCACCACTGTCGCCCCGGCCCATATGGCCTCCTTCGGCTCCCTCGAAGGGATCGCCCGCGAAAAAGGCACGATTTTCCAGGGGCTGGAGCCGGGCGGCACCGCCGTGATCAATATGGATCTCGACAGCACGCCGGTCCTCACCGCGCTGGCCGAAGCCGCCGGCGCGCAGATCCTGGGCTTTGGCCGTGCCAGAGCCGCCGGCTGGCATCTCGACGAGGTCCGGCCGGGCGATGAGATCACCGTGGTCCGCGCCAGCCATGACGGGCAGATGAGCCTTTTCCGCATCGCCTCGCCCGGTGCGCATTTCGCGATGAACGCGCTTGGTGCGCTGGCCTCGGTCGCAGCGCTTGGCGCCGATCCGGTGCTGGCCGCGCATGATCTCGGGCGCTGGCAGCCCCCCTCGGGGCGCGGCACCCGCGAGCGGATCGAGCTGGACGTGGTGGAAGAGACCTTCTTCGATCTGATCGATGACAGTTTCAACGCGAATCCCGCTTCGCTGGCCGCCAGCCTCGATATGCTGATCCGGACGAAACCGGTTGACGGGATCGGCGCGCTTGGCGCCGGTCGTCGCATCGCCATTCTCGGCGATATGCTGGAGCTTGGCCCCCGGGAATTACAGCTCCATGCCGCGGTTGCGGATCACCCGGGGCTAAAGGCCGTGACGCTGATCCACTGCGTCGGGCCGCGCATGCGGGAACTTCACCGCGCGCTTCCTCTTGCACAGCGCGGCGAATGGGTGGAAACGGCGGCGGAACTGGCGGGACGTGCCCGCGCGCTGATGGATCCGGGCGATATCCTCCTCGTCAAAGGCTCCAAAGGATCAAAAGTCAGTCTTGTGGCCGAAGCCCTGCGCCGCCTGGGCACTGCCCGCATGAAAACCGAAGGAACCGAGTGAATGCTTTTCTGGCTGACCGAACTCTCTGACGGGGGCGATTTCTTCAACCTGTTCCGGTATATCACCTTCCGGGCAGGGATGGCTTTCGGCACGGCGCTGATCTTCGGTTTCATCTTCGGGCGTCCGCTGATCAACCTCTTGCGCCGCAAGCAAGGGAAGGGGCAGCCGATCCGCGATGACGGGCCGCAGAGCCATTTCGCAAAAGCCGGCACGCCGACGATGGGCGGGCTCCTGATCCTTTCGGCCCTGACGATTTCGACGCTCCTTTGGGCGCGGCTTGATAATCCTTATGTCTGGATCGTGCTGCTGGTCACGCTGGCCTTCGGCCTGATCGGTTTTGCGGATGACTATGCCAAGGTCACCAAACAGAACACCAAGGGCGTGTCGTCACGTATCCGGTTTATCCTGGGCCTCGTGATCGCGGGCCTTGCGGCCTGGGCGGCGGCGCGGTTCCACCCCGAAGGGCTGACCAATCAGCTGGCCATGCCCTTTTTCAAGGATGCGCTGATCAATCTGGGGATCTTCTTCGTGCCTTTCGGCATGATCGTGATCGTCGGCGCCGCCAATGCGGTCAACCTGACCGACGGTCTGGACGGTCTGGCGATCATGCCGGTGATGATCGCCGCCGGCACGATCGGCGTCATCGCCTATGTGGTCGGCACCTCGACCATGGCGAATTACCTCGGTGTCCATGCCGTGCCGGGCACGGCGGAACTGGTGATCTTCGCCTCGGCGCTGATCGGCGGCGGGCTTGGCTTCCTGTGGTATAATGCGCCGCCCGCGGCGGTGTTCATGGGCGATACCGGCTCGCTCGCGCTTGGCGGCGCGCTTGGCGCAATGGCGGTCTGCACCAAACACGAGATCGTGCTGGCCATCGTCGGCGGCCTGTTCGTGGTCGAAGCGCTGAGCGTGATCATCCAGGTGCTTTACTACAAGCGCACCAAAAAGCGGATCTTCCTGATGGCGCCGATCCACCACCATTTCGAGAAAAAGGGCTGGGCCGAACCGCAGATCGTGATCCGCTTCTGGATCATCTCGCTGATCCTCGCGATGATCGGGCTGGCGACGCTGAAAGTGCGCTGAGGCCGGGCCCCGGCCGTCAGCGAAGGTCAGGGCGAGACAGTCGTCCCTGAGTCCTCATCAGTCACGCGCCCCTTCTGGCCGCCATAAACGCGCTCAGGGCAATCTTTCCCAGGCCCCGAAATCCGGCAGAGCCGCCGCTTTCCCTGACGGTGAAGCCGCGGCTCTTTTGCCGCCCCGGGGCCGTCCTGTCCGGACCCGGGGGGCTGCATCCCTGCAAAAGCGGGATCAGTTTGCGCCGAGGCAATCCGCAGTGGCGATCACGGCATCACGGGTTCCCGCGAGGTCAAGCAGCGCCACTTCACCCTCGGAATTTGACAGGCTCAGCGTGTTTTTCAGCGCCAGATCCGTAAGAAATTCCTCATTCTCGATCAGCACGATAATACCGCCGATCTCATGGTCACTCACGCCATGGCCATCGGCCTCCCATTCCTGGCCATCCAGATCGATGGTCATCGGATAGGCCTTGCCATCCGTAATATCGGTCCAGTCGCTGTTGAACACCGCCATGAAGGCTGCATCTTCTTTGAGATCAAAGCCGACCTGAACGACCGATCCGTCCTCGAACGCGGAGGTCATATAGCAGCCGCCGCCCATATTCGCGTCGCGGTAGATCTCCCAGCCGCCTGCCTCGCCAACGACTTCTGCGGCCTGGCCCGGAGCGAGGGACATCATCAGCGCGAAGCCGGCAAGTGTAATATTTCTGAACATTATTCATCTCCCCTATGGTCGGAAGGATGCCTGACATTGGCGTTCGGATCATGCAAGGGTTGAATTCCCTGTCGCCCGATATCGCTCTGGTCCCTTTCAGAGGCGCGGTGCGATGACCCGACCGTGCCTGATCCTGACGGGAGGGCGGCAGCTCTCCGGCCGGATGACGACGCAGAGCGATCTCAGCGATCCAGCGCGCCTTTGCCGGCAAGGATCTTCGGCCGAAATTTCTCGATCCGTGCGATCCTCGTGGCCGATGTCTTTGCGCCGCTGAGGTTGAAGGCGTAGCTCTTTTGCCGCCCCGGGGTCAGCGCGTGGAAGGCCACGGCCAGGTCCGGATCGGCGTCCAGCGCGTCGATAAGTTCGTCCGGCAATGCAATCTCGCTGACCTCGCGGGGCGGGCGCAGACCGGCTTTTGCATAATCCATCGCCTCGCGCAGATATGCGCGGATAACCGGCTCCAGCGCGGTTACCCGGCTATTCTCGGTGAAGCGGATCATATCGGGGTGTTTCGTATTCGGGCCCTGGCGTTCAAGCACGCCATCGGGGTCTTTCAACAGCGCGGCGTTGAAGAAGCTCAGCCGGAAATCGCCCCTGAGCGCGCCGATGATCGCGATATTGCGGTCGGCATGGACATAACAGGGATGACCCCATTTCACGACTTCCGCCAGCCCGGCAGCCCGGCAGATCCGCCGCAGATCTGCCAGCCCCGCCGCCCAGAGGCGGGTTGAACAGTCCGGTGTCGAAAATCGCGGGCAGCGCCCGCAGCCATGGGTGAAATAATCCTCGATCTCAGAGATCATCATCGGGCTTGCCTCCTGCGGCTGGCGCGGCCAGCCTGGCAGATCCGGCCCCGCAATGCAAAAAGGGCGGCAAAACTGCCGCCCCTTCCGCTTCTGTTCCCGCCGGGGGACGGAGCTCAGAATTTCATCACATAGGAGACGCTGGCGACCAGCGGATCGATCTCTGCCTTGCCGATTTTCGTGCCATTCAGCAGCACATCGCTGTCGATATCGATATAGCGGATATCGGCGCGCAAAGCCGCCTTGTCGCTGATCGCGTAATCCACACCAAGGGTCGCGGCGAGGCCGAAGCTCTCTTTGATCTTCAGCGTGCCGAGCGAGGATTTCTCTTCGAAGAATTTGGTGTAATTCACCCCGAGCCCGACAAAGGGCGTGAATTTGCTGGTGGTCGGGATATGCCAGTTGACGCTGAGGGTCGGTGGCAGCTGCTTTGTCGACCCGATCTCGCCCAGCCCGGCAAGGCTGATATCATGTTTGAAGGGTGCTGCGGCCAGCAGCTCGATCCCGATATTGTCGCGGATGAAATATTCCAGTGTCAGAATCGGGCGGGTGTTCTTGCCGATGCTCGACTCCATCCCGGCCAGTGCGCCGTTATTGTCCTTTGGCGCGACGGTTCCGATCCCGAAGCCGAGGGTGAGGGTGCCGGCCTCCTGCGCCAGGGCAGGGGCGG
The DNA here is from genome assembly GCF_058313095.1 of Pseudogemmobacter sp. TB195. Taxonomy (NCBI): domain Bacteria; kingdom Pseudomonadati; phylum Pseudomonadota; class Alphaproteobacteria; order Rhodobacterales; family Paracoccaceae; genus Pseudogemmobacter; species Pseudogemmobacter sp. TB195. The sequence continues at coordinate 17,365 of NZ_JBZEGG010000016.1, forward strand.
CGGTGACGAGCGCGGCGAGAAGCGCGGCGGAGAGATGTTTCATACCCGTTACTTTCTGTTTTCAACACCCGCAGGAATAAGGCGCAGCAGGGACGGGGCATTGACGCAGGTCAAAACGGCGGCTCCCGGGGCTGCGACAGATTGGCTCATCCGGTGGCCATCTTGCGCCTGCCGGGCCGCTGGCGCATTGTCGGAGGCGGAAAATGACCCCCTCCGGCGACAGGGGCGGGGCAGAAATGGCAGGCGGCAGAGATGATTGCGGTACGTGGCTATCAGGGGCAGAAGGTTGCGGTTCTGGGGCTGGGGCGGTCTGGCCTTGCCACGGCCCGGGCCCTGATCGCGGGTGGCGCCGAAGCGCTCTTATGGGATGACAGCCCCGAATCGCGCGGGCTTGCCGAGGCCGAGGGCTTTGCCCTGACCGATCTGACCCGCAATATGGCGCTGGAAGGCGTGGCCTGTCTTGTAACCTCGCCGGGCATCCCGCACCTCTACCCGCACCCCAACCCGATCATCGCCCGCGCGCTCGAACTCGGGGTGCCGGTCGACAATGATATCGGCCTGTTTTTCCAGTCCTGGGGCGGCGAGGAATGGGATGAATTCGACCAGGTCCCCAAAGTGGTCTGTGTCACCGGCTCGAACGGGAAATCGACCACCACGGCGCTGATCCACCATATTCTCGAAGTCGCGGGACGCCCGACCCAGATGGCCGGCAATATCGGCAAGGGCGTGTTGTCGATCGACCCGCCGCGTGATGGCGAGGTGCTGGTGCTGGAACTTTCGTCCTACCAGACCGATCTGGCCCGCGCGCTGACGCCGGATGTGGCGGTCTTCACCAATCTCTCGCCCGATCATCTGGACCGCCATGGCGGCATGGGGGGCTATTTCGCGGCCAAGCGCCGGCTTTTTGCCGAAGGCGGGCCGGATCGCGCGGTGATCGGCGTCGATGAGGTCGAGGGGCAGTACCTCGCCGGGCAGATGGCGCAGGGGCCGGGCGATGACCGGGTGATCCGGATCTCCTCGGGGCAAAAGCTTGAGGGCTTCGCCTGGTCGGTTTTCGCGCGCAAAGGCTTTCTGGCGGAATGGCGGCGCGGGCGGCAGATGGCATCCGTGGATCTGCGCGGCATTTCCGGCCTGCCGGGCGCGCATAACCACCAGAATGCCTGTGCGGCCTGGGCGGTGGCGCGGACCCTGGGTCTTGCGCCAAAAATGATCGAGGGGGCTTTGCACTCTTTCGCGGGCCTTCCCCATCGCAGCCAGCTGGTGGGCGAGCGGGCAGGCGTGAAATTCATCAACGATTCCAAGGCCACCAATGTCGACAGCGCCGCGATGGCGCTGCGCGCTTTCCCGAAAATCCGCTGGATCGCGGGCGGGATGGGCAAGGATGGCGGTATTGCGAGCCTCGCGCCGGATCTTGCTCCGGTGGTGAAGGCCTATCTGATCGGCCATTCCGCCCGCGATTTCGCGCTGCAGATCGGCCAGACCCCGCATGAGATCTGCGAGACGATGGAGCGCGCGGTGACCCGTGCGGCGGAAGAGGCCGAACCGGGGGATGTGGTGCTGCTTGCACCGGCGGCGGCCAGTTTCGACCAATATCCGAATTTCGAAAAACGCGGCGAGGATTTCACCCGGATCGTGCGGGCGCTGCCGCGGATCGCGCAGCCCTGAGGGGCTTTTCGCTGCTCAGAACGCGTCTGGTCTGAGCAGCGCCAGCGTGAAGCGGTGAAAGGTTGCAAGAATCGCACCAATTGCGATCAGCGTCAGGAGGCCCGTGGTCATTGCTGCGCCGCCGCCAAGGATCGCGCCCCAGATCACGGCGCTCAGCGAGCCATAAGCCCCGTATTTGCACAGCATCGCCGTGCCGATGCCGATGGCCACCCAGAACGGCCCCAGGATCAGCGGCGAGAGAAGAAGCAGGTAAAACAGCATCTGGAGTGCGGATTGGTCCGGGCCGCCGCTCTGGCCGGGACTTTGACCGGCGCCTGGCCCGACAGCCAGATCCATGAGGATCCAGCCGATACCACCGATCAGGGACGGCACCAGGCACCAGGCCAGCGTGGTGAGGGTCAGCGTCTTCGCCCCGATAAAACGCATCCCGCGCGGGGCAGACACGAAAAGGCTCACGTTACGCTCTCCGAAATCACTGTCACTGTTACTGGGGCCCTGGCTGGTCCGCTGTACTGACAGTGCCATAACGGCCCGGCGATGTCAGGCCGGTTTTTGCGACAGGCGCTGATGGCCTGTCGCGTCATTGTGCCGTCGCCGCATGAGCCTGTCGCCGCTTCAGCCCGCCTTCTGGCCTCCGATTGTCAGCCCGCCAATCATCAGCGTCGGCTGGCCCACACCCACCGGCACCCATTGCCCGGCCTTGCCGCAATTGCCGATTCCGGGGTCAAGCTGCAGATCATTGCCGATGGCGCGGATGCCCTTCAGCGCGGTCGCCCCGTCACCGATCAGCGTGGCGCCCCGGATCGCCTCGCCGACCTGGCCATTCCTGACCCGGTAGGCCTCGGTGCAGGAAAACACGAACTTGCCGGAGGTGATATCGACCTGGCCGCCGCCGAACCCTACCGCCCAGATCCCGTCTTTCAGATCCGCGAGCACCGCCGCCGGATCATCCTGTCCCGAAAGCATATAGGTATTGGTCATGCGCGGCATCGGGATATGGGCATAGCTTTCGCGCCGCCCGTTGCCGGTCGGGGCCACTCCCATCAGCCGCGCGTTCTGGCGGTCCTGCATATAGCCGACCAGCACCCCATCCTCGATCAGCACGTTTTTGCCCGAGGGCGTGCCCTCATCATCGAAGGTCAGCGAGCCGCGCCGGTCCGGGAGCGTACCGTCATCAAGCACGGTCACCCCTTTCGACGCGATCTGCTTGCCCATCAGCCCCGCAAAGGCCGAGGTCTGTTTGCGATTGAAATCGCCCTCAAGCCCATGGCCGATCGCCTCATGGAGGAGGATCCCCGGCCAGCCCGGGCCCAGCACCACATCCATCATCCCTGCCGGAGCCGGCACCGCCGTCAGATTCACCCGGGCGATGCGGATCGCCTCGGTGATGGCCGCTTTCCAGTTTGCGGGCGCCAGCAATTCTGCCAGACCATGCCGCCCCCCCCCGCCCGAAGAACCGCTCTCGCGCCGGCCGTTTTCCTCCAAGATCACCGAGACATTGAGCCGCGCCATCGGGCGGATGTCTGACAGCCGCAGCCCTTCGGGGCGCAGGATCTCGACCTCCTGGAGGCTCGCGGAAAGCGAGGCTGAGACCTGGACCACGCGCGGGTCCTGGTCGCGGGCGAAAGCGTCGATCTCTTTCAGGATGTCGATCTTGCCGGCAAAAGATGTGTCCTCCAGCGGGTCAACCGCCCGGTAGAGATGGTGATTGGTGCCCGGGGGAGGGGGGGCGAGCACACCGCCGCCATCGCCCACCGCCAGCCGCGCCGTGCCGACTGCGCGCCTGAGTGCCTGTTCCGAGATTTCCGTCGAATGCGCATAGCCCGCGACTTCGCCCCGCACAGCGCGCAGACCGAACCCCTCGCTCGCATCATAGCTGGCATTGCGGATGCGGCCATCATCCAGAACGAGGCTCTCGCCCCGCCGGCGCTCCAGAAACAACTCGCCGTCATCGGCGCCGGCAGTGGCCTCACGCAACAGGCCAAGTGCGGCAGACTCGTCGAGTTTTTCCTCGAAAGGGCGGAAAGGGGCGGTGCTCATTGGGTATGTCCTTGATTCAGGTCAACCAGGCCGGGCTGCGACATCATGGTTTCTCTTGTCGTCCTGCGCCCAATATGGTTTGAACGACAGCGGAAACAATGGGATTCCTCACCGCTTCGTGACAGGAGGGGCAGGGTTTCCTCAAGGCAGCGGCAACAGGCCGCACCCAGAAGCGGGACGAGACATGCGTGTGATCACCACTCTGAAGGGCGCCGCCCTTGCAGGTTTTGCGGCACTGGCCTCCGGGTCGGCCATGGCACAGACCCTTGAAATCATTGGACAGCCTGTCGACCGGGGGGTGAATTTCCAGACCGCCGCGACCGAGCTGGCGCATGACAAGCACTTCCTCGACGATATGGTTTTGTGGATCATCACGGTCGTGACCATCTTCGTGATGGCGCTTTTGCTGATCGTGATCCTGCGCTTCAACAGCCGGTCGAATCCGGTGCCGCGCAAATTCACCCATAACACGCCGCTGGAAATCGCATGGACCCTGGTCCCGATCATCATTCTGATCGTGATCGGCGTCTATTCGATGCCGGCGCTGAAGAAACAGCAGACCTTCCCGGAAGGCGATGTGGTCATCAAGATCACCGGCAACCAGTGGAACTGGAGCTACGAATATCCGCAGATCCTGGATGAAAGCGGCTCGGCCCTTGCCTTTGGCAGCTTCATGATCGGTGGCAATGCTTGGGATCAGACGCTGGAAGACGGGCGCAAGCTGGTCGGCAATGGCACCCTGACCGCCGATGCGATCGAAGGGCTGGAGCGCGCAGGCTATACCAAAGAACAGTTCCTTCTGGCGACCGATACCGCGATGGTGGTGCCGGTGAACAAAAAGATCCTGCTGCAAATCACCGGCTCGGACGTGATCCACTCCTGGACCATCCCGGCTTTCGCGGTGAAACAGGATGCTGTCCCGGGCCGTATCGCGCTGGCATGGTTTGAAGCCGACCGCGAAGGCATCTTCTTTGGTCAGTGTTCGGAACTGTGCGGCAAGGACCACGCCTATATGCCGATCACGGTCAAGGTTGTCTCGCAGCAGGCCTATGACGCCTGGGCGAAAGAAGCGGCCGCGACGGGCGAAGTCGTGCTGGCCAATACGCCGGCAGCGGATGCCTCGGTTTCGCTCGCGTCGAACTGAGACATCTGCGGCAGAATGAACCCCAGGGCAGGGGCCGGGCGACAGCCACGGCCTCTTTGCGCAAGGTGAAGGTGGAATGAAATGAGCGATACCGGCTCATATGAGCGTGCAGACCGCGCGCCTGGTGAGGGCAGTTTCGGCGATTACGTGCAGCTGCTGAAGCCGCGCGTCATGTCGCTGGTGGTCTTTACCGCGCTGGTCGGGCTGCTGGTCGCGCCGGTGCATCTGCACCCGGTCGAGGCGTTTTCGGCCATTCTCTTCATCGCACTTGGCGCCGGAGCCTCGGGCGCGCTGAATATGTGGTGGGATGCCGATATCGACGCAGTGATGCGGCGCACCCAGTCGCGCCCTGTCCCCTCGGGCCGGGTCGAGCCGGGCGAGGCGCTCGGGATCGGGCTGTCGATGTCGGTGCTTTCCGTGCTGATGCTGGGGCTTGCGACCAACTGGCTGGCGGCGGGGCTGCTGGCCTTCACGATTTTCTTCTATGCCGTCATCTATACGATGTGGCTGAAACGCTGGACGCCGCAGAATATCGTGATCGGCGGCGCGGCGGGGGCCTTTCCTCCGATGATCGGCTGGGTGGCGGCGACGGGCTCGGTCGGGCTTGAGGCCGTGCTGATGTTCGCGCTGATCTTCATGTGGACGCCGCCGCATTTCTGGGCGCTGGCGCTGTTCATCAACAGCGACTATTCCAAGGCCAAAGTGCCGATGCTGACCGTGACCCACGGCAAGAAATCGACCCGTGCCCATATCATCATCTATACGCTTCTGCTGACCCCGGTGCCGCTCTGGGCCGCGATGACGTCGATTGGCGGCCCCCTGACACTGGCGGTGGCGCTGATCCTGAACGCGATCTTCCTGATGGGCGCCGTGATGATCTGGCGTCGCAACGAGGTGACAGCCGAGGCCGATGGCTACCGCGTCGAGAAACGCTTCTTCGCCTTCTCGATTCTTTATCTTTTCCTGCATTTCGGTGCATTCCTGGCCGAGGCGGCATTGCGCCCCTATGGTCTCGGAGGCTGGTAAGACATGGCTCTGCAACCCACACATGAACTTCACAAACGCCGCTTTGGACGCAATGTCGGCGTGGCGGGGCTGCTCCTCGCCTTTGTCGTACTGGTCTTCGTTCTGACCATGGTTAAAATCCAGCGCGGTGAGCCGGTGCAGGGCTTTGACCATGTGCCTGTCGCGGAGCGCGCGGCGGGCGCCGCCGCAGTGACGACAGCGCCGGCAGAGGAGGCAACACCATGAGCGGTCCACAGCAAGGACGTCAGCATAAGAAAACCGGCCTGATCCTTGCGGGGGTGGTGCCGGTGATGCTTGGCCTCTCATTCGCGGCGGTGCCTCTTTACGACTGGTTCTGCCGCGTCACCGGTTTCGGCGGCACGGTGCTTGTGGCACCTGAACCGTCCTCCGCAATGATCGACCGTGAGATCACCATCCGCTTTGACGCCTCGCGCGCCTCGGGCATGCCCTGGGAATTCCGCCCCGAGCTGAGCGAGATGAAGGTGAAGATCGGCGAGAATGCGCTGGCCTTTTACGAGGCCTATAATCCGCTCGACACAGTCACCGCCGGGACTGCGAGCTATAATGTCGCCCCCTATGCGGCGGGCGGCTATTTCGTCAAAGTGCATTGCTTCTGCTTTGAACAGCAGGTGCTGAAACCCGGCGAGCGGGTGATGATGCCGGTGAGCTTCTATGTCGATCCGTCGATCATGGATGATCCCGAAGGCAAGGTGCTGAAAGAAATTACGCTGAGCTATACGTTCCATACGACGCCCGTGCCTGACGGCTATGCGGCGGCGGAGGTCAGCCCGGCAGCGGCAGAGGCGGCAATGCCCGTCTCGGCCAATTGAGACAGACGTGAGAGGCGGCGCGCCGGGATGGCGGGCCGGACTTACGAAACTGAAAGAAGACGCCTGTTAAAGGATACGAGGGAACGGATACCGGCCATGGCCCACGCAAAGAACCACGACTACCATATTCTGCCACCGTCGATCTGGCCTTTCGCGCTTGCGGTCGGTGCCTTCATCATGCTGTTCGGCGGTGTGCTCTGGCAGGGCGCACGGGTCGAGGTGCTTGAGACCAGCAGCGCGCTTCTCAAAGCCACCGCCCATACCCCCTGGGTCTTCCTGATCGGCCTTGCGATGGTGCTTTACTGCATGTTCGGCTGGTTCTCGGCGATGACCAATGAAGGCCAGACCGGCGACCATACTCCGGTCGTCCGCATCGGCCTGCGCTATGGCATGATCCTTTTCATCATGTCCGAAGTGATGTTCTTCTCGGCCTGGTTCTGGGCCTTCTTCAAGATCAAGCTCTATCCGCTGACCGAAGGCTATCCCTGGGTCGACGGCACCTGGCCGCCTGCCGGCATCGAGACCTTTGACCCCTGGCATCTGCCCTTCATCAACACGCTGATCCTGCTCCTGTCGGGTTGTGCTGTCACCTGGGCCCACCATGCCCTGGTGCATGAAAACAACCGCAAGGACATGATCAACGGGCTGATCATCGGGGTCGCGCTCGGGGTGATCTTCACCTTCCTGCAGGCCTATGAATACAGCCATGCCGCCTTTGGCTTCGCCAATAACGCCGAAGGCGCGCCTTCGGTCTATGGTGGCGCCTTCTACATGGCGACCGGCTTCCACGGCTTCCACGTGATCATGGGGACGATCTTCCTCTTCGTCTGCCTGATGCGCGCGGTGAACGGCCATTTCACCCAGGCGAACCATGTCGGCTTCGAGGCTGCGGCCTGGTACTGGCACTTCGTCGACGTGGTCTGGCTTTTCCTCTTCTTCGTGATCTATGTCTGGGGCCAGTAAGCCCCGCCATTGTGACTGATCCTGGCGCGGGCTCCCGGAACGGAGCCCGCGTTTTCCGTTCCCGAAGACCAACAGGAGGCCCCGATGCGGCAGATCCTTTTCGCGCTGGTGATCGGCGTTATCGGCACCGGGGTGCTTGTCCGGCTTGGGCTGTGGCAGCTGGAGCGTCTGGACTGGAAGGAGGCGATGATCGCCGAGGCGGCCATGATGATGGCCGAGGCCCCGGTGGCGCTGCCGCCGCAGCCTGACCCCGCGCGCGACCGCTACCGTCCCGTCACCGTTGCGGGCACCTTCACCGAGGATGAGGCACATGTCCTGACCTCGACCCGCGATCAGGGGCCGGGTTACCGCATCATCACCGCCTTCGTGACCGAAGACGGAAGGCGGATCATGATCGACCGCGGCTATGTGCCGGAAACCGCGCGCAAGACCCTGCGCCCCGGTCACGCGGCCAGCATCACCGGCAATCTGAACTGGCCCGATGACATGACCTCTTCGACACCCGCGCCCGATACCGCGACCAATCTCTGGTTTGGCCGCGATGTCGAGGCGATGGCGGCCTATCTCGGGACCGAAAAGGTCATGGTGATCGCAAGCGCGGATACCGGTGACGGCGTCACCGTGCAGCCCGCAACAGCGGCTTTCCGCAATGATCATCTTGGCTATGCGGTGACTTGGTTCGGTCTGGCCCTTGTCTGGGCGGGGATGACACTCTACTGGCTCTGGCGTATCAGGGCGCGCAAGGTCTGAAGGGCGGAACTCATGCGATATATCTCGACACGCGGCCAGGCGCCGGTTCTCGGTTTCGGCGAAGCGATGATGACGGGCCTTGCCCGCGATGGCGGCCTCTATGTGCCGGAGACGGTGCCGCATTTCACCCGCGAAGGCATCGCATCCCTGCGCGGCCTGTCCTACGAGGATCTCGCCTTCCGTGTGATGAAGCCGTTCATCGGTGATTTCTTCGCGGATGATGAATTCCGCGCCCTGCTGGCCAAAGCCTATGCCGGCTTCGGCCATAATGCCCGCGCGCCGCTGGTGCAGCTTGGCCCGAACCATTTCCTGATGGAACTGTTCCACGGCCCGACGCTGGCGTTCAAAGATTTCGCGATGCAGATCATCGGCCAGATGATGCAGGCGGCTCTGGCTAAGACCGGGGAGCGCATCACCATTGTCGGCGCGACCTCGGGTGATACCGGCTCCGCCGCGATCGAGGCTTTCCGGGGGTTGAAGAATGTCGATGTCTTCATCCTCTTCCCGCATGGCCGGGTATCGGAAGTGCAGCGCCGCCAGATGACGACGCCGTCTGAGGCCAATGTCCATGCGCTCGCGGTGGAGGGTGATTTCGACGATTGCCAGGCCCGGCTGAAGGATATGTTCAACGATTTCGATTTCCGTGACGGGGTGCGGCTCGCGGGGGTGAATTCGATCAACTGGGCGCGGGTGCTTGCGCAGGTGGTCTATTACTACCATGCGGCGCTCGCGCTTGGAGCCCCTGATCGCGAGATCAGCTTCACCGTGCCGACCGGCAATTTCGGCGATGTCTTCGCAGGCTTTATTGCGCGCGAAATGGGGCTGCCGATCAAACGGCTGGTGATTGCCACCAATGAAAACGACATCCTGCATCGCTGCATGGAGACCGGCGCCTATACCAAACATGGCGTGGTGCCGACGATCAGCCCGTCGATGGATATCGAGGTCTCATCGAATTTCGAACGCGCACTTTTCTGGGCGCATGGCAAGGATGGCGCCGCGATCCGCGAACTGATGGCGGAGCTCTCGGCCAATGGCGGTTTCTCGCTGTCGCAAAATGCGATGACGGCGCTGACCAATGTCTATGACAGCGGCGCGGTGGATGAGGCGCGTACCTATGAGACCATCGCGACCACGCTTGCGCAGACCGGAGAGCTCCTCTGCCCGCATTCCGCGGTTGGTGTAAGCGTCGGAACGGCGCATCAGCACCTCCATCCGGACGTGCCGATGGTGACACTCGCCACCGCGCATCCCGCGAAGTTCCCCGATGCGGTGGCGAAGGCGACCAGCATTCGTCCGGGCCTGCCGCCGCGGATGGCGGATCTCTTTGACCGCGACGAACGGGTGACGCGGGTGCCCAATGACCTTGAGGCGCTCAAGACCCTGATCCGCGCAAGGCTTGGCTGAGCGCGGCGACCTGCGGGAAGGGGGGGCACAGCGCCCCCTTTTCTCATGCTTGCCCCGGGTGTAAGACGCCCGGATTGTCCCGCTTGTGAACGGAACCAGCCTTGACCGTCCAGATCCATACGCTTTCCAACGGATTTCGCATTGTGACCGAATCCATGCCTGGCCTGAAATCGGCCTCGGTCGGGATCTGGGTCGGAGCCGGGGGGCGCCATGAGACGGCGGCCCAGAACGGGGTTGCGCATTTTCTGGAACATATGGCCTTTAAAGGCACGCCCTCGCGCTCGGCACTGCGGATCGCGGAAGAGATCGAGGATGTCGGCGGCTATATCAATGCCTATACCTCGCGCGAGATGACCGCCTATTACGCGCGCTGCCTGTCGGAAGACGTGCCGCGCGCGCTTGAGGTAATTGCGGATATCGTCCTCAACCCGCTGTTCAACGCGGAGGATATCGAGACCGAGCGCCATGTGATCCTGCAGGAGATCGGCCAGTCCAATGACACGCCCGATGATGTCATTTTCGACTGGCTGCATGAGGTCAGCTATCCCGGTCAGGCGTTCGGGCGCACCATTCTGGGGCCGGAAGAGCGGGTCTCGACCTTCGGGCGCGAGGATTTTCTTGGCTTTATCGCGCGCCATTACGGGCCCGACCGGATGATCCTCTCGGCGGCGGGCGGCATCAGCCATGCTGAGATCCTGCACCGCGCCGAGGCCCTGTTCGGCGGGCTTGCCGCGGTCGGTGCCGACGCGCCAGAGCCCGCCCGCTTCACTGTCGGCGAAAGACGCGAAGAGAAAGATCTCGAACAGGCGCATTTCGCGCTCAACCTCGAGGCGCCGGGATTTCGCGATCCCGAGGTCTGGGCGTCGCAGGTCTGGACCACGGCGATGGGCGGCGGCATGTCTTCGCGCCTGTTCCAGAAGATCCGCGAGGAGCGCGGGCTTTGCTATTCGATCCACGCACAGCCGGCCGCCTATGAGGATACCGGCCATGTCACCATTTATGCCGGGACTTCGGCGGCCGAGATCGGGGAACTGGCCGAGTTGACCGTTCAGGAACTGAGGCGTTCGGCAGAGGATATGTCAGAGGCAGAGGTCGCGCGGGCAAAGGCACAATTGACGGCGGGGCTGGTGATGGGGCTGGAAAGCCCGTCCTCGCGCGCCGAGCGCAATGCCCGGCTGCTCGCCATCTGGGACCGGGTGCCCGACCTTGACGAAGCGGTTGCGAAGATCAGCACGGTCAGCCTTGAGGCAGTGCGGGCGCAGGGCGCGCGGGTCTTGCAGGGGCAGGCGGCGGTGGCGGTTTATGGACCGATTTCCCGTGCGCCCTCGCTTGCGGATATGATGGCAGGGATGCGGGCATAATGCTTGGCCTGGCGCGCAGGGTCAGGATCGAGACCGAGAGGATGACGCTGCGCCTGCCGATCCATGATGACTGGCGGCAATGGAGCGCGCTGCGCGCTGAAAGTGAAGGGTTTCTGAAACCCTGGGAGCCGGTCTGGTCGGATCAGCATCTGTCGCGGCGCAGTTTCTCGGGCAGGGTCTACTGGGCGCGGCGCGCCGAGGCGCAGGGGAGCGCGTTGCCCCTTGTCATGCTGCGGCGCGAGGATCAGCGCATCGTCGGCTCGATCACGCTCGACAATATCCGCCGGGGACCGGCGCAGACCGGGACGCTGGGCTATTGGGTGGGCGAAGCCTATGCCCGCCAGGGCCTGATGCGGGAGGCGATCCTGGGCGTTGTGCATCACGCCTTCACCCGGATGGATCTGAGCCGGATCGAGGCGGCCTGCCTGCCGGAGAACCTGGCGTCACGCGGCGTGCTGGAGAAGACCGGCTTCAAATATGAAGGCGTGGCGCAGGCCTATCTGCAGATCAACGGACGCTGGCGCAACCATGTGCTTTATGCCTCTCTGCGCGCGGACCGGCGCGGACGGACAGATGTGGGGCCAGCCTGAGACTGGCCGATACCGGAACGCTGCCATGACGCGGTGCCGGAGTTTTTCAAAAACTCCGGACCGATTTCTGTACAGAAATCGGGCGCGTGACGGGGGCGCCGGAGGGAAGAGGAGACAGAGTTTTGCTCAATCCGGCGGATGAGGCTTTTATCGGGCGGCTCAGCTCGCATTTGCCCGAGGGGCGCCTGCGGGCGGCAGAGCCGCGGCATCTGACCGAGCCGCGCGGCAAATGGCTTGGCCGGGCCGGGCCGCTTGCGGTTCCGAAAAGCCGCGAGGAAGTCTCGCAGATCCTTGCTGCCTGCAATGCGGCTTCGGTGCCCGTTCTGCCCTGGGGGGGCGGCACCGGGCTGGTGTCGGGTCAGGTCATGCCCGAGGGGCCCGTGCCGCTGATCCTGTCCCTTGAGGCGATGACGGGGCTGCGCGGCCTCTGGCCCGATGAGAACAGCATCACGGTTGAAGCCGGGATGACGCTCGCTGCCGTTCAGGAAGCAGCCCGCGCCGCCGGCCGGCTTTTCCCGCTCTCGCTGGCCTCCGAAGGGACGGCCACGATCGGCGGCAATCTTGCGACCAATGCCGGCGGCACCCAGGTGCTGCGCTATGGCACCGCCCGCGAGCTGTGCCTCGGGATCGAGGCGGTGCTGGCCAGTGGTGAAGTGATTTCCGGGCTCAGGCGGCTCCGGAAGGACAATACCGGCTATGATCTGCGCGATCTGATCGTGGGCTCTGAGGGCAGTCTTGCCGTGATCACCGCCGCCAGTCTGCGCCTCTTCCCGACCCCGAAAAAGCGTGTCGTCGCCATGCTGGCAGTGTCCTCCCCCGAAGCGGCGCAGGCGCTGCTCCGGCTTTCCGAGGCAGAGCTGGGCGGTCTGGTCTCCGGGTTCGAACTCATGTCACGCGCAGGGTTTGATTTCCTCGCCGAGACCGGGTTTGATCTGCGCGCCCCCTTTGATCCGCTGCCCGACTGGCTGGTGCTGATCGAGCTGGGTCTTCCCGGCGCAATTGACGCCGAGGCCGCGATGGCGGGTCTCTACGAACAGGGCGCCGAACTCGGACTTGTGCTCGATGGTGTGATCGCGACGTCCGGGGCACAGGCCGACCATCTCTGGGCCCTGCGCGAGACCATTCCTGATGCCAATCGCCGTCTGGGCTCGATTTCCAGCCATGACGTCTCGCTGCCGCCCGGTGCGATCCCGGATTTCATCCGGGAGGCCAGCGGCCGCCTGACCGGAATGGCGGATGTAAGGATCAACTGCTTTGGCCATCTCGGCGATGGCAATCTGCATTTCAACCTGTTTCCCGCCAAAGGCCGCAGCCGCAGTGACTATGCGGCGCTGGCGCCGGCGCTGTCGGATCTGGTGCATCAGATGGTTGACGCGGCCGGGGGCAGCATATCGGCCGAACATGGCATCGGGCGGCTGAAAACGGGGGATTTGCAGCGTTACGGCGATCCCGGCCGGCTGGCGGCGATGCGCCGGATCAAGACGGCGCTTGACCCGAAAGGCATCCTCAATCCGGGCGCGGTGCTGCCGCTCTGAGCTCGCGTCGGCGCGCGTCACAGACCCTCAAAGGCGCAAAGGCAGCGGACATCCATCCCGAGCGCCTCGAGCTTTTTGCGCCCGCCCAGATCGGGCAGATCGACCACGAAAGCGCAGCCGATCACCTCGGCGCCGAGCCGTTCGATCAGCGAGATCCCGGCCGCCGCCGTGCCGCCGGTGGCCAGAAGGTCATCCACCAGCAGCACCCGTTCGCCGGCCAGAAGCGCATCCTCATGGATCTCGACCACCGCCTCGCCATATTCCAGCTGATAGGCCTGACTTATGGTCTGACCCGGCAGTTTCCCTTTCTTGCGCACAGGAACAAAGCCGGTCGAAAGCTGATGCGCCACCGCACCACCAAGGATGAAGCCGCGCGCTTCCAGCCCTACCACCTTGTCGATCCGCATCCCGGCCCAGGGCGCGAGCAGCTGGTCGACACAGATGCGAAAGCCGCGCGGATCGGCGAAGAGCGTGGTCACATCGCGAAACAGGATCCCTTCATGCGGGAAATCGACGATGGTGCGGATATAGTCGCGGACGGTTTTTTGCATCTGGGGCCTTCCGGTTACAGCAGTCGACCAGCTTACAACAGGCGGCCCGCGACCGCGTCAAGCTTTGCCACCAGCTTTGGATCACGTTTCGCAGGTGCCGTCATCAGCGCGGTCTGAAGCGCCTGGTCACAGCCGCAGCGGCAGGGCGCCCGGCTGGCGCCAAGCGTCGCCGGCAATGCCGCCACGACCTCGCGCGCTTTGGCGGCATTGCTGGTCAGCGTCGCGATCACCGCCGCCACATCCACCGCATCATGGTCGGGATGCCAGCAATCGTAATCGGTCACCATGGCGAGGCTCGCATAGCAAAGCTCTGCCTCGCGCGCGAGCTTGGCTTCCGGCATCGCGGTCATGCCGATCACATCGGCGCCCCATTGCCGGTAAAGCCGGCTCTCGGCCAGGGTTGAGAATTGCGGCCCCTCCATTGCGATATAAGTCGCACCGCGGTGGAGCGTGATCCCCGCAGACAATGCCGCCTCCGCCACCGCATCACCCAGCCGCGCACAGGTCGGATGGGCAAAGCCGACATGAGCCACCAGCCCCTCGCCGAAGAAGCTTTTTTCGCGGGCGAAGGTGCGGTCAATGAACTGATCCACCAGCACAAACTCCCCCGGTGCGCGGTCCTCGCGCAGCGATCCCACCGCCGAGACCGCGAGGATATCGGTGCAGCCGATCCGCTTCAGCGCGTCGATATTGGCACGGTATGGCACCGAGGACGGGCTGTGGACATGGCCGCGCCCGTGTCGGGGCAGGAAGGCAACCGGCAGCCCGCCGAGCCGCCCGACCAGGATCTCATCCGACGGTGCCCCCCAGGGCGTTGTGACGGTGACCCATGAAGCCCCCTCGAGCCCGTCGATCTGATAGACACCCGAGCCGCCGATGACGCCGATCATAGTGTGACCGGTTGTGGTTTGCCCGGTAATATCCTGCATATCCTGGTCCTTCCTGATACCGGCCAGAAGCTAGCGTTCCCACCGCATTGCGGCAAGAGATCCTGCGCCAGGGATCTGAGAATTTGGGTCAGGGGGAAATCAGCTTCCTCCTGAAGGAAATATTCCCGCCGGAGGCATCCGACGATTCCCATTGGGAAATGCGGCCAGCCCCTTGCGCCTTGCGCGCCCGGGCGATAGGAAACCGGCGATTTTGGCGGGTGACTGAGAGCCCGCCTGTGTGCAGAGCCCCAAAAGGGCCTCGGGGGGGTGCAGATGCCGCTTCTGGTAATGAAATTCGGGGGCACATCCGTCGCCGATATCGACCGTATCGCGAATGCCGCGAAGAAGGTGCAAAAAGAGGTCGAGCGCGGCTATGACGTGATCGTCATTGTCAGCGCGATGTCCGGCAAGACCAATGAACTGGTCGGCTGGGTCGAGGGCACTTCAAAGCTTTATGACGCGCGCGAATATGATGCGGTTGTGGCATCGGGCGAGAATGTCACCGCCGGTCTGATGGCGCTGCGCCTTCAGGAAATGGGCGTGCCTGCGCGTTCCTGGCAGGGCTGGCAGGTGCCGATCAACACCACATCGGCGCATAGCTCGGCGCGGTTCGTTTCTATCCCGCGCGAAAACCTTGATGCGAAATTCGCCGAAGGTTTCAAAGTTGCCGTGGTTGCGGGCTTCCAGGGGATCTCGCCCGAAGGGCGGATCACCACGCTGGGCCGGGGCGGCTCGGACACGACCGCTGTTGCCTTTGCCGCCGCTTTCGGGGCCGAGCGCTGCGACATCTATACCGATGTTGATGGCGTCTATACCACCGACCCGCGCGTGAGCTCGAAGGCGAAGAAGCTCGACAAGATCGCCTTTGAGGAAATGCTGGAACTGGCATCTCTGGGCGCGAAAGTCCTGCAGACCCGTTCGGTCGAGCTGGCGATGCGCTACAAAGTGCGCCTCAGGGTGCTGTCCTCGTTCGAGGATACCGACGAGAACTCAGGGACCCTGGTCTGTGACGAGGAGGAAATCATGGAATCGAAAGTCGTAAGCGGCGTCGCCTTCTCGCGTGAAGAGGCCAAGATCACGCTGTTCACCATCGAAGACCGTCCGGGCGTCGCCCAGGCGATCTTTGGCCCGCTGGCCGAGGCCGGGGTCAATGTGGACATGATCGTGCAGAATATCTCGGAAAAGGACTATGACGAGCGCCATAGCGGTGCCGTCACCGATATGACCTTCTCCTGCCCGATCAACCAGGTCGAGCGCGCCAAAAAGGCGATGGAAGAGGCGAAAGCCCGCGGCGAGATCGCCTATGACGAGCTGATCATCGACACCGATGTGGCCAAGGTCTCGGTCGTGGGGATCGGCATGCGCAGCCATGCCGGGGTTGCCGCGCGCACCTTCAAAGCGCTGGCGGCGGAAGGGATCAATATCAAGGTCATCGCGACCTCTGAGATCAAGATCTCGGTGCTGATCGACCGGAAATATCTGGAGCTGGCCGTTCAGGCGCTCCATGACGCTTTTGAGCTGGAAAAGGCCTGAGGCATCAGGCAGGAATGAGTTACTGAAGCCGCACCGGTCTGGTGCGGCTTTTTCATATATGGTGAATTTATGAAGAAATTCTCAGGGATTGCAGCAGTTTTGACGCTTGCGGCCTGTATCGGCCCGGATGGAAGCTCCGGGCTAGGTGCGGATCGCAGCCAGCAGGTCTTTACCTTTACCATGAACGGCGGCGGCAAAGGCAGCAGCTGCAGCGTAACCGGTGCAGGCGGTCAGGTTTCCAGCGGCACCAATTATCTGGGCGCACCCTATGTGACGATACGCGGCAATGTGCGCCAGGGCATGATTTTCTGCCAGGACGCGGCAGGCGGGCGCTATAGCACGGTGGTAAACCAGCAAACTCCTGCCGGTCTGCGCAATGTGGAGGCAAGCGCCTCTGTCATTGGGATGCGCCGGGACGCCTATCCGGTGCGGATGCTGGTCAGCGGCGGTGCTCAGAGCTTTTATCGCGCCTTTGTCCGGCTGCGCTGACGCCGGTCGCCGCGCGGGTCTGCCCGGCTCCACAATCTGCGAGCTGCCGCTTATTCAGGCTCTCCCTGCCACTCGCTGCGCTGCGGCGTCGAGCAACCGTTCCGTTTCCCGCAATCATGTGGTCTAAGGGGCGCAGACGCTTCGCAATTCCTGAAACCGGAGGTCGCGCCCCGATCATGCCCGAACGGACCGAGAGTGAGAGCCGCAGGCTGCTGCGGCGGTTGCGCGATGTGCTTGCCATGCCCGGAAAGGGCCAGGACAGGCTGGATCGCATCACCCATCTGATCGCCGATTCCATGGCGACCGAGGTCTGTTCGATCTATCTTTTCCGCGATGAGGAAACGCTTGAGCTGTTCGCAACCGAAGGGCTGAAGAAATCCGCCGTCCACAAGACGCGGATGCGGCTGGGCGAGGGGCTGGTGGGGCGCGTGGCGCGCACCGGTCTGCCGGTGAACACCGCCGATGCGCCCGCGGAAAAAGGGTTCCGTTTCATGCCCGAGACCGGCGAAGAGATCTTTTCGTCTTTCCTCGGCGTGCCGTTGCAGCGTGTGGGTGAGAAGCTGGGCGTGCTGGTCGTGCAGTCGAAAGAGGCGCGGGTGTTTTCCGAGGACGAGCTGGATGCGCTGGAAGTGGTGGCCATGGTGCTCGCCGAGATGACGGAACTGGGTGCCTTTGCCGGCGATGATGGCGGGGGGCGCCCGATCCACCGCCAGTCGCTGATGTTTCGCGGCACCTCCGGCCAGGAGGGCGCCTCCGAGGGCAAGGTCTGGCTGCATGAGCCGCGGGTGGTGGTGACCAACCCGGTCGCCGATGATCCTTTGCTGGAAATCGACCGGATCCGCGATGCGGTGGGGCAGCTCCGCATTTCGATCGATGACCTGCTGGAGGCCGAGCAGCTTGACAAGGACCAGAAGCAGGTTCTGGAAGCCTATCGCATGTTCGCCCATTCGCGCGGCTGGCTGAAACGGATGGAGGAAGACATCACCCTGGGCCTTTCGGCCGAGGCGGCGGTCGAAAAGGAACAATCGGCGGCGCGGGCGCGGCTGGAACAGGTGCCGGATGCCTATCTGCGTGAACGTTTGCAGGATCTTGACGATCTGTCGAACCGGCTCCTCAGGATCCTGACCGGGCAGGGCGCGGATACGGGCGCGGCGATGCCGGAAAACCCGATCCTGATTGCCCGCAATATCGGACCGGCGGAACTGCTGGAATATGGCCGCCGGCTGAAAGGCGTGGTGCTCGAGGAAGGCTCGGTCGGCTCTCATGCTGCGATTGTCGCGCGCGCTCTGTCGATCCCGCTGGTGATCCATGCCGAAAGGATCAGCGCCGAGGCACTGAATGGTGATAATATCCTGGTGGATGGTGATCAGGGCATCGTGCATCTTCGGCCCGATGAGACCGTTTCGCGCGCCTTCCGGGATAAGATCGCTATGCAGGCCGAAGCCCAGAAACGCTATGCCTCGCTGAAAGGCCTGCCGGCGCAGGCGAAATGCGGCGCGGTGATCTCGTTGCTGATGAATGCCGGGCTGATGGCAGATCTGCCGAGCCTTGAGGGATCGGGTGCCGAAGGGGTCGGGCTGTTCCGTACCGAATTGCAGTTCCTGATCCGCAACAAGATGCCGAAACGGGCCGAGCTCGCGTCACTTTATACCCGCGTGCTGGAAGCGGCCGGCGGGCGGCGGGTCGCCTTCAGGACGCTGGATATCGGCTCGGACAAGGTCCTGCCCTATATGAAGCCGAATGACGAGCCCAATCCCGCGATGGGCTGGCGCGCGATCCGGGTGGGGCTGGATAAGCCGGGGGTTTTGCGCATGCAGATGCAGGCGCTGATCCGGGCGGCGGCGGGGCGGCCCCTGACCGTGATGTTCCCCTTTGTCGCGGAATATGGCGAGTTCATGCAGGCGCGCGCACAGGTCCTGGGCGAGATCCACCGTGAGAAATCGCTGGGCCATCCCGTGCCGGAGACGCTTGAGATCGGGGCGATGTGCGAGACGCCCTCGCTGGTCTTCGCGCCGAAGGCGTTTTTTGAACAGGTGGATTTTGTCTCGGTCGGGGGCAATGATCTGAAACAGTTCTTCTTTGCGGCAGATCGCGAGAATGAACGGGTGCGCAAACGCTATGACACGCTGAATGTCAGTTTCCTGACCTTCCTTGAGCAGATCATCGCGCGCTGCGCCGAAACCGCGACACCCTTGTCGTTTTGCGGCGAGGATGCCGGGCGGCCGGTCGAGGCGCTGGTGCTGGCGGCGCTTGGCTTCCGGTCGCTGTCGATGCGGCCGGCCTCGGTCGGGCCGGTCAAGGCGCTGATCCGCAGTGTCGATCTGGGCGAGGTGCGGGCGGTGATCGAGGCGGGGCGCGCGGCGGGGGATGAAACGATCCGGCCGCGGCTGATGGCCTGGCTGGCGACACAGCCGGCCTGACCAGGCAGAACCCGGGAAGGTGAGGGGGGCCAGCTCCCCCCCCCGCGGCCAGGGCCGCGCTCCCCCCGGGATATTTAAGGACAGATGAAAAGCGCAGCGCGAAAGCCGGAGCCGCAATGGGTCGGGCCGCGAGAGGCGGGTTCAGGGATAGGAGCGGCTGGTCAGAGGAAGGTCTTGCCGCACCAGGGCGCGGTTTCGTCAAATTCCGTCATGAGCTGCGGCAGGCTCTTGCGGCTGAGCAGTTTCTCGAACCGCTGGCCCATGGCCTGGACTTTCTGATCCCTGGTGCCTGGGACATAATCGAGCATCCGGACCGAGGCGGCCTGTGCCCCGCTGTAATCGGCGCGGGTGATATAGCCGGCCTGATATAGCTCCTCCGAGGCGATGAACAGGAGCGCGGCGCAATGCAGCGCCTGGGCGGCGCGGCCCTGGATCACCAGGTCGGCCTTGACCGGCACGGCAAAGCCCAGCACCAGCGAAGACGCTGCGGCGAGGGCGAGGAGGCGGGGAAAGCCGCGATGGCGGAGCGCGGGGCGGAAGGGGCGGAAACGGGCAAAGCGCATCGGGGAAAACCTCTCCTGTATTCTGCCCGCAAATCTCGCATGGCGGGCAGGCCCGGGTCCAATGACGAAAACCGTCATCTTGCGGTGATTTGACAAAGCAGAGGCACGGGGGCAGGGTCTGGCGCCTGCGCCTCGCGGTTTCCGGCGCCCTCTCTCGCCCTGGTGTGATATGCCCGCCGACAGCCCGCCCTTTACCGCCGAACCTGCGCCCTCACCATCCTCGCAGCCTTTGCCCGGACCCGCGTCGAAACATGCGGTCACCTTTGTTCTGATCACGGTTTTTCTGGATATGATGGGCTTTGGCATCATCATGCCGGTTCTGCCGCGTCTGATCGAAGAGGTGGGCCATGTCGGGCTTGACCGCGCGTCAGAGATCGGGGGCTGGATGTTTGCGGCCTTTGCGGTCTCGCAATTCATCTGTTCGCCGCTGGCGGGGAACCTGTCCGACCGCTTTGGCCGCAGGCCGCTTCTGTTGCTGGCGGTGTTCGGGCTGGGGGCGGATTTCCTGCTTTCGGCCTGGGCGCCGACGCTGTTCTGGCTGTTTGTCGGGCGGGTTCTCGCCGGGGTCTGCGGCTCGAGCTGGGTCATCGCCAATGCCTATATTGCCGATGTGACCGCCCCCGAAGACCGCGCGCGCGCCTTCGGGCTGATGGGCGCGGCCTTTGGCGTGGGCTTTGTGATCGGGCCGGCGATCGGCGGCTTATTGGGAGAGATCGGCACCCGCATTCCCTTTATCGTCGCCGCCTGCGTCTCGTTCCTGAACTTCACCTATGGCTGGTTCGTGCTGCCCGAAAGCCTCAGCCCCGCAAAACGCCGCCGGTTCGAGCTGGCGCGCGCCAATCCCTTTGGCGCCTTCCGGGTCTTTCGCACCTATCCGGGGGCGGTGCCGCTCTGCGTGGTGCTCTTTGTCTTCTTCTTCGCCTCCTCGGTCTATCCGGCGATCTGGACCTTCTGGGGCATGGCGAAATTCGGCTGGTCCGAGGGTATGGTCGGGCTGACGCTGGCGGTGTTCGGCCTGGTGATGGCGGGGTTCCAGGGCGGGCTGACCGGGGTCTTCGTGCGCCGGTTTGGCGAGCATCGCACCGCACTGATCGGCCTCGTCTGCGCCAGTATCGCGGCCACAGGCTACGGCCTTGCCGGCGGGCTGGGCGTGGTGGTCTTTTTGATGTTTGTCCACGGGCCCGAGGGCCTGGTGCATCCGATGATCATGGCGATCATGTCCCGCCAGGTGCCCGAAAACGCACAGGGCGAGCTGCAGGGTGGTATTTCCGCCATCACCAATATCGCCATGCTGTTCGGCACGGTTTTCTTCTCGCAGATCTTCGGGCATTTCATGGCCGAGGGCAGCGAATGGCAATCGCCGGATGTGGCCTATTGGGTGGCAGGGGCCTGCCTCGCGCTTGCGCTTGTGCTGTTCATATGGCTGACAGGGACGACGGGGCGGAGCGCGACGGGGCGCGACACAGCAGAGGCAGCAGGTAAATGAGCGAGCGGTTCAGCGGCAGTTTCACCCAGCAAGAGCCGATCCCGGAGGCAGGGATCGCGGCGGCGCTGGCGGTTTTGCGCCATGGACGGCTGCATCGCTACAATACGCAAGGCGACGAGGTCGCCGAAGCCGCGCTGCTTGAGGAAGAATTCGCGGCTTTCACCGGCGCGCGCTATTGCCTCGCTGTGGCTTCCGGCGGCTATGCGATGGGCTGCGCGCTCCGGGCCGTGGGGCTGGCGCAGGGCGAGGCGGTTCTGACCAATGCCTTCACGCTCGCCCCCGTGCCGGGCGCGATCCAGGCCGCCGGCGGGCATCCGGTCTTTGTCGAGATCACCGAAGACCTGGTGCTGGATTTCGACGATCTGGCGGCGAAGGCCCGGGCAACCGGCGCGCGGATCCTGCTTTTGTCGCATATGCGTGGCCATAGCTGCGATATGGAGGCGCTGATGGCGCTTTGTGGCACGCTCGGCCTGATCGTGATCGAGGATTGCGCCCATACGATGGGGGCGGAATGGAACGGGGTCGCCTCGGGGCGGCATGGGCTGATCGGCTGCTATTCGACCCAGACCTATAAGCATATGAATTCCGGCGAAGGCGGGCTCCTGATCACGGATGATGCGGATATCGCTGCAAAAATGATCCTGCTCTCAGGCAGTTACATGCTCTATGCCCGGCACCGCGCCGCGCCCGGGCCGGAAGCGTTCAGGGATATCAGGCTTGATATCCCGAATGTCTCGGGGCGGATGGACAATCTGCGCGCGGCGATCCTGCGGCCCCAGGTCGGGCTGCTGGCAGAACGCCGCGCCCGCTGGACCGCGCTTTACGAGACGATGGAGCAGGGCCTCGCCGATACGCCCGGCCTCAGACTGATCCGGCGCCCCGTAGCCGAGCGCCATGTCGGATCGTCCTTCCAGTTCGCGCTGCCGGGATGGGAGGCCGCGCGGATCGGGATGCTCTTGTCGCGCTGCGTCGCCCGGGGGGTGGAGCTGAAATGGTTCGGGGTGGAGGAGCCGGTCGCCTTCACCTCGCGCTATCCGCATTGGCGTTATGCCGGCGAACAGCATTGCCCGAAGACCGACCGCATCCTCGCCGGCCTTGCGGATATGCGCCTTCCGCTGACCTTCTCGGTCGATGACGCGGGACTGATCGCCCGCATCATCCGGGAAGAGGTGCTGATCACCGGCCAGGCCGAATATTTCGACGCAGGCGAGGCCCCGGTGATCGAATGAGCGCTGCTCGTATCCCGGGGCCTTGCTCTGGTCCGCAGGGGCTTTGAACTCTGACTGGCCCTTGGGATGATCCGCTCCGGTTGCGGGTGGCACGCTCGGGCCCAGGCGCCAACGATCCGGGCCAGATATTCGACGCCAGATCTGTCACGCCGGTTCCCCGACGTAAAAACAGGCTCAGGTAACCCGCGGCACTGGCCTTACTGCGGGTAGGGGCTTTCGCCGCCAAGTGAGCCATTGGTGTGCCCGATCAGCACCTCGCACAGGCAGGTCTCGGTGGTGCAGGCATCGCGGGCGGCGATGAAGGTCTCATCACGCGGTGGGTTGCTGTGATCTGTCTCGGTGCCGGTCGCGTTTTCCAGCGCATAGACCCAGGCCGCGTCATCCAGATTGCCCATCAGCCAGAGCTCCTGCTCATCGTCATAGAGGCTGTCGCACATCAGCTTATGCGCGGGCAGCCTGGCCGGGGTCTCGCAATCGATGTCTGGCGCGATCGGATAGCTTTCGCCAAAGCGCACGAGGCTCTCTTGCAGCGCCCTTATACTGATCCCGCAAATCCCCTGGGCGAGGGCCGGCGAGAGGCTGAGGGCAAAGCCCGCCAGCAGGGCCATGACGGGGGCGGCACGACGTACCGGCAGGGGGCGGTTCCGGAGAGGGGAAGACATTGCGATGCTCCGCTGTTGATCGGGACTGACCCAATGCGACCGGGGCGCTCCGGTCAAGGTCAGGAATAGCACCGGATAATTTCCTACTGTTTTTCATGGGAATACAGGGGGTAATCACTTTCGTGATTCCTTTGCCTGCGACTTTCTGACGCCGGGGCCAGCAACTTTGCCGCGATGCAGAACCGGCATAAATTCTTTTTCGGATGCGGCCACGTCCAAGGCAGCAAAACAAGGGTGATCCCCCTTCGGAAGGGTGGGAAAACCCCGCTCCATCGGTTGACCCCGGGCGGGGGCAGGGGTAAAGCGAACCAATGAGTGCAAGCGGGTCGAAAAAGGGTCCGCAGGCTCGCTGACGCCAGCTGAAGGAGCATCTCGTGGACACGCTTCTCCGAGAGTATCTTCCGATTGTCATTCTGCTCGTGATCGCGGTGGGGCTTGGCCTCGTCCTGATCCTCGCTGCTGCGGTGATCGCAATCCGGAACCCGGACCCTGAAAAGGTCTCGGCCTATGAATGCGGGTTTAACGCATTCGATGACGCCAGGATGAAATTCGATGTCCGGTTCTATCTGGTCTCGATCCTGTTCATCATCTTTGACCTTGAGGTCGCTTTCCTCTTTCCCTGGGCGCTTGCGTTCAGCGAGATCTCGATGACCGCATTCTGGTCGATGATGGTGTTCCTTGGCGTGCTGACCATCGGCTTCGCCTATGAATGGAAGAAGGGAGCTCTCGAATGGGAGTGATGACCGGCGCCAACACGGTGGGGCTGGACCGCGACGGCGATGTCGCGGCCTTCTCGCGTGATCTGCAGGATAAAGGCTTCCTGCTGACCTCGACCGAGGATGTGATCAACTGGGCCCGGATCGGATCTTTGCACTGGATGACCTTTGGTCTGGCCTGCTGCGCGGTCGAGATGATCCAGATGTCGATGCCGCATTACGACGTGGAACGCTTTGGCATGGCGCCGCGCGCCTCGCCCCGGCAGTCGGATCTGATGATCGTGGCCGGCACGCTGACGAACAAGATGGCGCCCGCATTGCGCAAGGTCTATGACCAGATGCCCGAGCCGCGCTATGTCGTGTCGATGGGCAGCTGCGCCAATGGTGGTGGGTACTACCATTACAGCTATTCGGTGGTGCGCGGCTGTGACCGTGTGGTGCCGGTCGATGTCTATGTGCCGGGCTGCCCGCCCACGGCCGAGGCGCTGCTCTATGGCTTGTTGCAATTGCAGCGGAAGATCCGCCGCACCGGCACTCTGGTGAGGTGAACAGGATGTCTGACGCGCTGAACGAACTCGGAGCCACCATCGCCCTGCGCCAGCCCGACGCGGTGCTGTCGCATTCCGTGGCCCATGGAGAGCTGACGCTGCTGGCGACGCCGGCGCATCTTCTTGCGCTGATCGAATATCTTCGGGACGAGGCGACCTGTCGCTTTTCGACGCTGATCGACATCACGGCGGTCGATTATCCGGAACGCCCGGCGCGGTTCGATGTCGTCTACCATTTCCTCTCGATGTACCGGAACCAGCGCATCCGCGTGAAAGTCGCGCTGCGCGAAGAGGAAATGATCCCCTCGCTCACGAGCCTGCATCCAGGTGCCAACTGGTTCGAGCGCGAGACCTTCGACATGTTCGGGATCATCTTCCAGGGCCATCCCGACCTGCGCCGCATCCTCACTGATTACGGTTTCCGTGGCCATCCGCTGCGCAAGGACTTCCCCACCACCGGCTATGTCGAAGTGCGCTATGACGAAGTGCAGAAGCGCGTCGTCTACGAGCCGGTGAAGCTGGTGCAGGAATATCGCCAGTTCGACTTCATGTCCCCCTGGGAAGGCGCGGAATATATCCTTCCGGGCGACCAGAAAGCGGAGGCACCGAAATGATGGACGGCACCGGCAACGGCCTTGGCTCGCAGGATATGCGCCGGAATTTCTATGATGATGGCTCGATGGATATCGAGACCTCGGAACAGCGGATCCGCAATTTCAACATCAACTTCGGCCCGCAGCACCCTGCGGCCCATGGCGTGCTGCGTCTGGTGCTGGAGCTGGATGGCGAGATCGTTGAACGCGCCGATCCGCATATCGGCCTGTTGCATCGCGGCACAGAGAAGCTGATGGAAAGCAGGACCTACCTGCAGAACCTGCCTTATTTCGACCGCCTCGACTATGTGGCGCCGATGAACCAGGAACATGCCTGGTGTCTGGCGATTGAAAAGCTGACCGGCACTGTGGTGCCGCGTCGTGCGAGCCTCATTCGGGTGCTCTATTCGGAAATCGGCCGCATCCTGAACCATCTGATGAACGTCACCACCGGCGCGATGGACGTTGGTGCGCTGACGCCGCCGCTCTGGGGCTTTACCGCGCGCGAGGAACTGATGCAGTTCTATGAGCGCGCCTGCGGCGCCCGTCTGCACGCGGCCTATTTCCGCCCCGGTGGCGTCCACCAGGATCTGCCGCCGAAGCTGATCGACGATATCGAGGCATGGTCGCAGACCTTCCCGAAACTGGTCGATGACCTTGACGGGCTGATCACCGAGAACCGCATCTTCAAACAGCGCACCGTCGATATCGCGACCGTGTCGGAACAGGACGCGCTGGACTGGGGCTTCTCGGGGGTGATGGTGCGCGGATCGGGCCTCGCCTGGGATCTTCGCCGTGCGCAGCCCTATGAATGCTATGACGAATTCACCTTCCAGGTGCCGGTCGGCAAGAATGGCGACTGCTATGACCGCTATCTCTGCCGGATGCTGGAGATGCGGGAATCCGTCAAGATCATCCAGCAGGCCATCGCCAAGCTGCGCGAGCCTGCGGCCCAGACCGATGTGATGGCGCGCGGCAAGCTGTCGCCGCCGAAGCGCGGCGAGATGAAGACCTCGATGGAGGCGCTCATCCACCATTTCAAACTCTATACCGAAGGCTTCCACGTCCCCGCGGGCGAGGTCTATGCCGCGGTCGAGGCGCCCAAGGGCGAATTCGGCGTCTTCCTGGTAGCAGATGGCACGAACAAGCCTTACCGCGCCAAGATCCGCGCGCCGGGCTATGCCCATCTCCAGGCGATGGATTACCTTGGCAAGGGCCACCAGCTGGCCGATGTTTCGGCGATCATCGCGACGATGGATATCGTGTTTGGTGAGGTGGACAGATGATGGCACGTTTCGCGGCGGCTCTTCTGGCCCTTGCTCTGCCGGTCGCGGGCTTTGCCCAGACCGCCGAACTCGGGGAAGAGGCAAAGCAGCTCGCCGCCGCCATCGCGGCAGAGGGCTGTGTGCTGACCCAGGCCAATAATGACGCCGTTCAGAACCGCCTGACCGGGATGAATGACGAGAGCGCCATGGCGGCCTCGGTTCAGCTGATCATCGGCGGTTTCCTTGTGGAAGAGGGGCAGGGCGCCTTCCGCCTCAAGGGGCTTGGCTGCTGATGCTGTACCGTCTTGCCCCCCTTGCCGTGATGCTGCTGGCCGGGCCCGCGCTTCTCCCGGCGTCTGCTCAGGAGGCGCCGCCCGCTGGCACCGACTGGAAGGCGCTTCTGACCGAGACGCTCGAAGCCCATGGCTGCACGATGACCGAAGAAGAAGCGGCGACCCTCTTGCCGCCGCTTGGGTTCAGCGAAGACTGGACTGCCGTGGTCGTCGAAGAAATGCTTGCCGACGGATCGGCGGAGCTGGACGAGAATACCTGGGCCCTGACCGTGAAAACGGAGAAATGCCCCTGATGCTGCTGGTCGGGCTCATCCCTGTTTTGGTCCTGACCCCCTTCTTTGTGCATAGTCCCTTCGGGCTCCTGTACATCAAAGCCGTTTTTTCTTTCGTCGGGATCATCTGACATGCTGCGCCGCCTTTACCACGAGCAACCTGCGAGTTTCGCCTTCACGCCCGCCAACCTGGCCTGGGCCGAGGGGCAGATCAGCAAATATCCCGAAGGGCGCCAGGCCTCGGCGGTCATCCCGCTGTTGTGGCGGGCGCAGGAACAGGAAGGCTGGCTGACCAGGCCCGCAATCGAATATATCGCGACCATGCTGGGTATGGCGAATATCCGCGTGCTTGAGGTCGCGACCTTCTACTTCATGTTCCAGCTGCAACCGGTTGGCTCTGTTGCGAATATCCAGATCTGCGGCACCACGTCCTGCATGATCTGCGGCGCAGAAGAGCTGATCGAGGTGTGCAAAGAGCTGATCGCACCGGCGCCGCATACGGTTTCCGCCGATGGCAAATTCAGCTGGGAAGAAGTCGAATGCCTCGGTGCCTGCGCCAATGCGCCGATGGCGCAGATCGGCAAGGATTACTACGAAGACCTGACGCCCACGGTGCTGCGCGGGCTGATCGCGCGCTTCCGCGATGGTGAAGTGCCGCAGCCCGGCTCGCAAAGCGGCCGCTATTCGTCCGAACCGGTCACCGGCCTGACCTCGCTTGCCGAATACAAGGGCAAGGGCGCAGGCCTCAATGGCTCTGTGCAGCGTGCGGTGGATATCGGCGAGACGGTGAAGCGGATCGACGGCACCGAAGTGGCGCTGAACCTGTCCTGGATCCGCAATCGCGAGGGCGGTGTGGCGCTGGCCGAAAAGCCTGCCGCAAAACCGGCTGCTAAAACGGAGGAGCCGGTGGCGGCAGAGGGCAAACAGCCCGAAGCGCTGCAGGGGCCG
Source organism: Pseudogemmobacter sp. TB195 (assembly GCF_058313095.1). Lineage (NCBI taxonomy): Bacteria > Pseudomonadati > Pseudomonadota > Alphaproteobacteria > Rhodobacterales > Paracoccaceae > Pseudogemmobacter > Pseudogemmobacter sp. TB195. The sequence goes on from NZ_JBZEGG010000016.1 coordinate 45,173, forward strand.
CGCGGCGGCGCGGCGGATGACCTCAAGGAAATCGAAGGTATTGGCCCGGTGCTGGAACGGCTTTGCCATGAGCTCGGCTTTTTCCATTTTGACCAGATTGCCGGCTGGAGCGATGACGAAGTCACCTGGGTTGACCACAATCTCAAGGGCTTCAAAGGCCGCGTGACCCGTGACAAATGGGTGGCGCAGGCGAAACTGATTATGGCTGAAGGTCTGGACGCATTCCGCATCCGGGCAAAGACCAACGATTACTGAGGGCGGAGGGCATGACAGGGCCATCGGCACATGACATCAAGCGCGGGCGCCAGGTGCGCCTTGTGGCTGTTGTCATTGCGGCGACGATGATCCTGTGGATGGGCGGGCAATGGCTCGGCGGGCATTTCGGCTGGGAGACGCGGTTTGTCTTCCTCTTCGATCTCGCAGCGATTGCCGGTTTCATCTGGGCTCTGGCCGTGACGTATCAGATCTGGCGCGGGCGCCGGGCGTAAGGAGAGCGAGCGATGCTCAAGGATCAGGACCGCATCTTCACGAACCTCTACGGGATGCATGACCGCTCCCTCAAAGGGGCAATGGCGCGCGGCCATTGGGATGGCACGGCGGATATCATGTCCAAAGGCCGTGACTGGATCGTGGATGAGATGAAGAAGTCGGGCCTGCGCGGGCGCGGCGGTGCGGGCTTCCCGACGGGGATGAAATGGTCCTTCATGCCGAAGGTCTCGGATGGGCGTCCGGCCTATCTGGTGGTCAATGCAGACGAATCCGAGCCTGCGACCTGCAAAGACCGCGAAATCATGCGCCATGATCCGCATACGCTGATCGAAGGCTGTCTGATCGCCGGTTTCGCGATGAATGCGGTTGCCGCCTATATCTATATCCGTGGTGAATATGTCCGCGAGAAAGAGGCGCTGCAGGCCGCGATCGACGAGGCCTATGACGCTGGTCTGATCGGGCGCAATGCCTCGAAATCCGGCTATGATTTCGACGTCTACCTGCATCACGGGGCAGGGGCCTATATCTGTGGCGAGGAAACCGCGCTTCTGGAAAGCCTTGAAGGCCGCAAGGGCATGCCCCGGATGAAGCCGCCTTTCCCGGCGGGGGCGGGTCTTTATGGCTGCCCGACCACGGTGAACAATGTCGAATCCATCGCTGTGGCGCCGACCATCCTGCGCCGTGGCGGCGAATGGTTCGCGGGCTTTGGCCGTCCGAACAATGCGGGCGTGAAGCTTTTCGCGATGTCGGGCCATGTGAACGCGCCCTGCGTGATCGAGGAATCGATGTCGATCCCGATGCGCGAGCTGATCGAGAAACATGGCGGCGGCGTGCGTGGTGGCTGGAAGAACCTGAAAGCGGTGATCCCGGGCGGAGCATCCTGCCCGATCCTGACTGCCGATATGTGCGAAAACGCCATCATGGATTATGATGGTATGCGCGAGCTGAAATCCTCGTTCGGCACCGCCTGTATGATCGTGATGGATCAGTCGACCGACGTGATTAAAGCGATCTGGCGCCTGTCAAAATTCTTCAAACATGAAAGCTGCGGCCAGTGTACGCCGTGCCGCGAAGGCACCGGCTGGATGATGCGGGTCATGGACCGTCTGGTGACCGGCGATGCCGAGGTCGAAGAGATCGACATGCTGTTCGAGGTTACCAAACAGGTTGAAGGTCACACGATCTGCGCCCTTGGCGACGCTGCTGCCTGGCCGATCCAGGGTCTGATCCGCAATTTCCGCGAGGAAATCGAGGACCGTATCAAGGCAAAACGCACCGGCCGCATCTCGGCCGCGCTGGCTGCGGAATAATCATGGCCCTTCGCGCAACCCTCACCATGACGGCGCCCGCCCGCAGCCTTCCGGCTGTGGCGCTGGCGCTTGTCCTGTCGGGCTGCGCGGTGATCCATACGCCGCTGCCGGAAACGGTGACGCCGGGCCGGTATCAGGTCCAGGTCGACGGCCAGACCCTTCAGGGCGAGGTTCGCCCTGGCCCGGAAGGGCTGCAGATCACCGTGGTCGGCGCGCGCCCGATTGGGGGGCAGGAGATCCGGGTGACGACCGCCGGTGGACTGCGCAATGATCAGGGCGCGCTGGCCAAGAAAGCCGCCCGCGCGACCTGTGCGGCCGCAGGCGGCCAGTTCCGCGAAAAAGCCATCGGGAAATATGATCGGGCAGGCGCCTGGGCTTTTGCCGGAGGCTGCGCATGATCACGGGATGTTTCAGCCGGTGCGGATCACGGAAACGGCACGAAGCCGTGCGTTTTGATGCGCCTGTCGCTCTGGCAGAATGGGGCGCCGGTCACGTGACCGGGGCAACCTGTGGAGCATCCGTTATGACATCCGTAAAAATTCTTGCTGTATCGCTGGTGATTGCCGCAAGTGCCGGCGCCGCCGTGGCGCGCACGCCGATCAACCAGGAAGCGCATATCAACAACACATTGCGCCAGGGCTTCATCGCTGATGCGATTGCCGATAACTGCCCGACGATGCGGCCGAGAAAGCTGCGCGCGCTGAACGAGCTGACGAAGCTCAGGGATTATGCGCTGAAACAAGGCTATACGCGCCAGGAAGTCACCGCTTTCGTCGAGAGCAAGACCGAGAAAAAGCGCGGCAAGGCCGAGGCTGCGGCCTGGCTGAAAAAGGCGGGCGCTGAACCGGGCAAGACCCAGGCCTATTGCGCGGTCGGCGAGGCGGAAATCGCGAGAAACAGCCTGATCGGCTATTTGCTGAGGTCGACCAGATGACCCCCCAATTGGCCCATGACAAGGCTCCGCACGCGCTTGACGGTTTTCAACCCGCCGCGTTCAGTTTCGGCGCGTTGCAGCACGATTTCGGCGCATCCGAAATCGCGGATTTTGTGGGTGGGCTGGATCTGGTGAACGGCATGGCCGGACGCGCAGCCGGCTTTGTCTGGTGGCCCGATGACGTGGCGACGGAGCCAGCCCAGGCCGATGGCTATGCGCGGTGGCAGCACCGCAATGAATTTGGAGACAGCGACCAGGCCTTCGGCTGGTCGTATCTGGAAGAGGCCGCGACATGGACAGCCCATGCCTGCGACCGGATCGCGGCGGAGTAGGCGCAGATGTCGAATCTGAAAAAAATCAACATCGACGGGACCGAGCTGGAGATCGACGGCTCGATGACGATCATCCAGGCGGCGGAAGTGGCCGGGATCGAGATCCCGCGTTTCTGCTATCACGAGCGGCTGTCCATCGCGGGCAATTGCCGGATGTGTCTGGTCGAGGTCGTGGGCGGCCCGCCGAAACCGGCGGCCTCCTGTGCGATGCAGGTCAAAGACCTGCGCCCGGGCCCGAATGGCGAGGCGCCGGTCGTCAAAACCAGGTCGCCGATGGTCAAGAAGGCCCGCGAAGGGGTGATGGAGTTCCTCCTGATCAACCATCCGCTGGATTGCCCGATCTGCGACCAGGGCGGCGAATGCGATCTGCAGGACCAGGCCATGGCGTATGGCGTGGATTTCTCGCGCTACCGCGAGCCGAAACGCGCCTCTGACGAGCTGGATCTTGGACCGCTGGTCAAGACCGCGATGACGCGCTGTATCTCCTGCACCCGCTGCGTGCGGTTCACCTCGGAAGTTGCCGGCATCACCCAGATGGGCCAGACCGGGCGGGGCGAAGACAGCGAGATCACCTCCTATCTGAACATGACGCTGGACAGTAACCTTCAGGGCAATATCATCGACCTCTGCCCGGTTGGCGCGCTGACCTCGAAGCCCTACGCTTTCTCGGCCCGCCCCTGGGAACTGACCAAGACCGAGACCATCGACGTGATGGACGCGCTTGGCTCGAATATCCGCGTCGATACCAAAGGCCGCGAAGTGATGCGCATTCTGCCGCGCAACAATGACGCGGTGAATGAGGAATGGATTTCGGACAAGACCCGGTTCATCTGGGACGGTCTGCGCCGCCAGCGCCTCGACACGCCCTATGTGCGGGTGGATGGCAAGCTGCGCAAGGCGACCTGGGGCGAGGCGCTCGAGGCGGCCGCCGTTGCGATGAAGGGCAAGAAGATTGTGGGTCTGGTGGGCGATCTGGCCCCGACCGAAGCGGTTTACAGCCTTAAGAAACTGATCGAAGGCCTTGGCGGCAAAGTGGAATCGCGCACCGATGGCGCGCGTCTGCCGATTGGCAATCGTTCGGCCTATGTCGGCAATGCGACGATCGAAGACATCGACAACGCAAAGATGATCCAGCTGATCGGCACCAATCCGCGTGTCGAAAGCCCGGTTCTCAATGCAAGGATCCGCAAGGCCTGGACCAATGGTGCAACCGTGGGTCTGGTCGGTGAAGCGGTTGATCTGACCTATGACTATGTGCATGTCGGCTCTGACCGTGCGGCGCTGGTCGAGCTGTCGGGCAAAGAGATCTCGGATGCGACCCGCGATGCGCCGTCGATTGTGATCGTCGGTCAGGGCGCGATCAATGAGGCTGATGGCGAGGCGGTTCTGGCCCATGCCATGAAGCTCGCCGAGAATTCGAATTCGAAGCTTTTGATCCTGCATACGGCCGCTGCCCGCGTCGGCGCGCTGGATGTCGGCGCCGTGACTGATGGCGGCATGGCGGAGGCGGTTCTGGGCGCTGAAGTGATCTTCAACCTCGGTGCGGATGAGGTCGAGATCGCGCGTGAAGCGACCGAAGCCGGCGCGGCCCCCTTCGTGATCTATCAGGGCAGCCATGGCGATCGCGGTGCAAACCGCGCCGACATTATCCTGCCGGCAGCTGCTTTCACGGAAGAAAATGGTCTGTTCGTCAATACCGAAGGCCGGCCGCAGCTTGCGTTCCGCGCTGGCTTTGCGCCGGGCGAGGCCCGTGAGAACTGGGCGATCCTGCGCGCGCTGTCGGGTGAGCTGGGCGCAAAACTGCCCTGGGACAGCCTCGCGGGGCTTCGTGCCGCGCTGATCGCCGACCACCCGCATCTGGGTCTGGTCAACGAGGTTGTGGAAAACGAATGGCAGCCGCTGGAGCTCCGGATGCCGGCGCGTGCGGGCTTCCGCAATGCGATCCGCGATTTCTATCTGACCAACCCGATTGCCCGCGCAAGCCAGGTCATGGCCGAGCTTTCCGCCCAGGCCCAGGCCCGGGCCAATGCGCCCCTCGCAGCGGAGTAAGTCAGGCATGCGCCAGCTCTCTGCCCTCACGCTTTTCCCGGTCGCCCTGGCGGCTCTGGGGGCCTGCGCGGGGGATGGAGAGGGGGCGGCCATGCCGGGCAAAAAGGGCTATCTCGGCATTCAGACCGTGCTTCTGGATGGTGATATGGTCAGTTTCCGCGTCGCCATGAAGGGGACGCAGGATGGCAAGGATATCGAGGATTATGCCCGTTGCGCAGCTGCGCAATATGCATTGATCCGGGGCGCCGGTTTCGCCCGCCATGTGCGGACGAATGTTGCAAAATCCGGCGATACGCTAAGGGGTGACTCGGTCTGGCTGGTTTCAGCCGCGCTGCCCCGCGGTGTGAAAACGATTGACGCCGAAGTGACGGTGCAGGATTGCGGCGCATTGAGGATCCCGACGGTCTGAGGGGCAGCCCCCGGACAAAAGGCATAAAGACAGCGGTCCGGAAAACGGACTGAGAGGACGGTAGGAAGATGGACGGATTTTTCTCGACGGGGCTTGGCACGGCGGTCATTCTGATCGCCCAGTGTCTTGCGGTGGTCGCCTTCGTCATGATCTCGCTGATCTTCATGGTCTATGGCGACCGGAAGATCTGGGCGGCGGTGCAGGTGCGGCGCGGCCCCAACGTGGTCGGCCCCTGGGGGATCCTGCAGACCTTTGCCGATGCACTGAAATATGTGCTGAAGGAAATCGTGGTCCCTGCGGGTGTTGACCGCCCGGTCTATTTCCTTGCTCCGATCCTGTCTTTCGTGCTGGCGCTTCTGGCCTTCGCGGTGATCCCGTTCGATTACGGCTGGGTGCTGGCGGATATCAACGTCGCGATCCTCTTTGTCTTCGCCGTCTCCTCGCTTGAGGTCTACGGCGTTATCATGGGCGGCTGGGCGTCGAACTCGAAATACGCGTTTCTTGGCGGTCTGCGCTCTGCTGCGCAGATGATCTCTTACGAGGTTTCGCTGGGCCTGATCATCATCGGTCTGATCATTTCCTCCGGCTCAATGAACATGTCAGACATCGTGCGCGCTCAGGATACCGGCTACGGTCTTCTCGGCTGGTACTGGCTGCCGCATTTCCCGATGCTGGTTCTGTTCTTCGTCTCGTCGCTGGCGGAAACCAACCGTCCGCCCTTCGACCTGCCCGAGGCCGAATCCGAACTCGTCGCCGGCTTCATGGTCGAGTATTCCTCGACGCCGTATCTCCTGTTCATGGCGGGCGAATATATCGCCATCTTCCTGATGTGTGCGCTGATCAGCCTGTTCTTCTTCGGCGGCTGGCTTTCCCCGATCCCCGGCATCGCCGATGGCTGGTGGTGGATGGTTGCCAAGATGTGGATGTGGTTCTTCATGTTCGCGATGGTGAAGGCCATCGTGCCGCGCTACCGCTACGACCAGCTGATGCGGATCGGCTGGAAAGTCTTCCTGCCGCTGTCCCTTGGCTGGGTCGTCCTGGTGGCATTCCTTGCAAAATTCGAAGTGCTTGGCGGCTTCTGGGCCCGCTGGGCGGTTGGGGGCTGAGGCAAATGGCCAATATCGACTGGAACCGCGCCACGCGCTATTTCCTGATGATGGATTTCATCAAAGGGTTCGCTCTGGGCATGAAGTATTTCTTCAAGCCGAAACCCACCATCAACTATCCGCATGAAAAGGGGCCGCTTTCGCCCCGTTTCCGCGGTGAGCACGCGTTGCGCCGTTACCCGAATGGCGAAGAACGCTGCATCGCCTGCAAGCTTTGCGAGGCGATTTGCCCGGCCCAGGCCATCACGATCGATGCGGAACCGCGCGAAGACGGCTCGCGCCGCACCACGCGCTACGATATCGATATGACGAAATGCATCTATTGCGGCTTCTGCCAGGAAGCCTGCCCGGTCGATGCCATCGTTGAAGGCCCGAATTTCGAATTTTCGACCGAGACCCGCGAAGAGCTGTTCTACAACAAGGACAAACTCCTTGAGAACGGCGCGCGGTGGGAAGCCGAGATTGCCCGCAATCTCGAACTCGACGCACCTTACCGTTAAGCCAGACCCCCCAACCGGAGACCCGGCCAGGCCATGAGCAGACTTGAATCAGCAATTACCGGAGCGGCGGGCGGGGCAATCACCTTCGCCCTTGTCGCTCTGTTTGCTGGCGGGATGCTCAGAGGCGATCCGGGGGGGCAGGGGGCAATCGGCCCGGCCGGCGCCGCAGGCCCGGCAGGGCCGGAAGGCCCGTCCGGACCCCAGGGTCCCGGCGGCGTGCAGGGGCCCGTTGGCCCGGCCGGCCCGCAAGGCGTCGAAGGTGTCGCCGGCCCGCAGGGGCCGCAGGGCGAGATCGGTGTCCAGGGCCCCGAAGGCCCCGCTGGCCCGCAGGGTGTGGCGGGCTATGGCGATCCGGGGCCGGATGCGCTGCTTCTCGTGCGCCGTGTGGGCGGCTGCCCCACCGGCTGGAACCCGGCAGGAGAGGTTGTGCTGAACGCATCTCCCGATTATGCGGGCAGCGCCGACCAGGAACGCTCGAATCCAGGGGTCGTGACTTCGGCAACCACGGGCTTTGCCAATGTCAATTTCTTCCTCTGCCAGCAGGGGAATGCCGGCGGGTCCGGCGGGGAGGGCGCGGAATGAACGAAGCCTATACCAAAATGCTGAGCCAGATGATGGAAAGCAGCCAGGAGATGCTGAAAAGCTTCAATCCGGGCATGGCCTCGGTCACGGAAAGCATGACCGAAGGCATGAAAGCGGGCGGCTTTGACAAGCTGTTTCCGACCATGCCGGCGGATCTGATGGAAATGTGGTTCGGCAAGACCTTTAACCGCGAGGGGCTCGACAGCCGCACGCGGCTTCTGGTGACGCTGGCCGGGCTGACGGTGCAGGGGGCGCTGCTGCCCGCAGGCGCCGGCGAGCCGCAGATCAGGGTGACGGTCCGGCATGCGCTGGAAGCCGGCGCCACGGAACGCGAGATCGCCGAGGTGATCTGGCAAATGAGCATGTTCGGCGGTTTGCCCGCCATGAGACAGGCGCTGGACATTGCCCAGTCCGTCTTTGACGAGAGGAAGGAAGCTAGCAAATGACCGTCGCGGTTTTTGCCTTTTATGTCTTTGCGCTGGTGACCATTGGCTCGGGCCTGATGGTGACGTTCAGCCGCAATCCGGTGCATGCGGTGCTCTGGCTGATCTCGGCCTTTGTCGGCGCGACCGGGCTTTTCGTGCTTTTGGGCGCGGAATTCATCGCGATGCTTCTGCTGATCGTCTATGTCGGCGCGGTCGCGGTGCTGTTCCTCTTTGTCGTAATGATGCTCGACGTCGATTTCGCGGCGCTGAAAGGCGAGATGGCGCGGGCCATGCCGCTCGCGCTGCTGATTGGCGTTGTGCTCCTGATGCAGATCGGGATCGCCTTCGGGTCCTGGCGGGTGTCTTCCGGCGCCAGCCTCACGAACCCGACTCCTACGGATGTCGACAATGCGCGCGCCATCGGTCTGTTGATATATGACCGCTATATCTACCTCTTCCAGGCTGCGGGTCTCGTGCTGCTGGTCGCGATGATCGGGGCGATCCTGCTGACGCTGCGCCATCGCACCGGCATCAAGCGCCAGAATGTGCTGCATCAGATGTGGCGCGACCCGGCCCAGACCATCGAGATGAAAGACATCAAACCGGGGCAGGGGCTCTGATCCATGATTTTCGCGGGGTTCATCATCGCAGGGGCGGCAGTCCCGCCGGCGGTCTCGCCGGCGCGGACCTGCATATCTGCCTGGATGAAACCTGTGGCCAATGCTGTCCGGGGCAGGTGTTGCGCCGGATCTGAAACCACCGGGCCGAATGTGGGAGGCAGGATCTGATGCTGCGCCTCTCGGCCTTGTTCACCTGTCTCGCGGGCACTTCCCAGGCTCTGACCCCTTTGCCGCCCTGTGGCGGTGTCGAGGCGGGCATGCGCACGGGGGCTCCGGCGCAGATTGCCGGTGCCGGCATCGTGGTCGAGCAATATCGGCAGAATATTACCAGCCATGGGGATCTGGCCGAGGCAGATACCCCGCCTGTCGGTGCCCTTTCGGGCTTCATCGGGTTGCGTGTCAGCCATTGTGCCACCGGGCGATTTGTCGCGATTCCGGGAGCGAGCGACAGTTACGCCGTGGCAGAACAGCTTGCTGCAAGCGCGGTTTTGCGCGACAGCCTCGCGACAAAGCGCACGGTTACTGCGGGCCAGATGATCGGCGCGGCAAAGGCCAGCTATGGCCGGGTGATCGTTCTTCGGGAAACCGAAGAGACCTGCGCCTGCAACACTTACTTTCCGGATCTGCGCGCCAAAGGGATGACCCCTTACAAAGAGCGCAACGATCTGGGGCAATAACGGGCGAGAGCGCCTGAGGGACGGATGAGATGGCAGTCGGAATTGAACATTACATCATGGTGGCGGCGACTTTGTTCGTCATCGGGATCTTCGGTCTCTTCCTCAACCGGAAGAACGTGATCGTCATCCTGATGTCGATCGAGCTGATCCTCCTGTCGGCCAATATCAGCTTTGTGTCTTTCTCGTCCTTCAACGGCGATCTGACCGGGCAGATCTTCACGCTCTTCGTGCTGACGGTCGCCGCAGCAGAGGCCGCCATCGGCCTCGCCATCCTCGTCGTCTTCTTCCGCAACCGCGGAACGATCGACGTCGAAGACGTGAATGTGATGAAGGGCTGAGAGAATGGTTCAGATTGTCTTTTTCGCTCCGCTGATCGGGGCCATTCTGTGCGGCTTCGGCTGGCGGTTCATCGGTGAGAAACCGGCCCAGGTTCTGACCACGGCGGCGGTCTTTCTCGCGGCGGCGCTGAGCTGGGTCATCTTTCTTGGCTTTGACGGCGAGACCTATAAGATCACGCTTTTGCGTTGGGTCGAAAGCGGCACGCTTGCGACCGAATGGGCGATCCGCGTTGACCGGATGACCGCGATCATGCTGGTCGTCGTCAACTCGGTCTCGGCTCTCGTTCACCTCTATTCCTTCGGCTATATGGCCCATGACGAGAACTGGACGGATGACGAGCCTTACCGCGCGCGTTTCTTCGCCTATCTCTCGTTCTTTACCTTCACCATGCTGACGCTGGTGACCGCCGACAACCTGCTGCAGATGTTCTTCGGCTGGGAAGGGGTGGGGGTCGCCTCCTATCTGCTGATCGGTTTCTACTGGAAGAAACAATCTGCCGGGGCCGCTGCGATGAAGGCTTTCATCGCGAACCGCGTCGGTGACTTCGGCTTCATCCTTGGCATTGCCGGCCTTTACCTGCTGACGGATTCGATCCAGTTCGACCAGGTCTTCGCCGCGATCCCGGGCAAGTCCGAAGTGACGCTGCGCTTCCTCTGGACCGACTGGAATGCGGTGAACCTGATCGCCTTCCTCCTGTTTGTCGGCGCTATGGGGAAATCGGCGCAGCTGTTCCTGCACACCTGGCTGCCGGATGCGATGGAGGGGCCGACGCCTGTCTCCGCGCTGATCCATGCCGCAACCATGGTGACCGCTGGCGTCTTCCTTGTTTGCCGCATGTCGCCGGTCTTTGAATATGCGCCCTATGCCACCGGCTTCATCACGGTGCTTGGGGCAACGACCGCCTTCTTTGCCGCGACAGTGGGTCTGGTGCAAAACGACATCAAGCGCGTGATCGCCTATTCGACCTGTTCGCAGCTGGGCTATATGTTCGTGGCGGCAGGCGTTGGCGCCTATCCGGTCGCGATGTTCCACCTCTTCACCCACGCCTTCTTCAAAGCGATGCTGTTCCTTGGCGCCGGTTCGGTGATCCATGCGACGCATCACGAACAGGATATGCGCTGGTATGGCGGTCTGCGTAAAAAGATCCCCTTCACCTTCTGGATGATGATGATTGGCACGCTCGCCATCACCGGTGTCGGTATCCCGCTGACCTATTACGGCTTCGCAGGTTTCCTGTCGAAAGACGCCGTGATCGAGAGCGCTTATATCGGGTCGGACTACGCCTTCTGGCTGCTTGTCATCGCCGCCGGCATGACCAGTTTCTATTCCTGGCGCCTGATGTTCCTGACCTTTTACGGCACCAGCCGCGCCGATCAGAAGCCGCAGGACGAACACGCGCATGACCACGCGCATGACCATGGTCACTCCCATGGCCATGATGCTCACGGGCATGATCACGGGGCTGATCACGGCCATGGCCATCACCACGAGCCGCATGAAAGCCCGCTGGTCATGCTGATCCCGCTGGCGGTCCTGTCGCTTGGCGCGCTTTTCTCGGGGATGATCTGGTACAAGGTCTTCTTCGGTGATGAAGAAAAGATGCGGACCTGGTTCGGGATGGAGCAGCTTGCGGCCCATCACATTGAAGAAGGTCACGCAGAGCCTGCTGCCGATCACGTGACAGCCGGCGAGACCGCAATCGGTGAGGCAGGTCATGCCGATACCGCAGCTGAGGCGCCCGGGGCATTCACCACCGCAGATGCCGGCGTGACCGATCCGGGTGAAGCGGTCGAAGCCGCAGATCATGGCACAGATCACGGTGTGGCGCCCAAAGGCGCGCTCCTGATGCTGCCTTACAGCGCGGCAGATCAGGCCGTGGTCGACACCCGCGTGGATGCGGCCAAGGTCGAGGCTTCGGGCCATGCGCCAAACACCATCATCGCGGCGGCCCATATGGTGCCGTCCTGGGTCAAGGTCTCGCCCTTTATCGCGATGCTGATCGGTCTGGTTCTGTCCTGGCTCTTCTACATCAAAAACCCGTCCTGGCCGCGCCGTCTGGCAGAGCAGCAGCGCCCGCTCTACCTCTTCCTCCTGAACAAATGGTATTTCGACGAGGTTTATAATTTCGTCTTCGTCAAAGGCTCGAAAGCCCTTGGCCGGCTGTTCTGGAAGAATGACGTCAAGGTCATCGACGGAACCATCAACGGGGTGGCGATGGGGATTATCCCCTTCTTCACCCGCCTCGCAAATCGCGCCCAGTCGGGCTTTGTCTTCCACTATGCCTTCGCCATGGTGCTCGGGATTGTTGCCCTGGTCACCTGGATGACGCTTTTCGGTGGCGCCAGGTAAAGGGGCCCGGGATCCATGGCACAACAACTTCTCAATATCATCCTCTTCCTGCCGCTGGTTGCAGCGCTGATCATGGCGCTGTTCCTCAGGGGCGATGACGAGGCCGCACGCGGCAACGCCAAATATCTGGCGCTGTTCGCGACCATCGCAACCTTCCTTGCCAGCCTCTTCCTGCTGGCGGAGTTCGATCCGTCGAGCCCGGATTTCCAGTTCGTCTCCGAACGGGACTGGATCCTCGGTCTGAAATGGCGGCTTGGCGTCGACGGGATCTCGATCCTCTTCGTCATGCTGACGACCTTCCTTATGCCGCTGGTGATCTGGTCGGCCTGGGATGTGACGAAACGCGTCAAGGAATATATGATCGCGTTTCTGATCCTTGAAACGCTGATGATCGGCGTGTTCTGCGCGCTGGATCTGGTGATGTTCTACCTTTTCTTCGAGGCAGGGCTGATCCCGATGTTCCTGATCATCGGGGTCTGGGGCGGCGTGAATCGCATCTATGCGGCGTTCAAATTCTTCCTCTACACCTTCCTCGGGTCCGTCCTGATGCTGGTGGCGATGATCTTCATGTATATGGATGCCGGCACCACCTGTATCGGTGCCTGCGGCGAGGGCCAGGTCTCGCTTCTGACCCATACTTTCAGCTTCGAGGCCTTTGACCTGCTGGGCATCCATGTGGTCGGCGGCGTGCAGACGCTGCTGTTCCTCGCGTTCTTCGCGAGTTTCGCGGTCAAGATGCCGATGTGGCCGGTTCACACCTGGCTGCCCGATGCCCACGTTCAGGCGCCGACCGCAGGGTCGGTGATCCTGGCGGCGGTCATGCTGAAGATGGGCGGCTACGGCTTCCTGCGGTTCTCGCTGCCGATGTTCCCGGTGGCCTCGGATCTGCTGGCGCCGCTGGTCTACTGGATGTCGGCGATTGCGGTGGTTTACACCTCGCTGGTCGCTCTGGTTCAGTCGGATATGAAAAAGCTGATCGCCTATTCCTCGGTCGCCCATATGGGGTACGTGACCATGGGGATTTTCGCGATGAACCAGCAGGGCGTTGACGGCGCGATCTTCCAGATGATCAGCCACGGCTTCATCTCGGGCGCTTTGTTCCTTTGCGTCGGCGTGATCTATGACCGGATGCATACCCGTGAGATCGACGCCTATGGCGGCCTTGTGAACCGGATGCCGGCCTATGCGATGGTGTTCATGTTCTTCACCATGGCCAATGTCGGGCTTCCCGGCACCTCTGGCTTCGTGGGCGAGTTCCTGACGATCATGGGCATCTATCAGGTCAACACCTGGATCGCCTTCTTCGCGGCCTCGGGCGTGATCTTCTCGGCCTCTTACGCGCTCTGGCTCTACCGCCGGGTGGTCTTCGGAACGCTTACCAAAGACAGCCTGAAGCTGATCACCGACATGACCGCGCGCGAGAAACTGATCTTCGCGCCCTTGGTGGCGATGACCCTGTTCCTCGGCATCTATCCGAGCGCGGTCACCGATATCATCGGCCCGTCCGTGACCCATCTGATCGAGAACTACCGTGCCGCTCTGCCCGTTCTGGCTGAGCAGGCGGCAATGCACTGAGGAAGCGCGACAATGACCGCAGTTGATTTCAACACCGTTCTGCCCGAGGTGATCCTCGCGCTTTACGCGATGGCCGCGCTCATGTTCGGTGTCTACACCGGCAAGGACAAAGTGGCGGTGCCGCTGGTCTGGGCCACGGCGGGGCTTTTCGTGGCGCTTGCGCTGTGGATTGGCCTTGGCGGCGAGGGCAGCCGGACGGCCTTCCACGGCATGTTCAACGACGACCCCTTCGCGCGCTTTGCCAAGGTGACGATCCTCGTATCTTCTGCCGCCGTGCTGGTGATGAGCCAGGACTATATGCAGCGCTACAATATGCTGCGCTTTGAATATCCGGTGATCGTGACGCTGGCTGTGACCGGCATGATGATGATGGTCTCGGCCGGTGATCTCATGGCGCTCTATATGGGGCTCGAGCTGCAATCGCTCGCGCTTTACGTGACGGCCGCGATGCGCCGCGATTCTGCGAAATCCTCGGAAGCCGGTCTGAAATATTTCGTCCTCGGCTCGCTGTCTTCCGGGATGCTGCTGTTCGGCGCCTCGCTGGTTTACGGCTTTACCGGCACGACGCAATTCGACGGCATCTTCGCAGCACTTCAGGCCGATGTCTCGCTGGGGCTGCTCTTTGGCCTGGTGTTCATGCTGGCGGGTCTTGCCTTCAAGATCTCGGCCGCACCCTTCCACATGTGGACGCCTGACGTCTATGAGGGCTCGCCCACTCCGGTGACCGCCTTCTTCGCCACTGCGCCGAAAGTCGCCGCGATGGCGCTGATCGCGCGGCTGGCCTGGGATGCCTTCGGCTCGATCCCGGCGCAATGGGGCCAGGTGCTGGCGGCGCTGTCGGTTCTGTCGATGTATCTCGGCGCGATTGCCGCGATTGGCCAGAAAGACATCAAACGCCTGATGGCCTATTCCTCGATCGCCCATATGGGCTATGCGCTGATCGGTCTTGCCGCCGCGACCACTGGCACTGCCGACCAGGCCGTGCAGGGCGTTCAGGCCATGCTGATCTATATGGTGATCTATGTCACCATGGGCGTGGGGTCCTTCGCCTTCATCCTCGGGATGGAGCGCAATGGCCGCCCGGTCACCGATGTTGCCAGCCTGAAGATGCTCTCGAAGACCGAGCCGCTGAAGGCGCTCGCCCTGTTGATGCTGTTCTTCAGCCTTGCAGGTGTGCCGCCCTTTATCGGCTTCTACGCCAAATTCGCGGTGCTGAAAGCGGCGGTGGATGCGGGCATGGTCTGGCTGGCGGTGGCGGGCGGGATCGCCTCGGTGATCGGCGCCTTCTACTATCTGCGCGTCGTGTATTTCATCTATTTCGGCGATACCGAAGATCCGGCGGAAAGCCGTATGTCGGCGGTACAATGGGTGGTGATGATGGCGGTAGCTGCGATCCTTGTGCTCGGGGCGATCAACCTCTTTGGCATCGAGGAGCCGGCATTGACGGCGGCAAAAGCGCTTGTGCTCTGACCTGGTAACCCGGGTCGAGCTGGCTTCGGTCGACTCCACCAATC
This sequence comes from Pseudogemmobacter sp. TB195, assembly GCF_058313095.1. NCBI lineage: Bacteria > Pseudomonadati > Pseudomonadota > Alphaproteobacteria > Rhodobacterales > Paracoccaceae > Pseudogemmobacter > Pseudogemmobacter sp. TB195. Next base: position 60,383 of record NZ_JBZEGG010000016.1, read on the forward strand.
TCGAGGCCTTCCGGCAGGCCCCCGATCTTCGGGGGCCTCTGTGGATTCTGGCGGGCGAGCAGACGGCAGGGAAGGGCAGGCGGGCAAGGCCCTGGACCAGCCCGCCGGGGAATTTCTACGGCAGCCTCGCGCAACGCCTGGACGACCCCCCTGCGCGCCTGGGGCTGCGGAGTTTCATCGCGGCGCTGGCGCTTTATGACGCCTTTGTTGCGGTTGTAGGGAATGGCACGGGTTTCGCGCTGAAATGGCCCAATGATGTGCTTCTGAATGGGGGCAAGCTGACGGGGATCCTGCTTGAGGCCTCTGGCCCGATACTGGTCATCGGGATGGGCGTGAACCTCCTCCATGCGCCGCCGGCTTCGGCGGTAGAGCCGGGCGCGGTGGCACCGGTCTCACTGCTTGGGGAAACCGGGGTGCGGGTGACGCCCGCGCGCTTCCTCGATGCGCTTGCGCCTGCGATGGCGCATTGGGAGGCCATTTTCCGGGCCGAGGGTTTCGCGCCGATCCGCGCCGCCTGGCTGTCGCGCGCCGCGCGGATTGGCGAGAAGATCATCGCCCGCACCGGATCCGAGACCCGCGAGGGCATATTCGAGACCATCGACCAGGACGGCAATCTGGTTCTGCGCATGGCCTCTGGCACCGTTGCCATTCCGGCAGCGGATGTGTTTTTCTGACACGAACCCCAGGGAGCGGCGAATGCTTCTCGCGATCGACTGCGGCAACACCAATACCGTCTTTGCCATCTGGGACGGGGCGAAGTTCATCGCCACCTGGCGCATCGGTACCGATCACAAACGCACGGCAGATGAGTATTTCGTCTGGCTTTCCTCGCTTTTGCTGCTCAACCGGCTGGAGGTGAAGATCGGTGAGGTGATCATCTCGTCTACCGTGCCGCGGGTGGTGTTCAATCTGCGTGTGCTGTCAAACCGCTATTTCGACTGCCGCCCGCTGGTGGTGGGCAAGCCCGAATGTCTGTTGCCGCATCAGCCGAGGGTCGATCAGGGCACGACTGTCGGCCCCGACCGGCTGGTGAACACGGCAGGCGCCTTTGACCGGCATGGCGGCAATCTGATCGTGGTTGATTTCGGCACCGCGACCACCTTTGACGTCGTCGATACCGATGGCGCCTATATCGGCGGTGTGATCGCGCCGGGGGTGAACCTGAGCCTTGAGGCACTGCATATGGCGGCGGCCGCGCTTCCCCATGTCGATGTGACGCGGCCCGCGCAGGCGATTGGCACGAATACGGTGGCCTGTATGCAGTCAGGCGTGTATTGGGGCTATATCGGCCTTGTCGAAGGCATCGTGCGCGCCATCCGCGAGGAACGCGATCGCCCGATGAAGGTGATCGGCACCGGCGGCCTTGCGTCGCTCTTCGCCCAGGACACTGAGATTTTCGAGTCGATTGAGGATGATCTGACCATGCATGGCCTCGTCCTGATCCATGAGTACAACAAGGAAAACGCATGAAGAGTGAACGGCTGATCTACCTTCCGCTGGGTGGTGCCGGCGAAATCGGGATGAATGCCTATGTCTACGGCTATGGCGCCCCTGGGAAGGAGAGGCTGATCCTCGTGGATATGGGGGTGACTTTCCCCGATATGGACGGGGCTCCGGGGGTCGAGGTGATCATGCCCGACATCACCTGGCTGGAAGAACGCGTGAGCAGGCTTGAGGCGATATTCATCACCCACGCCCATGAGGATCATATCGGCGCGCTTGGCCATCTCTGGCCGAAGCTGAAGGCAAAGGTCTATGCGCGGAAATTCACCGCCGCCATCGGCAAGCTGAAGATGGATGAGCTGGGCCATCCGACCGATGCGATTGTGACCGTGGGTGCGCGCCCTGATGTGGTCGAGGCGGGGCCGTTCCGCGTGCAGTTCGTGCCGCTTTCGCATTCGATCCCGGAATCGGCGGCTCTGATCATCGACACGCCCGCAGGGCGCGTGGTGCATTCGGGCGATTTCAAGCTCGACCGTTCGCCGGTCGTGGGCGAGGCCTGGGATGATGCGCTCTGGCAATCGGTGGCCGACGAGGCACCGGTCAGGGCGCTGATGTGCGACAGTACCAATGTGTTCTCGACCCATCCGGGGCGGTCCGAGGCGACTTTGGCCGAGCCTTTGGCCGAGCTGATCAAGGCATCAGAAGGGATGTTCGTTGCAACCACCTTCGGCTCGAACGTGGCGCGGCTGAAGACGCTCGCCGAGGCGGCTGTGGCGGCGGATCGCACGATCTGCGTCATGGGCCGCTCGATGAAGCGGATGCTCTCGGTCGCCGAGTCCACCGGGGTGCTGACCTCTTTCCCGCGGGTGGTGTCGACCGAAGACGCGCTGGAAGTGCCGCGCCGCAACCTGATGCTGCTGGTGACCGGCAGCCAGGGTGAGCGGCGGGCGGCGGCGGCGGCTTTGTCGCGCGGCAAATATCTGGGCCATGAGCTGAAAAGGGGCGATACCTTCCTGTTCTCCTCGCGCACGATCCCGGGGAACGAAAAGGGCGTCTACAAGATCTGGAACGAGTTTTCCGAGAAGGGCGTGCGGGTCGTCGATGATGCCGGCGGGCTCTATCATGTCTCGGGCCATGCGAACCGTCCGGATCTGGAACATGTGCACCGGCTGCTGCTGCCGGATATGCTGATCCCGATGCATGGCGAACACCGGCATCTGACAGAACATGCCCGGATCGGGTCCGAGGGCGGGATTGCGACGCAGGTGGCGGTCAACGGGATGATGGTCGATCTGACCGGCGAGCATCCGAAGGTCGTTGAATATGTCGAGACCGGGCGGCTTTATCTGGACGGGACCGTGCTGATCGGGGCGCTGGACGGGGTGATCCGCAACCGGATCCGCATGGCGCTGAACGGGCATGTGCTGGCGACGGTAATCCTAGACGAGGCAGGCGAGCCGCTGGGCGAGCCCTGGGTCGAGATCATGGGGCTGACGCCGACCGGCAAGGGCGGGCGCGATCTGGCCGAGACGATGGAGGCCGAGCTTGATGAATGGATGGGCCGTGCCGGGCGCAAGGTTCTGAAAAACGATGACAAGGTCGAGGATGACATGCGCCGCATCATCCGCCAGGTTGCGGTGGAAGAAATCGGCAAAAAGCCGGAAGTGACCGTGGTGGTTTCGCGTCTTTTGCCCGAATGAGGTCACGGCTGGCGGGACGGGGTTCCGCCGGTTGACGGATCCTGCGCTTCCGCGCCGGATCTGGTTTTTGCGGGATCTCCCGATCCGTGGGCCGGACCAGAGGCCCGACCCACGGATCGGGAGCGAAGAGCACGGCCTTTGGCCGTGCGACTTTAGCAGCATAGCAAAGCCCGCCACTGGCGGTCTTTGCTATGACTGCCGCCCAGAGGGGCAGACTTCTGCAGATTTGGACAGGAGCAGCAGGTTTCTTTCGACCTTTGACTGCGGATATCGGCGTTTTGTCTGGGACCAACAGACCAGGGGGCGGTTCCTGTCCGGGGCGAGCCCAGGCGAGACCTTGTTGCGAAAGCGTGAATGGGCTCTGAGGCGCATGCGCATGCGCAGGCGAAGTCCCCGCCGAACCATCCGTGATCATTGCGGCGCGGTGCCCGGGTCTCGCTCATGAAAAAGTGGCCGGATCGTTTTAGGCGGGTCAACACCTGAACGAAATCCGTGCCCGGATCACTGCTGTTATCTCAAACCAATTCGCCCCTGCAGAGCGGCCCTGCGCGACACCCAAAAGGCCTGAAATCGTAATGCGGCAGAATGATCTGCATATCCGCAGACCGCGACATGGACACGCGTGGTTTCGCCGGCAGGCCGCCTCTGATCAGCCAGCCTGGACCCCGCGCTGAATGCCGCCAGTGTCGCAACGGCGACAGGCATGGCACGGGTGGACGGTGGTGTTAAGGGGCGCGGGCGGCAACGAGGTTGTGCCGGCCTGGAATAAGGGTGTTGGCAATGGCGATGAATGTGTCGGCCTGCGCTTGGCACGCTGCGAGCTGAACTCAAACATCTCACCCTTTGGGGCGTGAATCCCGATCCGGCATGTGCATGGCAGTCTGCCCGCCAGCCCCTTTGTGGGAAGGAACCGCCCTGGTGGTGATCACAGTTCGGACGGCCGGATCCGGAAAGACATCAGCGCCCTCCTCGGTGACGCCACCGGCATCCACCGCGAGGGGGCGCCGCACGCACCGGCCCGCAGTCCGGCGATCCTGTAAAACTGCGCTGTAAACCTCGCGCCGATCACGCCTCTGGCGACCACACCGGCGGGGGGGCAGCTGTTGGTGCAATCACCAGCCGCAGAACAGTCTTGAACAGATCGACCGACCTGATCAGCTCTCTTTTCGCGCGTGACCACGCGATGCAGGGACGTGTCGCGCTTCGCCGCAACACGACATCGCAAAACTGCGCCTCAGGCTGAAGACGCCAGGCCAAAACCCTTGCTTTGAGATCACCCGGACGCCAACGTCGTCCGGTCGGATTGTGACGGAGACCGACCCGCGACACTGCCCGCCATCCGGTGAACCGGGGACTGCTTCTTGCAGAGCCATGGTCAGGAAGCGATGCCCGAAACCCGGAACAACCCACAACCGTGGGGCGGAGGTACAGATTGCGCGGGCTGGGACATTGGCTGATCCTGAAATTTGGATGCCGATGCGGGCAGGCCGCGAAGATCCGGGTCGCCAGCTCAGACCGCACCAGGCTGCGTGAACACCTCTTGCATTCAGCGGGCGCAGCACGGCACAGCCTGTGCCGCCGGGCCAGGCCAGGCGGCGCGATCAATTGATCAAGACCTGCCCCGCGTTCATGGATGGCGGGCTGAGGCGCCTGTCTGCGGCCGCGGCCTCTTCGATACTGACGAGCAGGCTGTGGCCATTATCAGCCGGAGATTTGACCGCAGGGGGGCAGTGGCGCGGCGCGCGCGGGGCAAGGTGATGCTTTGGCGCAGGGAAACTGGCGCAGGAGTGTTGGCTTCAGGGCCTTGAGCTGCGCAGTCTTTCCGGTTTCAGGCGCGAGATGGCCCAAGCATAGGGTCTGCGCGCATCAGATAGATTTCGGATGCGCGCAGATCTGTTCAGATCGGCTGAAGCCGGTCTTCGCTTTCGCCAGCCTCATCTGCGGCCTCGTTTGCGGCCACATCTGCCACCGCCGGAGCCAATGCCGAAACCTCTGCGGGAGCCGGGGTGCTTTCCGGGTCGCGGGCGGCACTCTGTGCTGCCACTGCGGGCGCGGCTGCGGGCGTCTCTTCCGGGCTGTGGTCCGGGGCGAGATTGTCTTCCGCCGCGCTGTCCTCGGTGGGGGAGGGCGTGCTGATCCGGAAGCTGCGCAGCAGGAAGTCGGGAACATGGTCGCCCATGCCGATCACGGCAGGGCCATCGTCGCGGCGGTCGCGGCGGTCGTTACGGCGGCCACCTGCATCCCGGCTGCCAGCGTCACGGGCGAGCGATTCGCGGCCAGCGGACTCGCGGTTGCCATCGCGGGCGACCGGATCGCGGCGGGGTTCGCTGTATGAGGGGCTGCGCGAGCCGCCTTCACGTCCGGAGCTGCCCCTTGCACTGGCCTCTTTCTGGGGGGCCTCGCTGCGCTCGGGCTGCGCCTTCGGCGCGACGGGTTCGGCCTGGGGGGCTGCTGCGGCGCGGTCTTCGTCCTGAGCGCGTTCGCGTCCGCCGCGAGACCGTTCGCGGCCCTTGCCACCGCGCGAACGCTCGCCACGCTCACTGCGGTCCCCGCGGTCAGACCGTTCGCCACGCGGTTCGCGGCTGGTGCGCGACGAACCGGCACTTTCGAGATCGAGCCCTTCGGGCAGCTCTGCGCGCGGGATTTCCTGTTTCACCAGGCTTTCCACCGCAGCCAGCTGCTTGGCGTCAGACGGTGTGGCCAGGGTGAAGGCGCGACCATGGCGGCCGGCGCGGCCGGTGCGGCCGATGCGGTGCACGTAATCCTCGGGATGGCCCGGCACATCGAAGTTGAACACATGGCTGACCGCCGGAATATCAAGCCCACGCGCCGCCACATCAGAGGCCACGAGGATATGCAGCGAGCCGTCGCGGAAGGCATCGAGCGTTTTTGTCCGCTGCGACTGGTCAAGGTCACCATGGATGGGAGCTGCGTTGAAACCGTGCGATTTCAGCGATTTGGCGACAACATCCACATCCATCTTGCGGTTGCAGAACACGATGCCATTGGTGCAGGTTTCGCCTTCTGCCGCGATCAGCGACCGCAGCACGGCACGCTTTTCGGTGAAGGACCGGTCTTTGCGCGACGGCGTGAAATACACGACCTTCTGGTCGATATTCGTATTGGTGGTGGCCTGACGCGCAACCTCGATCCGCGCGGGGGCAGTCAGGAATGTATTGGTGATCCGCTCGATTTCGGGGGCCATGGTGGCCGAGTAGAACATCGTCTGGCGGGTGAAGGGGGTGAGCTGGAAGATGCGCTCGATATCGGGGATGAAGCCCATATCGAGCATCCGGTCGGCCTCATCGACCACCATGATCTGCACGCCGGTCAGCAAAAGCTTGCCGCGTTCAAAATGATCGAGCAGCCGGCCCGGCGTCGCGATCAGCACGTCGACGCCACGGTCAATCAGCTTGTCCTGTTCGCCAAAGGCCACGCCGCCGATCAGGAGCGCCTTGGTCAGCTTTGTATGTTTGGCATAGGTGTCGAAATTCTCGGCCACCTGGGCTGCAAGTTCGCGCGTCGGCGCCAGCACGAGGCTGCGCGGCATCCGGGCGCGCGCCCGGCCCTGGCCGAGCAGCGTGATCATCGGCAGCGTGAAGCTTGCGGTTTTACCGGTGCCGGTCTGGGCGATCCCAAGCACATCGCGGCCCTTCAGAGCTTCGGGAATGGCTTCAGCCTGGATCGGCGTGGGCGTCTCATACCCAGCTTCGGAAACGGCCTGGAGAACCCGGGGATCAAGGGCGAGGTCGGAAAATTTGGTCATATGCGTCCAATAGTGGCGGCAAGGGTCATGAGGACCGGCCGCGAGTGGGGGCGGGACGCAGGATTTCAGGCGCCCCATCGGAACAGCCCGCCGGATTGCGGGTTCCGGCGCCAGATAGCGTGAATTTGTACAATGGTCAATCTGAGGCACCTTTTTGTGCCGGATTGTGACCTTCTGGTTGCGAGTGCGGCGTGTTTTCGGCGGATTGGTTCCGCTCTGAAAGGGGTGCAAAGGGGCACCCCGGGGGCAGGCAGCGGATCTGCGCCTGTTTCGCCGGGCGGCTGCAGATTGAGGGGGCGCGGGGCTTGCGCGGGAGAGCAGCTATCCCGACATGCGCAAAGGAAACCCAGTTCGGAGACGAGAATGAAATGTCCGGTCGACAACGAGACGCTGCTTATGACAGAGCGCCAGGGGGTCGAGATCGACTACTGCCCAAAATGCCGGGGCATCTGGCTCGACAGGGGAGAGCTGGATAAGCTGATCGAGGTCGCCGCCAGCAAGGCGATGCCGGCTGTGACCCAGGCCGAGCCGCAGCGCGCCAGCCCGCCACCTCCTCCGCCGGTCAGCGAAGCGGCCAGGCCGCACCCTGAGCAGGACCGCTCTGTCTCTCCCGCCGCCCGCGCGTCAGAGCGGATGGGCTTTGATCAGCGCGCGCGCCATACGCCGATCCCGGATCCGAGGGATCAGGACATGTCCGGCAACCGCAGCCGCAAACGCTATGATGACGATGACGAAGATTATGATGACCGCAACCGGGGGCGCCGCAAACGCGGAATGGGGAGTATCCTGGGCGAAATATTTGATTTTTGATAAAAAAAGGGCCGGGAGAGGGATCTCCCGGCCTTTTCAGTCAGTCCTGGTGATGCTTCGCTCTTGCACTCGGGCCGGTATCCCGGGCGCAGCCCAGCTCAGGCCATCATTTCTTTCGTCGCCGTCAGCCGCAGCGCCGGATAATCGCGCACCACCCGGTCGATGTCCCATTGCAGCCGGGTCAGGAACACGAGGTCGCCGTCATTATCAGTGGCGATATGCTGCTTGTTCAGATTGACCATCTTTTCGATCTCGTCCCTGTCGCCCGAAATCCAGCGCGCCGAGGCGAATTGCGAGGGCTCGAACCGCACCGGGATCTGATATTCCAGCCCGATCCGCGAGGCGAGCACGTCGAATTGCAGCGCGCCGACCACGCCCACGATAAAACCAGAGCCGATGGCGGGCTTGAAAACTTTGGCAGCACCTTCCTCGGCGAATTGCATCAGCGCCTTTTCCAGGTGTTTGGCCTTCATCGGGTCGGTCGCGCGGATATTTTGCAAGAGCTCGGGCGCGAAAGACGGGATCCCGGTGAAGCGCAGCGTCTCGCCCTCGGTCAGCGCGTCGCCGATCCTGAGCTGACCGTGATTCGGGATGCCGATAATGTCGCCGGCCCAGGCCTCATCCGCCAGTTCGCGGTCGGCGGCGAGGAACAGCACCGGATTGGTCACCGCCATCAGCTTTTTGGACCGCACATGCGTCAGTTTCATGCCGCGTTCAAAATGGCCCGAGGCGAGGCGGACAAAGGCCACGCGGTCGCGGTGCCTGGGGTCCATATTGGCCTGGACCTTGAAGACAAAGCCGGTGACCTTTGGTTCTTCGGCGGCCACGGCGCGTTCGGCCGCCTTTTGCGGCTGCGGTTCGGGGCCGAAATTGCCGATCCCTTCCATCAGCTCTTTGACGCCAAAGGAATTGATCGCCGAGCCGAACCAGATCGGCGTCATCGCGCCTTGCAAAAACGCCTCGCGGTCAAAGGCGGGCAGCAATTCCCGCGCCATGGCGATTTCCTCGCGCAGCTGCGCCAGCTGGTCTGCGGGGATATGATCGGCAAGGCGCGGGTCATCCAGCCCGTCGAGCTTGACCGATTCCGCCACTTTGTTGCGGTCGGCGCGGTCCATCAGCTCGAGGCGGTCATTCAGCAGGTCATAGGCGCCGAGGAAATCGCGCCCCGAGCCAATCGGCCAGGAGGCCGGCGCCACGTCGATCGCCAGATTCTCCTGAATCTCGTCGATGATCTCGAACGTGTCGCGCGCCTCGCGGTCCATCTTGTTGCAGAAAGTCAGGATCGGCAGATCGCGCAGCCGGCAGACCTCGAACAGTTTCCGCGTCTGGCTTTCCACGCCTTTCGCCCCGTCGATCACCATGATCGCGGCATCGACGGCGGTCAGCGTGCGATAGGTGTCTTCGGAAAAATCCGAGTGGCCGGGCGTGTCGACCAGATTGTACCGGAACTCGCGATATTCAAACGACATCGCCGAGGCCGAGACCGAGATGCCCCGGTCCTGTTCCATCTTGAGAAAGTCCGAGCGCGTGCGCCGCGCCTCGCCCTTGGCGCGCACCTGGCCCGCCATCTGGATCGCGCCGCCAAACAGGAGGAACTTTTCGGTCAGCGTGGTTTTGCCCGCATCCGGATGCGCGATGATCGCGAAGGTCCGGCGGCGGGAAATCTCGGGCGGAAGGGTGGGGGCGTTGTCCAGCATGGCCGGGCTTTTAGCGCCTGTCGCTGTCGCCGTCTATCGCGCAGGCGGGCCGGGGGGAAGATCCGCCGCCGAAACCGGGCAGGCGTTGCCGGCTGGACAAAGCGGGGCCCGCATGTTTGCCTTTTGCCCGGGTGTGTTACGAGGATCTGGTCGATGCGTCTTCTGGCTGTTGTTTTCGCGCTGATCTCCGCGCTTCCGGTGCAGGCGGCCTGGTTCACCGACAATGGCGCGCGCGAAGCGATGTCGGTTCTGCGCGCGAAGCCTGTTGCAGATCTCAGCCCGACCGAACGCGAGATCCTGACGGCGGCGAACCGCATCGGCTGGATTGCTGTGCCTGACTGTGGCTGGGGTTCGAATGCGGTTCTGGTCACGGTAGAGGGCCAGGATTACGCGGTGACCTCACTGCATCTTCTGACCGGAAGGGGGCCGGGCCAGGTGCATTGCGACCCGGGTCTTGACGCGATTTTCCTGCCCAATGCCGCTTACATCTTGCCAGACATTTCGTACCAGTCCGGCGACGAGGCTGTCCGCCGCATGGAATTCGAAAACAGGATTGTCGATCTGGAGCCGGATCCGGTGAATTTCACCCGGGCAGGCGCGGGGATGCCCTGGGTCGGGGACTGGGTCGCCTATCGCCTGACCGAGACCGTCTCGGATGATATCATGCCCGATTTCGCCTGGGGGGCCGGGGGGCTGCGCGGGTCGATGCCCTGGTCCGCGCGGCAGAACCCGGCCGGGCCGGTCTGGGTGATCGGCTATGACGGGCGGTTCGAGCAGGAAAACGGCTGGGAGTTTTCCTGGCAGGGCTGTGAACAGCGCAAGACGCGGCCCGATAACGGCATGATCTATTTCACCTGCGATGCCGCGCCCGGCGCAAGTTCCTCGCTGATTGCGGTGATGGAAGACGGGCGGCTGACCTTTCAGGGTATCGTGACCGGGGTCATGGATCCGGCAATCGGCACTGATATTCCGGTTCCGAACAGCGCGCTGTTGTGGAATATCGGCACGCAAAGTGCGGGAATTCAGGCAAAACTCGACCCTGGATCCCTGCCGGACCCTGGCGGCTGGCGCGGCCTCTGGCGCTGATCCGCGCGCCGGTCAGCCCGGTTTGTTGTTTTGCCCGCTGCTCTGTCCCGTGCTCTGTCCGGCGACACCTTGTGCCGGGTTCCGGTTGCCGCCTGCGCCACGATTGCGCCAATGTGTCGGGCCGCCGATGGATTCGAGGAATTGCCGCCCCGCCTCGGTGCCGAAATGCTGCAGATGCGCGAGGCCGGGAAATTGTGCGCGCACCTCGGAGGCGAATTGCGGTGGCAGCCGCGAGATGGTGGCGTCATTGACCATCAGGCTTTCGACCGGGATACCCTCGGCATAGATGATCTCATGCTGGTCGAAGATCAGGCTGAACCAGTCGGTCACACCGGCTTCGCGGATGAAAACATGTTCTTCATCAACCAGATGGCGGGCCTGGACCAGCAGTTCTGACGTGGCCAGCCCCGGCAGTTTATGACGCTGGTAAAGGAACATCCGGTGATGCTGGCCGACGATCAGATCGCCGGAATTGCCCAGCGTTCCGGCCAGGATGACGACCGGCGCAAAGGCCCCGATGGCGCGCAGGCTTGCCCGCCCGATATGGCGCAGTTCCTGCGGGCCATGATCGCGGGTCAGAAGCTTCATCCCCGGGCGCAGCGTCTCGATTGCGACCATCTGACCGCTGGCGAGCGAGATCCTGGTGCCGCGCGCGAAGGAAAGGCTCATCATCGCCGTCAGCCGGGCATCGCGGGGCGAGATCTCGACCGCCAGCAGCGCATATTCTGCGCGGTCCGAGACCGGAGACAGCGGCAGCACCCAAAGCGCGTCCGCCCCGTCCTCGCCGATCCGGATCAGTAAAAGTTCCACCCGGTCGCCATCATCGGCCATCAGGGTGTAGCGCGCGATCAGCCGCACGAGATCCCCCGCCTGACCGACCGCCGAGCCGGCAGCAACCCGCTGCGCGCCGCAGTCACCGGCGGCCTCAATCAGCAGGCGCGACGGGGCTGTGCCTTGCTCAAGCTGATAGATGTCGCCGCTTTCGACGTCATCGGGCAGGCCGAGCCCGTCGCCGCTGTTCACACCGGAAGAGACGAAAATATCCCTGGCCGCGAAAACCTGGCAGGCCTGACCCGGAGCTGCGCCGCCCGCTGTTGCGGCAGATGTCGTGCGGTGCTCCTGGCTGGGGCTCTGGTCGGGGAAAGAAGTCATTTTGCCGGATCTGTCCTGAAACTATGCCCATGAAAACGAGGCCTGCTAATCTGAAATCAGGCTCCAAAAATCGCCCGTGCCGTCGTCTGGACGTCGCCGGCCAGGGTTTGACCGCAAGGTGTTTCCGACTGGTTATTACGCTGATCTATAACAGTCCGCGTCGCGCGCGGTCAAACGCGGCTTGTGACAAACACCCGGGAAGAAGCGCATTTTCCTGGATTTTCCTGCGCGGCCGCGATGGCGTTCCCCCCGACGCGACTGTGCGCCTGGTCCCGGCCGCGCATAACCGCGTCACGCAGAGGCCGATCCTGTGCCGCAGCGCCCTTGCGCAAGGCGCTGTGGTCGAAGGGGGGGCTTGCAACCCGGCAGGGGCATTGTCAGGCTGGCCGCCGTAAAAGCGCGAAAGGAAGCGACATGGATCTGGGCATCAGGGGTAAGACCGCGCTGGTCACGGCGGCGTCAAAGGGGCTTGGCCGGGGCTGTGCGGAGGCATTGGCGGCGGCGGGGGTCGATCTGGTGATCTGCGCGCGCGGCGAGGCGGCTTTGGTGAAGACTGCCTCGGAACTGGCTGAAACCTATGGGGTTTCTGTGACGCCGGTTGTTGCGGATATCACCGATGCGGCGGCACGGGCGCGGGTGCTGGAGACCGCCGGCGCGGTGGATATTCTGGTGACCAATGCCGGCGGCCCGCCTCCGGGCGTCTGGAGTGACTGGGACCGCGACGATTTCATCCGCGCGCTTGATGCGAATATGCTGACGCCGATCGCGCTGATGCAGGCGCTGGTGCCGGGGATGATGGAGCGGGGCTGGGGCCGGGTGGTCAATATCACCTCGGCTTCGGTGCGGGCGCCGGTGGATGTGCTGGGTCTCTCAAACACCGCGCGCACCGGGTTGACCGGCTTTGTCGCCGGCACCGCGCGCCAGGTGGCGGGGAAGGGGGTTGCGATCAACAACCTCTTGCCCGGCATCCATGCCACCGACCGCGCCGTGGCGCTGGATCAGGGGGTCTCGGCCAAAACCGGGCTCAGCCTCGAAGAGGCAAAGCGCCAGCGCGAAGCCACGATCCCGGTGCAGCGTTACGGCACAGCGGCGGAGTTTGGCGCGACCTGTGCCTTTCTTTGTTCTGTCCATGCCGGGTTCATCATCGGGCAGAATATCCTCGCGGATGGCGGGGCGACCAATCTGACGATCTGATCACCTCCCCCGGCAGGGTCACTCATCCGCCGGGTCCATATCGTCCGGACCTATCCCGGCCTGGGGCAAGAGCGTGGTGATCTTGTAAAGCAGATTGCGCGCCGCCCGGGCGAGGCCGGGATCATTGGCCTCGACATGTCTGAGCCCACAGGCGAGTGCTTCCAGCTCATCGGGCGTCAGCACGGTCGGCGGCAGCATCAGTGGCGAGCGCAGGATATAGCCCAGCCCGCGTTCGCCCGTCACCGGCAGGCCGGTCGCCGCCATCATCGCCATGTCGCGCCAGACCGTGCGGGTCGAGACGCCAAGGCTGGCCGCCAGCTCTTCCGCCGTATGCAGCTTGCCGTCGCGCAGGATCTGCACGAGGTCGTAAAGCCGGGCATCGCGTTTCATCTCATCGACCTCTCAGCCCTGGGGCGCCCGTGCCGCGCCTCCTGTGGTGCCGCCCGGGCCGGGCATCCCCGTCAGGGCAACTGACAAAATACTGTCAGTTGACCGGAGGGCACAAGTGGAATGGCTCTTTTATCCGCCCGTCGATTGGCCCTACCCTGGGACCATATCGCGGTCACAGCGGCCGCGAAGACGTGAATCACGCCCTGGCTGTCAACCACCGGGGCCCCGTTTGGATGGAGGTTTCCATGCTTCAGAATATCGGCCTTCCCGGCCTTCTGCTTATCGCCGTTGTTGTTCTCGTGCTCTTTGGCAAGGGCAAAGTGTCCTCGCTGATGGGTGAGGTCGGCAAGGGCATCACCGCCTTCAAGAAAGGCGTGTCTGATGGCACTGCCGAGATCGAGAAAGAGCGCGCCGAGGTTGCCAAGGATGTGACCCCGGCCGAGACCGTGGCAAAAGACAAGGTCTGAGCCGCAAGGGTCAGCGCCCCCTCTGACGACCCCTTACCGGGCCGGGCAGAGACGGGCGAGGCAGCCTTGTTGCAGGCAATCCGCCGGCCGGATGGCTGGCCGCAAGCCTTGCAGGCGGGCTGATCCTGGGGACAACACGCATTTAAGGAGAGGCGCGGATGGAAGTCGGCTGGTCCGAGCTTCTGGTCATTGGTGTGGTGGCGCTTGTCGTCATCGGACCGAAAGACCTGCCCGAGATGTTCCGCACTTTGGGGCGGTTCACGGCAAAACTCAGATCCATGGCACGGGAATTCTCGCGCGCCATGGAAGATGCCGCAAAAGAGAGCGGTGTCCAGGATGTCGCCAATGACCTGCGCAAGGTGACAAGCCCCAAAAGCATGGGGCTTGATGCGGTGAAATCGGCGGCGGATAAGTTCGAGAAATGGGATCCGCTGAAGACCGCGCGGGGCAGCACGCCTGCCACGACGGCGGCAGCGGGCGGGGCCGTGGCACCTGCTGCGGCGGTCGGGCTTGGATCCGCCGTTGCGGCCGATCCCGCCGGGGCTGAGACGGGCGCGATCCCGGATCCCAATGCGCCTGTTTCTCCCGGTGCCGCTGCTGGCCCGAACACCACCGATCTCGCGATGAAACGCGCCGAGCGTGAGGCCATTGCCCGCGAAGCGGCAGAGCGGCTGCGCAACACGCCGCCTCCGCCGCAAAGCACCGCGAGTGCTTTCGAGGATGCGCCAGAGACGGTCCCGGCGACGATCATCGCGCCGCCGGTGACCAGCACATCGCTGGGCGCGGCCCCCGCCGCAAAGCCCGCCGCAAAGCGCAAGGTCGCGGCGGCGAGGGCCGAAGCCGCTGGCGATCCCGGCACCAAAGCCAGCACGAGGACCGCCGCAAAGACCAAAGCGGCACCTGCCCCGAAAGCCGAAAAGCCGGTGGCAAAATCCAGGACGGCAGCGGCAAAGGCCGAGACCGGCACACCTGCCGCGAAGCCTCGCAAGACTGCCGCAAAACCCGCCGTCAAAGCGGCTGTAAAAACTGGCCTCGATAAGGCGGAGGATCAGGCATGACCCAGGAGATCGAAGACAGCTCCGCCCCGCTGATCGAACATCTGATCGAGCTCAGGAACCGCATTCTGTGGTCGGTCGGGGCCTTCCTCGTTGCGATGCTGGCCTGTTTCGTGGTGGCGGAACCGATCCTCGGCTTCCTGCTGAAGCCGATCGAAAATGCGATGCGCGCGCTCGGAAACCCCAATCCGGTGATGCAATATACCGCGCCGCAAGAGTATTTCTTTACCCTGATCCATGTCTCGGTGATCGCGGGTCTGGTCGTCAGCTTCCCGGTGATCGGCTATCAGATGTGGCGTTTCGTGGCGCCGGGGCTTTATAAAAGCGAAAAGCGCGCTTTCCTGCCCTTCCTGCTGGCCTCGCCGGCGCTGTTCCTGCTGGGCGCCGCTTTCGCGCAATTCGTCGTCACCCCGATTGCGATGCAGTTCTTCCTGGGCTTTGCCTCGGTCACTTCGATGTTCAATGCGGTCTTCGGCCAGGTCGCGGGGGCGCTGCATGACAGCTCACAGGTGGTGATCCCCGGCGCGGCACCGGCGGTGCCGGCTGCGACCGGCAGCGGGATCGGCATCGTCTTCCAGGGTAAGGTCAATGAGACGCTTGATATTTCGCTCAAGCTGATCTTTGCCTTCGGTCTGTGTTTCCAGCTGCCGGTGCTTCTGACCCTGATGGGGCGCGCGGGGCTGGTGACGGCAAAGGGCCTGGCGGGCGTGCGCCGCTATGCCATCGTGATCATCCTGATCGTGGCCGCAGTCGTCACCCCGCCCGATATCATGTCGCAACTGATCCTGTTCGCCGCCGTCTATCCGCTCTATGAAGTTTCCATTTTCCTCGTGCGCCGTTTCGAGAAGAAACAGGAAGCCGAGGCACGTGCGAATGGCGAATGGGAAGAGGACGCGGACGAAGCATGACGGATACTCTGAGCGGGGGCGATCTGGCCCCCCAACTCACCCGGATCGCAGCGGCGCTGGAGCGAATGGCTCCGGCGCCTTTGCCCGATCCTGATTTCACCGAAGCCGAGGCCTTTGTCTGGGCCACGGGGCCGGAACGGCTTGACCCCGTTCCGCATGTCTCGCGTGTCGATATCTCGCTGCTGGTGGGCGTCGACCGATCACGCGACACGCTTTTGGAAAACACCCGCCATTTCGCGCGCGGCCTGCCCGCGAATAACGCGCTGCTATGGGGCGCGCGCGGCATGGGGAAATCGAGCCTCGTCAAAGCCGCCCATGCGCAGATCCTCGCAGAGGGGCTGAGCCTCAAGATCGTGGAACTCGCACGGGAAGACCTGCCGACGGTCGCGCGGCTCCTGTCGCATCTGCGCGCGGCGCCGGAGCAGCGGTTCCTTCTGTTCTGCGACGATCTCTCTTTCAGCCATGACGACCAGCATTACAAATCGCTGAAGGCGGTGCTGGATGGCGGGATCTCGGGCCGGCCGGAAAATGTGCTGTTCTACGCCACCTCGAACCGCCGTCACCTGATGCCGCGCGATATGATCGAGAATGAGCGCTCCTCGGCGATCAATCCCGGCGAGGCGGTCGAGGAAAAGGTCTCACTCTCGGACCGGTTCGGGCTCTGGCTCGGCTTCCATCCCTGCAGCCAGGACGAATATCTGGCGATGATCCGGGGCTATTGCGATGCGCATGGCGTCACTGTCAGCCCAGAACGGCTGCGGGCCGAAGCGATTGAATGGCAGGCGACGCGCGGCTCGCGCTCGGGCCGGGTGGCCTGGCAGTTTTTCTGCGATCTGGCAGCGCGCGAAGGCGTGACGCTGGCAGTGTGACAACAGACTGAATGTGGCGCGGGCCGGCCACTTTGCGCCCGTTGCGCAAAGAAAGGGCGGCCCGATGCTGACGGAAATCCTGGTCCTTCTGGCGCTGATCGCGTTGAACGGCGTCTTTTCGATGTCAGAGCTGGCGGTGGTGTCCTCGCGGCCGGCACGGCTGAAAAGCATGGCCGCCACGTCGCGCGGCGCAGCCCAGGCGCTGCGGCTGTCGGAAAATCCGGGGCGGTTCCTCTCGACGGTGCAGATCGGGATCACCGGGGTCGGGGTGCTTTCGGGCGCGCTGGCGGGGGATACGCTGGGCGGGCGCCTTGCCGCCTGGCTGGCCGCCGGGGGGATGAGCGATGCCTGGGCCTCGCGGATCGGCGTCGGCGGTGCGGTGATCGCGATCACCTATGTCTCGCTGATCATCGGAGAACTGGTTCCGAAACAGATCGCCTTGCGCAATCCCGAGGCGGTGGCGGCAAAGGTCGCGCCGATGATGGCGCTTTTGTCGGTCGTGGCGGCGCCGGTCGTGTGGTTTCTGGAAAATTCCGGCCGGCTGATCCTGAGGCTTCTGGGGCAGCGCGGCGAGAGCGGTAACAGGGTCACCGAGGAAGAGGTTAATGTGCTTTTGACCGAAGCGCAGCAGGGCGGCGTTCTCGAAGAAGAAGAGCGCAATATGATCTCGGGCGTGATGCGGCTGTCGGACCGCACGGCACGCGCGCTGATGACGCCGCGCCAGGAGGTGACGACGCTGCCGGTGGATCTGGAGCCCGATGAGGTGGCAGCGCGGGTCAGCGGGATCAGCCAGAGCCGCATCCCGGTCGCCGATGCGGCGGGGGATGTGCTGGGGGTGATCCGGCTCGCGGATCTCTATGGCGTATTGGCGCGGGGCGACCTGCCGGATCTGCGCAGGCTTTTGCGCAATGTTCCGGTGATCTCGGACCGGATGGAGGCGCTGGATGTGGTCGCGGTGCTGCAAAGATCGGGCGAGCACCTGGCGCTGGTCTATGATGAATATGGCAATTTCGAAGGGCTGATCACGCAAAGCGACCTCTTGCAGGCGATCACCGGCGCCGAGGCCGGGGCGGACCCGCGCGAGCCTCCGGTCTTTGAACGCACCGACGGATCGCTCCTCGTCGCAGGCTGGATGCCGGCTGATGAGTTTTGTGACCGTATGGGCCTGCCGCGCGATGCGGCCGGCGAATATGACACCGTGGCGGGTCTGGTCCTGCACCAGCTCGGCCATATGGCGGGTCTTGGCGAGCGTTTTGCCCTGCAGGCGCCGGATGGCGTGGCCCTAAGCTTCGAGGTCGTGGATCTCGACGGGCTCAGGATCGACAAGGTGCTGGTGTCAAAGCTCTGATGCCGGCGCGTCTGGCTGGCTGCGGATGCCTCCGGCGGGGATATTTTAGAGACAGATGAAATCCGCTCTTCGACTTTTCATCTGTCTCTAAATATCCCGGGGGAGTCTGCGTCAGCAGACGGGGGCAGCGCCCCTTTCCGCAGGTGTCACTGGAGATAGGGCATCGGATCCAGGCTGTCGACGCCCTTGCGGACCTCGAAATGCAGGAAGGACGGGTTGCCCGAACGCACCACACCGATCTGCTGTCCGCGGCTGACAGAGTCGCCCTTTTTCACCTTCAGCTGGTCGACGCCGGCATAGACCGTCATCAGCCCGTTCGAATGCCGGATCACCACGATCTGCACCTGTTCAGTATCGCGGGTGATCGCGGCCACCGTGCCGCCATCTGCGGCCTTGACGGCAGAGCCCGCCGCCGCGCCAATATTGATGCCCTGGTTCGACTTTCGGTCATAGCCTTTGACGATGCTGCCGGAGGCCGGCATCGTCATGCGCGAGGCCGAAGCGCCGGTGCGGCTTGCCCCCATATCGGGAGACGATGGGGTGCCTGCGGGTTTCGTGCCGGTTGGCGTCGTCTTCTCATCGGGCAGGGGTTTTGAGGCCGAGGGCGGCACCGGGGTCGCGCTGCCGGAGCCCGGAGCCGAAGGTTTCGGCTCGGGGTTCGGGGCGGCGCCGGTGGCGACCGGGATGATCAGCGTCTGACCCTCGCGGATCGCCATATCCGATCCCAGCCCGTTCCATTCCGCCAGCGACTTCGCCGAAACATTATAGGCGCGCGCGATGATGAAGGCGGTTTCGCCGCGTTTCACCGTGTGGCGGGTCGGTTCCTTGCCGCCGCCTGGCGTGCTCACGGCCACCGGTTTCGTGCTGGCCGGAGGCGGCAGGGCCGAGCTTTCCACCCGGTCAAGCGCCGCCGTTGCGCCTGCGGTGATATCGACCGGGGCAGTTGCGACCATCGGCTGCGGCGCCGCGGCGACCCGGCCGGGGAGCAGCAAAAGCTCGCCCTCGCGCAGCGGATCGTTGATCTGCAGCGAGTTGGTGCGCGCCACATCGGTCGCACTCAGCCCCAGCCGTGAGGACATGGTGGCGACCGTTTCGCCGCGCCGCGCCTGTGCCATCTGATAGCCAGGGTATGACAGCACGCCATTGCCATCAGGGACCGGGCGCGAAGCCGTTGCCTGGCGCGCCTCTTCCGAAGTGCCGCCGGGGCCGCCGCGCAGATCCCAGTCGAAATTATTGTTGTTCACGCAGCCCGTCAGCGCCATCGTGGCACAGGACATGAGAACCAGCCCCAGCCGCGTCCGTCCCTTGCCTTCGCCTGGCAAAACGCTGCGCCTCACGGGATCATGGGAAATCTGGGTCATCTGCTCCGCCTTTTGCCTTTTCGCCTCATTCTTCCGGGATTTGCCCCCGGTTCTGCCTGTTTCAGGTGATTCTACTCATTCCCGAGCCCTTCGACCAGAGGGACAAACCGCACCGGGCGAAGTTCCTCGTAGTCGAAGCCGTTCGGCAGCCGTTTCACCCGGATCAGCTGTTGCACCGTATCGGATTGCCCGACCGGCAGCACCATGATGCCACCCGGTTTCAGCTGCGCGAGCAACGGTCCCGGCGGGTCTTCGGCGGCGGCGGTCACGAGGATGCGGTCGAACGGCGCCTGATCGGGCAAGCCGAAAGACCCGTCCCGCGCCAGCGCCGTCACATTGGTCAGGCCCATCGCTGCGAAAATCTCCTGCGCTTCGCGCGAGAGGCGCCGCCAGCGGTCGACCGTGTAGACCCTGCGCGCCAGCGAGGACAGGATCGCGGCCTGGTAGCCCGAGCCGGTGCCGATCTCGAGCACGGTATCGCGCGGCCCGACCTGAAGCGCCTGGGTCATCAGCCCCACAATCGAGGGCTGCGAGATCGTCTGGCCGCAAGAGATTGGCAGCGGCATGTCATCATAGGCGCGCGCGGCAAAGACGCCTTTCACAAAGCGGCCGCGATCGACTTTTTCCATGGCCGAGAGCACGCGGCTGTCGGTCACCCCATGCGAGCGCAAGGCAAAAAGAAAACGCATTTTTCGTTCGGCATGGCTGCCGGAGGCCTCATCTTCCGTATCCTCCGGCTGCCATGCGCTCATCCGAGGCGCGCCGCCAGATCGGCGAGCAGGTCATGGGCGGTCAGATCGGCGCGCAACGGCGTGACCGAGATATGACCGGCAAGGTTCAGCTCGGCATCGGTCCCGGGAAGGGTGGGGCTGTGTTGCGGCCCGCCTTTGATCCAGAGGAACCGGCGCCCATTGGGCGAGACCTGACCTTCGGCCGAGAAAGCCGTGTCGCGGCGGAAGCCCTGGGCCGCTACGCGTAGGGGTCTGGTCTGAGCCGCGGGCAGTGGCGGGAAATTCACATTGTAAAAGATGCGGTAATCATCTTCGGTCCAGATGCCATTTTCCAGCAGGCGGCGGATCACCCCGGCGCCATGGACCCGCGCGCTTTCGAACTGGTCGGGAAGACCTTCGGTCTCGGGCCCCATATATTGCGACAGGGCGATGGCGGGGATGCCTTGCAGCGCGCCTTCCATCGCGGCGCCGATGGTGCCGGAATAAAGCACATTCTCGGCCGAGTTATTGCCGCGGTTCACGCCCGACAACACCAGATCGGGCCTGGCGCCCTGGAGCACATCATAGATCGCCGCCAGCACGCAATCGGCGGGGCTGCCTTCGGCCGCATAGCGGCGATGGCCGAGTTTCGCGATGGCCATGGGCTTGTTGTAGCTGATGCAATGGCCGACGCCGGATTGCTCGAAAGCGGGGGCGACGGTCCAGACTTCTCCGCCCGGTCCGGCGATCTCGGTGGCGATCTCGTACAGCACTTCAAGCCCCTGGGCGTTGATGCCGTCATCATTGGTGATCAGAATGCGCATGATATCCTCTGGCTGGACTTCTGATTAGCCGCATCGGGGCTTTGCTACAAGCAGTGTGGCCCTGAAAGACCCGTCTGCCGCCCTGAATGTTGTGTATATGCCCGGTGCCAATACCGCAGATTGCGGCAAGGCGGAGCCCTGTCGCGTTAAGCCTGCCGCGCTGAACCCGCCGCGTCTGATGTCGCAAAGCTGCGTGACGGCGGTGGGGGACTTGCCGCGAAGGGGCAGAGGCCTTAGCTCTGGGCCATGCGCAAATTCATCCCCTTTCTGAAAAAACCGCCGCTGGTTCCGGTGATCCGTCTTGAGGGCCAGATCGGCCAGGGAGGGCGGGCGCTCAATGATGCGGGCCTTGCTCTGGCGATCGAGCGCGCCTTTTCGCGCGGCAAACCTGCGGCTGTGGCACTGGCGATCAATTCGCCCGGCGGCTCGCCGGTGCAATCAAGCCTGATCGCGGCGCGGATCCGCCGGCTGGCCGAAGAGAAGAAGATCCCCGTCCATGCCTTTGTCGAGGATGTGGCAGCCTCGGGCGGCTATTGGCTGGCGACGGCTGCCGACGATATCTGGGTCGATGCAAGCTCGATCATCGGCTCGATCGGGGTGATCATGGCGGGCTTTGGTCTGACCGATCTGATCGCCCGCCACGGGATCGAGCGCCGTGTCCATACCGCCGGCACGTCGAAAAGCTTCGCCGACCCGTTCCGGCCCCAGAGCGAGGAGGATGTCGCCCGCATCCGCGCGCTGCTGACGCCGCTGCATGAAAACTTCATCGCCCATGTAAAGGCCCGGCGCGGGGCGAGGCTGGCCGCAGGGGCCGATCTCTTCAACGCCGATATCTGGCTGGGCCAGCAGGCGGTGGATCTGGGCCTTGTCGATGGCGTTGCGCATCTGAAACCGAAGCTGCGCGAGATTTACGGCGACAAGGCCCGCCTGCTGCCGGTGACCACCCGCAAACGCGGGCTGCTCAGCCGCTTCGGACTCAACCTTGGCGAGGCGGCGCTGGCTGCGGCAGAGGAGCGCGCGATGTTTGCACGTTACGGGCTCTGACATGGTGTGGAAAATCATCCTCGTTTTTCTCTGCGCCATGGCTCTGGTCGGGATGATCGGCAAGATCCTGTTCCCCGATGCGCGGATGCTGCGCGGGCGCCCGGCAAAGGCCGGAAAATGCGGGCAGTGTGGCCGGCCATTGCTGGGGCGCTCGCCCTGTGACTGCCGCAAGGGGAAGAAGTGAAGACGGCGCTGGTCACCGGGGCCGGGCGCCGGCTTGGCCGCGCGATGGCACTCTATCTGGCCGGTCGCGGCTGGGATGTGGCGGTGCATTACCAGCGCTCCGGGGCGGCGGCGGCAGAGGTGGCGGCAGAGATCACCGCGCTTGGCCGGCGCGCGGTGGCCTTAAAGGCCGATCTGCTGGATGAGGCCGCCTGTGAGGCACTGATACCTGCGGCAGTGGCAGAACTTGGGCCGCTGACGCTTCTGGTGAACAATGCCTCGATTTTCGAGGCGGACACGATCCGCACAGCAACACGCGAAAGCTGGGATCGCCATATCGGATCGAACCTGCGCGCGCCCTATCTGCTGATCCAGGGCTTTGCCCGCCAATGCCCGCTTGCGCTGACCGATGCGGCTGGCGAGCGGCTGGCGCGGGGGATGGTGGTCAATATGATTGACCAGCGGGTGCTGGCACCGGGGCCGGATTTCTCGACCTATACGATTGCCAAAATGGGCCTCTGGGCGCTGACGCAAACGGCGGCGCAGGAGCTTGCGCCCGATATCCGCGTCAATGCCATCGGGCCGGGGCCGACTTTGATCGCGGAGAGCCAGTCCGAGGCCGATTATGGCGCGGAACGCCGCGGCACGGTTTTGCAGCGCGGTGTCGGTCTGGATGACATCACTTCCGCGCTTGGCTACCTGACAGAGAGCCCCGCCGTGACCGGCCAGATGATCGCGGTTGATGCCGGTCAGCACCTCGGCGCCCGGGGGGCGGGCACGTTCCGGCCGGGTCAGGGGCGTTAACTTGTCCACTTTCGCCCCTTGCTTCACAAGCCTGTTACGAAAAGGCCTGATTTCTCAACGCCTTGTCGTGAGTGAGAAAATATTCTGCTGTTTTTCAATGCTTTATGGAAATGCACAAAAATTAGGCAAATCGGTGAGGCCTGCCGAAAACAAGGAAAATTCCGGCTTCCGGAAAGTTTCTCCTCATACTTATCCACAGAAACGGTGGACTTCTTCCCTCTTGCTCCTGGCTCTGGTTCATTGCAGCGCGGAGGCAGAATCGTGACCTTCTGCATTTGTCTTTTGCCGGGAACGGAAATGTCAGCGGATGCGCCACGGGGCAGGCCATGAGCACAGCGACACGCAGCGGATATGAGGTGATCCAGGACTATCTGCGGCTGCTTGACGGCAGCCCGGGGGTGTACCGGATGCTCAATGCCGCCTCCGAGGTGCTTTATGTCGGCAAGGCGCGCAATCTGAAGGCGCGGGTGTCGAATTATGCGCGCCCGACCGGCAATTCGAACCGTATCCAGCGGATGATCTCCGAGACGCAGTCGATGATGTTCCTGACGACCCGCACCGAGGTCGAGGCGCTGCTTTTGGAACAGAACCTGATCAAGCAGCTGAAGCCGCGCTACAATGTGCTGATGCGGGACGACAAGTCCTTTCCCTATATTCTGATCGGCGGCGGGCATGATTTCCCACAGCTGAAAAAGCATCGCGGCGCGCGGAAGGAAAAGGGCAGCTATTTCGGGCCGTTTGCGAGCGCCGGCGCAGTGAACCGGACGCTGAACCAGTTGCAGAAGGTGTTCCTGCTGCGCAATTGCACCGACAGCGTGTTCGCCAGCCGGACGCGGCCCTGCCTGCAATATCAGATCAAACGCTGCGCGGCTCCTTGCGTGGGCAAGGTGTCCGAGGCGGAATATGACGCGCTGGTGCAGGATGCCGGGCGGTTTTTGTCGGGGAAATCCTCGACCATCCAGGCCGAGCTGGCAGGGCAGATGCAAAAAGCCTCGGACGAGCTGGAATTCGAACGTGCGGCGGCTTTGCGCGACCGGATCCAGGCGCTGACGGCGGTGCAGACTTCGCAGGGGATCAACCCGCGCACGGTTTCCGAGGCGGATATCGTGGCGCTGCATCTCGATCATGGCCAGGCCTGTGTGCAGGTGTTTTTCATCCGCGCGAATCAGTCCTGGGGCAATCAGGATTTCTACCCGAAAACCGGCTCGGGCGCGGAGGAGGCCGAGATCATCGAGGCCTTCCTGACGCAGTTTTACGACAATAAGGAACCGCCGCGCCTCGTGTTGCTGTCACATGCGCCGGAAGACTTGGATCTGGTCAGCGCGGCACTGAGCGAGCGCGCCGGCCATAAGGTCGAGCTTGCGGTGCCGCAGCGGGGCGAAAAGGCCGAGCTGGTCGAGAATGCCGCGAGGAATGCCCGTGAAAGCCTTGCGCGGCGGATGTCGGAATCGGCGACGCAACGGCGGTTGCTTGACGGGCTGGCCGAGGCCTTCGGGCTGGAAGGCCCGCCGGACCGTATTGAGATCTATGACAACGCCCATATCCAGGGCGCGCATCCGATCGGCGGCATGGTGGTGGCTGGGCCGGAAGGCTTCCTGAAATCGCAATATCGCAAGTTCAATATCAAGGGCGCGGCCGGCGCGGCCGGCGACGATTTCGGCATGATGCGCGAGGTGATGACGCGGCGGTTTGAACGGCTGGTGCGCGAAGATCCGGACCGGCAATCCGATGCCTGGCCGGATCTCCTGCTGATCGACGGTGGCGCCGGGCAGATCTCGGCGGTGGAAGAGATCCTCGCCGATCTGGGGATCGAGGATATGCAGGTGATCGGGGTCGCGAAGGGCATTGACCGCGATCACGGCAAGGAAGAATTCCACCGCAAGGGCCAGCGTCCCTTTGCGCTGCAACGCAATGACCCGGTTTTGTATTTCATCCAGCGCCTGCGCGATGAGGCGCATCGCTGGGCCAATGGCGCGCATCGGGCAAAACGCGCGAAAGTGGTCAGCGCAACGCCGCTTGATGAGATCCCGGGTGTGGGGGCGGCGAGGAAACGCGCCTTGCTGGCGCATTTCGGTTCGGCCAGGGCGGTCAGCCGGGCGGCCCTGCCGGATCTGATGGCGGTGGAAGGGATCTCCGAGGCGATGGCCGAGACGGTCTATAATTTCTTCCATCGCGAGTAGGGGCCTGTCGCCGGGGGCTTCGCGCCCCCGGACCCCCGCGGGATATTTATGGACAGAAAATGAGCGGAGCTTCAGGCGGGGGGGCAATATGCGGTTTCTGGATTTCACCTCATGGCAGACATTGCTGGCGACGGTAGCCAGTTTGCTTCTGGTGACGCTGATCGGTGTGGGGATCCGCATTGTCATGATGCTGACGATTCAGCAGCGTCAGCAGCGGATGAACCGTCAGATCAATGAGCGGCTGAAAGTGCTGATCGCGGCTTACAAGGTGCTGGGCGGATCATTTACGGGCACGCTGACGGTCGATCCGACCCATTTGCGTGACCTGCGGGCCCGGCTCGAAGCCGAGGGCGCCGATGCAGAGGTGATCACCTCTTCGGCCAGCCGGCTGGAGCGCACGCGGGTGGTGCGCGATGCGGTCGAGGCGGCGCTGTCGGATATCATCCTGCTCGGGACAGAGGAGCAGGTGCGGCTTGCGGCCGCGGCGGCGGCCGATATGGCGGCGGGGCGGCCGGTGCCGACGGCGGCGCTGGTCGTCTCGCTGCGCGCCTATATCCGCGCGGCGCTGGATCTGGAGCCGGTGCCGGGGGATGTGGTGATCCCGTCCCAGGGGCCGACACGGGGCGGCGCTGCGGCCGGGAAATCCGGGGGGCGTGGCGGGGATGGCGGCGGCTCTGGTGGCGGTGGCGGCGGTATGGGCGGCGGTGGCATGGGGGGCATGGGGATCGGACCGGGTCGGCGCGAGGGCGAAAACGGCTGAGGCGGCTGGAAAGGAGTCCTTAAACCTCTGGCGGCACTATGGGGTGATTCTGATCGACAGGTGCCGATGTGACCCGCCCGACCGAGCTGACCGATAATTGTGAGGCTGAATTCGCCTTTTCCGAACTGATCTATTCGCGCACCTGTCCGCGCGGGCTGATCCGGTCGGGGAATTCCGTGTTCCGACGCATGGCCGGGATCCCCTGGGCCGATCTGATCGGGGCGCCGCACCGGGTTATCCGCCACCCTGATATGCCCAAAGGGTTCTTCTACCTGTTCTGGCAAATGCTGAAAGCGGGCGAGCCTGCGGTCGGCTATGTAAAAAACCGCAAGGCGGATGGCGGCTATTACTGGGTCCTCGCGGCGGCAATGCCCTGCGAAGGGGGGTTCTTTTCGGTGAGGTTGCGCCCCTCAAGCCCGATTTTTGAAAAGATCCGGTCGGAATATGCCGGGTTGCGCGAGCGCGAACAAAGCGAGGGACTGACCCCCGAAGCCTCGTCGCAGATCCTGCTGGCGCGGCTCGCAGAGCTGGGGTTTCCCAGCTATGATGCCTTTGCGGCCCAGGCGCTCGCGACAGAAATCCGGTCGCGGGATATGCAGCTGAAACGGCCGGTGGATCGCAGCACCGAGACGCTGGCCTCGCTCCTGAGCCTGCTTGTCGAGACACTGTCGGAACAGGCGCGGCTGGTGTCGCAGTTTTCCGATCTGGTGCTGCTGCCGGTGAATATGCGACTGGTTGCGGCCAGGCTGGAACCCCAGGGCGGGCCGATCAGCCAGATTTCAGTGAATTACAAGAACTCCTCGGAAGAGATCTCGCGCCGGCTTTCGGAATTCGTATCTGGCAAGGGCAATCTTTGTGGCCAGATGGCCAGCGCCGTGCGCCGAAGCCTGATCCTCGCCGGCACCTCGCGGCTCCAGGGCGAGCTGGTCGAGATCTACAATACTGGCGAAAGGGTTGAACGCGAAAAAGACGGCGAGGAGCGACGGGTCGAAGGCAAGGTTCTGGAAGGGGTGATCCGCGATTCCCGCAGCTCGGCCCAGGTTTCCCTGAAGGAGGCCGGCAAGCTGGCGGGGATCCTCAATGAGGCCAGTATGGATCTCAGGCGGATGATCCTGGGCCTTGATACGATCCGCATTCTGGCCCGCGTGGAAAGCCGCAAGACCCAGGACAGTCAGACTGCGCTGACTGCCACAATTGACCGCATTGACGAGGTGCAGGCGTCGGTCTCGGAAAGCCTGAAGGCATTGATGGATCGTTCTGCCGCGATTGATCAGGCACTGACCCTGCTGCGTGCACCTGACCGCAGCAAGGCGCTGGCTGCGAGCTGACCGAAATGGGTAGCGGATACCTGTCCGTTTCCCGGCAGCAGGAAAGGTCTTCTGAAAGCGGGGGCTATTGTGGTGGCTCCGACGACATCAGGATCACCTGTCTGGCAGCGGGCCGCGCCAGACGCCGCCCGCGCCGAAAAGGGGAGGCTGTGAGAGGGCTGGGCCTTTGCAGCAGGTGACCCTGGCAATCACGGGCACCAAACCGGGACTGGTGCCGTCCGGCAACAGGAGGCAACGGGTATTTACAAGTCAGAACCGGCTGGCGGATTTCAGCTGCCGCAGGTTCACCCTGATCAGAACGCTGCTTCGACCTGTAACCGGAAAAGAATATGACGCGTTTCTTCTCTTTCTGACCGGCGAGCCGGGCAAAGAGATCTGGTCTGCCTGCGATAACGAGTGGTCGACAGCGGTATAAAGGTCACCCTGTCGGGCCAGGTCTTTGTCAAATCCTTTGTCCCCCTTTCCAGAGGCCGAAGCCTCGGCTACGAATGGCGGCATGCGCTGGACGATCCCAAATACCCTCACTTTCATGCGGCTGCTCGCGGCTCCCGGCGTAGCTGTGTTGTTTCTGTATTTTCACAGGCCATGGGCCGACTGGCTGGCGCTTGCGCTTTTCATCGGCGCGGCGGTGACCGACTATTTCGACGGCTATCTTGCGCGCTTGTGGAAACAGGAATCCAAATTCGGGGCCATGCTGGATCCGATTGCCGACAAGGCCATGGTGGTGATCGCGATCATGGTTCTGACAGGCTATAACGGCATGAACCCCTGGCTGATCCTGCCCGCCACGGTGATCCTCTTCCGTGAGGTTTTTGTCTCGGGGCTTCGCGAGTTTATCGGGGCTAAAGCCGGCACGCTGCGCGTGACACAGCTCGCCAAATGGAAAACCACCGCGCAAATGGTTGCGATTGCAGCGCTTTTTCTTGGGACCGGGCTCGATTACGTCAACGGGATTGCGGCGCGTGGCATGACGGTCGAGCAATATGTCGATGCGGTCCGCGCCGGCACGGCCGATCCGATCCGGGCCTGCGTCACACAAAACTGCGCTTCTTATGCCAATTCCATCGGCCTTGTGCTGATCTGGATCGCGGCCATCCTCACCGCCTTCACCGGCTGGGAGTATTTTGCGAAATCAAGACCATATCTGCGGGATGATCCATGATCGAGATCCTCTATTTCGCCTGGCTGCGCGAAAAGATCGGTCTGCCACGCGAGAGGGTCGAGACCGGGGCGGCAACGGTTGCCGATCTCGTGCAGGAGCTCGCGCTGCGCGACGAGGCCTACGCTCTGGCCTTCGCCGATCTGACCAGCCTGCGGGTGGCGCTTGATCAGGAGCTGGCGGATTTTGACGCCCCGCTTGCAGGCGTGCGGGAAGTGGCTTTCTTCCCGCCAATGACCGGGGGCTGAGCCGTGACCGCGCCACAGATCCGGGTAGAGGCGGCGGCGTTTGACCAGGGGGCAGAGCTGAACCGCTTTACCTCTGCCGCCGCTCCGGCTGGCGCGGTTGTCAGCTTTTCCGGCCTTGTACGCGACGAGGGCGGTATCCTCGAAGCGCTTGAAATCGAACATTATCCTGCGATGACCGCCCTTGCGATCCAGGCCATTGCCGAAGAGGCCGCGCGCCGCTGGTCGCTCACTGCGACACTGGTGATCCACCGTTTCGGGCGGCTGGTTCCGGGCGAGGCGATCATGATGGTTGCCACCGCCGCCCGGCATCGTCGTGAGGCCTTCGAGGCGGCTGAGTTCCTGATGGATTACCTCAAATCGCGCGCGCCGTTCTGGAAAAAGGCCTTCACCGCCGGGGGCGCCGAATGGGTTGCCGCCAAAGACAGCGATGAGGACGCGCTGGGCCGCTGGGGCTGACCGCCTTTCCTGACGGGGCTAGCCCTTCCGACCGAACCGTTCAGACCAGCAGGGTTGCAGATCGCCGCGCTCCGGGCGGGCGAGCCAGACCGCGCGGGCAATGGCGCGCGACAGGCAGACTGCCGCCGCATGGCCGATCTGGAACAGATCGGTCAGCGGATCGCGCAGGGGCAGCACCCCGCTCGCGGCGGCGAAGACCAGATCTCCGTCGATCAGCGTATGCGAGGGGCAGATCGCCCGCGCCATGCCATCATGTGCCGCAACCGCGACCCGATGCGCCTCGGCTTTGGTCAATATGGCGTCTGTGGCGACAATCGCGATGGTGGTGGCCTCGCCCATCCGCTTCATCGGCAGGGGAGCGGCGGGTGCGGGCAGCGCCGGTGCGGGGCCGAGGCCACCGAATTCGGCGCCCTCTTCGAACGGGGCGGCGAGAAACCAGGGGCCGTCACCCGCCGTCACCTGACCAAGCGCATTGACCGCGACCAGGGCCCCGACCGTGATCCCCGAGGGCAGCACCGCCGAGGTCGAGCCCAGTCCGCCCTTCAGCGTGCCGGTCATTGCGCCGGTGCCTGCTCCGACGCTCCCGAGGCCGAAACCTGCGGCCGCCGCCTCCAGCGCGGCGCGACCAAGGGCGGGGTAGGGGCTGGTTACGGCCGCTTCGGGCCAGGCCTTGTCGCCGCCATTCAGCAGGTCGAAGAGGATGGCACCCGGCACGATCGGCACCCGCTGGTCGCCCACCGCATAGCCACGGCCCATTGCGCGCAGCCCCGCCACCACGCCGGAACAGGCATCAAGACCAAAGGCCGAACCGCCGGACAGCACAAGCGCATCTACCCCGTTCACCAGCCGGTCGGGCGCGAGAAGATCGGTCTCGCGGCTGCCCGGGGCGCCGCCCATGACATGTACCGCCGCCGTGAAGGGGCGGTCCGCCGTCAGGACGGTGACGCCTGATCGCAGGACCGGATCCGAGGCATTGCCGACCCGAAACCCAGCGACATCGGTGATCAGATTGCCTGGTCCTGGCCGCATCCGCCGCATCCCTTCCGCATCTTCTGCTCGATCCTGTTCAAGGCGCAGACTGCCCGCATTTCTGTCATTGATCCAGTGCCTGCACCCGTACTTGCGCCCGCGCCGCATGGTCCGGACCGGGCAAAGCCCGCTGCGGGGGGATGGCTGATTTGTTGCCTCAGTCGCAACACTTAACCTGTGCATTGGCCGGTCTGGCACCTGAATCGACGCGCGCGGCCCTTCGGGACTTGACGTGGCGCGGAGGGCGTGGCGCATGGACTCTATGCGGGACGGCGGGGGCCGTCCTGAGTCGTTTTCACCACACCGGGATAATCTTCGTGATTTTCACACTGCCCCGCCTTGTTGCCGTGCTTGCCCTTTCCGCCCTTGCTGCCTGTGGCGCGAAACCGCAAATCGAAGAGACGCCGGGCGTGGTCGCCGGCTATGAGGCCGTCGATGACGGCGCCATCCATATTCCGGCGGTGGCGCCGAAATATCTGATGGAGGACCATCGCCGCGCCGAGGTCGCCTATAACGGCGATGACGCGCCCGGCTCGATCGTGGTCGATGTCTATTCGCGCAAGCTCTACTGGGTGATGCCTGACGGGCGCGCAGTGCGCTATGCCATCGCGGTGGGCCGCGAGGGCACCTCGTTCCGTGGCAATGGCTATATCGGGCGCAAGGCGGAATGGCCGTCCTGGACGCCGACCGCCAATATGATCCGCACCCGCCCCGATCTTTACGCGGAATATGCCGGTGGTCTGCCGGGTGGCCTTGAAAACCCGCTGGGCTCGCGCGCGCTTTACCTTTATCGCGGCGGCCGTGACACCATGTTCCGCATCCATGGCACCATCGACAATGCGTCGGTCGGGCTGGCGACCAGCGCGGGCTGCATCCGTCTTTACAACCAGGATGTGATGGATCTCTACACCCGCGCCGGCAGTGGCACCCATGTCAAGGTCCGCAGCGAAGCCGAGAGTGTCGCGCTTGAGGGCCCCTATATGGATGACGCCTTTGGCCGTGCTGTCCCTGAGACCGAGGCTAACATCGCGAAGAAGGCGGCAGATGAGGCGGCCATCGTCAAAGCCGAGGCAGATGCCCGCGCCGCGGCAGAAAAGGCCGAGGCAAAGCGCCTGAAACAATGCAAGCGCAAGAAGATCGCGGCCGAGGATTGCCCGCTGCCAGAGGCCGAAACAGCCGCTGCGGGCTGAACCCGCCCAAACCTGAACAGATGAAAACCGCGCCGGATTCTGGCGCGGTTTTTTCATGTGGAGGGACCGTTTTCGGCTGCCATATTCGCGGTCAAAGTCCAGATCACCGCCCCTGATATATGGGCATTGTCCGGGGCATTGACCGGGGTATTCCCGGGGCCTCAGGCGATGTTCAGGCGACGATCACATAGTCTTTCAGCGTGGTCTCGATCACCTCCCAGGTGCCGGCATAACCGGGGCGGATGATGAAGCTGTCGCCCGCTTTCAGATGGGTCTCAGCGCCATTCTGGTCGGTCACCACCGAATGGCCCTCATGGATATAGACATATTCCCATTCGTCATAAGAGACCTTCCACTTGCCTTTGGTCGCCTGCCAGAGGCCGGAATAAAGCCCCTCCTTTTCCTCAAGGCTCCAGGTCGTATGGACCGGATCGCCCGCGATCACCTTTTCGGCCGAAGGGCGGTCCGTTTCGGGCGTGATGCCGTCACGGGTGACGCGCAGGATCAGGGGATGGGTCATCAATTGCTCCGTGGCTGTAAGGGGCTGTACCGGGCATAAGCCCGGTCGCCGCCCGGTTTGGCCCATTGGCGCCGGGAGGCGCAGCGCCGTCAAGAGGGGCCGCCGGAGGGGCGAAAGCCCAGGTGCTGCACTGCGGCGCTTAATTCTTGCACAAGTTGCAGCGCTATGCCCTTATGCCGCGCAATCTGTTAACGAAGCCCAGGATTAGCACCGCCGATGAGCGCCACTTCCTCCGCCAGGGCGGTTCTGCCGCCCGATATCAGGGCCATGAAAGGGGGGGCGCCGATCGTCACCCTCACCGCCTATACGACGCCGGTTGCGCGGCTGGTCGATCCGCATTGCGATGTGATCCTGGTGGGTGACAGCCTTGGCATGGTGATCCACGGACTGCCCTCGACCATCGGCGTGACGATGGAGATGATGATCCTGCATGGCCGCGCCGTGGTCCGGGGCGCGTCAAAGGCCATGGTGGTGATCGACATGCCCTTCGGGTCTTATGAGGAAAGCCCGGCCCAGGCGTTTCGCAATGCCAGCCGGCTGATGGCCGAGACCGGCGCGACCTCGGTCAAGCTCGAAGGCGGCGCGCATATGGCGGAAACGATTGCGTTTCTGACCGCGCGCGGTGTGCCGGTGATGGCGCATATCGGGCTGACGCCGCAATCGGTGAATACGCTGGGTGGCTATAAGGTCGTCGGGCGTGACGGTGAGGCTGAGAAAGTTATGGCCGATGCCCGGGCAACCGAGGCGGCGGGCGCCTATTCGGTGGTGCTGGAAAAGGTGCCGGCCGGGCTCGCGGCGCGGATCACCGGGGCACTTGCGATCCCGACCATCGGGATCGGCGCGGGTGTCGATTGTGACGGCCAGGTTCTGGTGGTCGATGATATGCTGGGGCTTTTCACCGAATTCCGCCCGAAATTCGTCAAGCGCTATGGCAATCTGGGTGAGGCTGCGGATCAGGCCATCGCGACCTATGCCGCCGAGGTGCGCGCGCGCGCCTTTCCTGGCCCTGACCATTCCTTTGCTGACACTATGCCAGGACCAAAGACTTCCAAATGACTGAAATCATTCATACTGTAGCCGAGCTGCGCCAATGTGTGCGGGCCTGGCGGGCGGCTGGCGATATGACCGGCGTGGTGCCAACGATGGGCGCTTTGCATGAGGGACATCTTTCGCTTGCGCGGCGGGCGCGGCTGGAATGCGAGCGCGTGATCACCACGATCTTCGTCAACCCGCGCCAGTTCAATAATCCTGACGATCTGAGCCGCTATCCCCGCACGCTGGACTCCGATGCGGCGCTTTTGAAATCGGTGCCGGTGGATGTGGTCTTCGCGCCGGATGTCGATGAGGTCTATCCCGATGGCTTCATCACCACGGTCTCGGTCGGTGGCGTGTCAGAACCGCTTGAGGGACGCATGCGCCCGGGCCATTTCGACGGGGTCGCGACGGTGGTGACCAAGCTTCTTGGTATGACCGAGGCGCAGCGCGGCTATTTCGGCCAGAAGGACTGGCAGCAGTTACAGGTGGTGACGCGGCTGGTGGCTGATCTCAACCTGCCGGTGCAGATCGTCGGCTGCGAGACGGTGCGCGAAGCGGATGGTCTCGCCATGTCCTCGCGCAACCGCCAGCTGACCGGGGCGGGCCGCAACATCGCGCCGGTTCTATACGCCGCGATCAGCCGCGCCGCCGACGAGATCCGTGACGGCCAGAGCGACCGTATGGCGATCCGCGAGGCGGCGGAAACCATGCGAAATGCCGGGTTCGAGCGGGTGGAATATATCGAATTGCGCGATGCCGGCACGCTGATGCCCTCGGATGACCCGAAGCGCCCGCGCCGGATGCTTGCCGCCGCCTGGCTCGACGGCGTGCGCCTGATCGACAATATCCCGGTCTGACCCTTCCGGGTGGAGGATAGCAGCCAGGAGGACCTGTCGGCTTCCTTCTGATCCGCACAGTCCCGGGGGGCGGCCGCGCCGCCTTGCACCGTCAGAAAGACAGAAAAAGGCGCCCGGATATCTTCCGGACGCCTTTCGTTTTTCGTGAAGTCACCAGTCCCGGCAGGGATCAGTTCAGCGGGCCCATCGGGGTTTCTGCCTCGACCATAGCCTGGGTTGCGGCCAGTTCCGGATCCGAGACGAGGCCGTAAGCGGCGAGCGGGCCATCCGGGCCAGCCACTTCATCCGAGACGAAGAACTGGACGAAATCCTTCAGGCCAGGCACCACGCCGAAATGGGCTTTCTTGACGTAGATATAAAGCGGGCGCGAGATCGGGTATTCGCCGGCCGCGATGGTTTCCACCGAAGGCACGATACCGTCGATGGTGGCAACGCGCAGCTTATCGGTGTTGTTCTGGTAGAAGCTCAGACCGAAGACGCCGATGGCGTTCTTATCGGCGTCGATGCGGGCGAGGGTTTCGGTGTAGTCGCCGTCGATATCGACCGAAACGCCATCGGTGCGCAGGGCGTGGCAGCCCGAAACAGCGGCTTTCTTCTTCGCATCGTCGTCGCCTTCAGCAGCGGCGAGGAACAGGTCATAGGCGCCGGTGGCCTTGCAGCCGACTTCCAGAACCTTCACGTCGAACACTTCGCGGGTGCCGTGCTTGGTGCCCGGGATCATGGCGAGGATGTTTTGCGCCGGGAAATCGACCTTCACATCGGCCCAGGCCTTGTTCGGGTTGGCAACCAGAGCGCCGTCTTTGACGACCTGAGCGGCGAGCGCATTGTACCAGTCAGCCGGCTCGAAAGCGAATTCCGGGCCATCCACGGCCGAAGCGAAGACGATGCCGTCATAGCCGATGCGGACTTCGAGGATCTCGGCCACGCCGTTTTTGGCGCAGAGGTCGATATCCGATTGCGAAATGCGCGAGGACGAATTCGCGATGTCGATGGTGTTTTCGCCAACGCCTTCACAGAGTTTCTTGCGGCCGCCGCCCGAACCACCACCTTCGACAACCGGGGTCGGGTGGTCGAAATTCTCACCGAAAGCTTCGGCTACGATGGTGGCATAGGGCAGAACGGTGGACGAGCCCGACAGCTGGATCTGGTCGCGCGCAGAGGCGGCCGAGGCCGCAGCAGCCATCGCAAGAGCGGAGACGGCGAGTTTCACGG
Source organism: Pseudogemmobacter sp. TB195 (assembly GCF_058313095.1). Lineage (NCBI taxonomy): Bacteria > Pseudomonadati > Pseudomonadota > Alphaproteobacteria > Rhodobacterales > Paracoccaceae > Pseudogemmobacter > Pseudogemmobacter sp. TB195. The sequence goes on from NZ_JBZEGG010000016.1 coordinate 95,147, forward strand.
TGTTCATGGATCACTCCTGATGTGCAGACCGGCGAGTCGGCCTTCGCCTGCCGGAATATGCGGGTTCGGTAACGGCAATCCTGCATTTGTGTAACAGGGTCATGACGATTTCGGTCTCGCGGCCCGCAGATCTCGTGGGCGCGCAGTGCCAAGACAGCTTCTGCGCTGCGGCATTGATCAGCATATATGAACACAGATGTCGAGAAAGCGGGCCTGATGTTAGCGGATACGCAGGTCTATATCCCTCTCATCCGACGCAGAACAGCGTCACGAAAAACCCGAAAGGACAATAAAATGAAACGCTTCGCTACCATCGCCACCGCTGCCGCCCTCATCGCCGCTTCGAGCCAGTTCGCTCTGGCCGCTCTGCCGGCTCCGAAAATCACCCGCGCTGCTCCGGAAATCGTCGAAGTGCCGGCAGCCCAGATCAAATCCAGCAAAGAGCTGCATCAGCTTGGTCTGGAACGCTCGACCCCGGTTGAAGTGACCAAAATCCCGGCTGGCCCGCGCGACACCAGCAAAGGCCGTGGCTGAACCAGGATCCGGGCGCAAGGCGGCCGGATGGCAAAAGGGGCAGCTGCATCAGCGGCTGTCCCTTTATTAAACAGGAAGGCGGCAAAGGGCCGGTATCTGCGCCGCGCATGTTCTGCTGTCATTTAACAGTAACATTGATGTGAAATTCGCGCTCTGCCGCACAGATGCGCCGCGTGGTCTCCGGTTGTCGGAAGACATTCGCATGCCTAAGTCCTGCACGTATAAATCACCGGAAACCGGGTATGTGTTATGGATACGGCAGTTCTGCGCACTTATGTTCATATTATCGAAGAGGGCAGCTTTGCGGGGGCTGCCAGGCGGATGGGGGTCTCGCGCAGCCTTGTCAGCAAATATGTCTCGGATCTGGAGGCGCGGCTTGGGGCGCAACTCCTGACCCGGTCGACCCGCTCGCTCAGCCCGACGGAGCTGGGGCGTTCTTATTTCGAACAGGTACGCGAAATCCTGCAACATCTGGATGACGCCGATGATTCCGTCCGTCAGGGCGTCGGAATGGTGGCGGGCAAGCTGCGGATCGGGGCGCCGGTCACGTTCACGCTTCAGGTTCTGAACCCGCATGTGATGCGCTTTATGGAAGCCTATCCCGATGTGCGGCTGGATCTTTCGCTTGATGATGGCTGTGTTGATCCGGTTGCGGCGGGGTTTGATGCCACCATCCGGGTGGGGGTGCTGGATGACAGCAGCATGCGGGCCCGGCATCTGTGCCAGGTCGATACGGTGCTGGTCGCCTCACCGGATTATCTTGCCGAACATGGCACGCCGACAGATCCCGCCGATCTGAGCGAACATCGCATTCTCTATTACACCAATACGAAAAGTGCCGGCACCTGGCCGTTCCGTCGCGGCAATGAGGTGATCCATCAGAAGGTGACGCCGGCATTCTCGACCAATAACGGCGATATGATCCGCACGGCGGCGCTGGAGGGGCAGGGGGTCGCGCTGACCGTTGGCTTTCAGGTTGCGGCGGATCTGGCGGCGGGGCGGCTGGTGCCGATCCTGACGCATTACGGCCTGCCGGAACTGCCGGTGAGTGTGATCTGGCCCAGCTCGCGCAATATGGGGGCGGCGCTCCGGGCCTTTGTCGATTTCCTTGGTCAAAGCGATTTCCATACCCGTCGGGTCGTCTCCCCGGAATTGGTCAAGTAGCGAAATCCTGCCGTTTCATCTTGAATTTCAGCAGGTTCTTGCCTTGCCGCGGCCGCCGCGCGATGAGAACTTGCTCTTTGCGTGGCGGCCCTGTTTTGTGCCGCAGCAATGATCCCAATTGTGGAGTTTGATATGCGTAAGTCTCTGGTCCTGTCTTCGGCTGCTCTGGTGGCTTCTCTTTTTGCCGCGCCGCTGATGGCGCAAACGATGGATGACGCCGTGGCTGCGGCGCGCAATCAGCTTGGTTTGCTGGAATACTGCCAGACCGAGGGTCACACCGATGGCGCGGCCGTCGAGGCCCAGACCAAGATGATGGCGCTGCTGCCGGCAGCGACCGATGCCACCAAAGGCGACGAAGCCTATGCCAAAGGCAAAGAGGGCAAGCTCTCGGTCGGCGGTGTCGAGCAGGATCTGGCGGCGGCGGAAGCCCAGGGCAGCAGCATTGCCGATATGTGCAAGCAGATGGCGGATGCTGTCGTTGCGGCTTCGGCCCAGATGGGCGGCTGATCGCCCCGACTGGTCAGGGATCGTGACCCGGTCCCGGCGTGTCAAAGGCCCCCTCAGGGGGCCTTTTTCATTGCCCGCCAAACCCCTATCTTTTGTATGGAATTTTAAGGGGACCGTGCGATGCAGCTTCACCACAGCTATCTGACCGAGCTTCCGGGCACATTCCTGCGTCATATGCCGGATGTGGCGCCGTCGCCTGCCCTGATCGTGCTGAATGAAACACTGGCAGAGGCCCTGGGTCTGGATCTGACTGAGTTGCGGGACGAGGGCGCGGCATGGTTTTCGGGGGGCACGGTGCCGGAAGGCGCGGATCCTGCGGCGCTGGCCTATGCCGGGCATCAGTTTGGCGGCTTTTCCCCGGCTCTGGGCGACGGACGGGCGCATCTTCTGGGTGAGATCCGGGGGCCGGACGGGCGGCTTTGGGATTTGCAGCTGAAAGGCTCGGGCCGCACTCCGTTTTCGCGCGGTGCGGATGGCAAGGCAGCCCTTGGGCCAATGCTGCGCGAATATCTGATCTCCGAGGCGATGGCGGCGCTTGGCGTGCCCACGACCAGGGCGCTGGCGGTGACAACCACGGGCGAGCGCATCGCGCGCGATGGCGCGCTTTTACCCGGCGCGGTTCTGGCGCGGGTGGCGTCAAGCCATATAAGGGTCGGCACTTTCCAGTATTTCGCCGCGCGTGGTGACGGCGAAAAGCTGCGCGCGCTCGCCGATTACGCGATCCGCCGCCATTATCCGGAAATCCCTGACACGCCAGAGCGTTATCTGGCGTTCTTCGACCAGGTTTGCGCCCGCCAGGCCGCGCTGATCGCGGAATGGATGGGGCTTGGCTTCATCCATGGCGTGATGAATACCGACAATGTGGCGATCTCGGGCGAGACCATCGACTACGGTCCTTGCGCGTTCATGGAGGATTACGCCCCCGGCACGGTGTTTTCCTCGATCGACCGCCAGGGCCGCTATGCCTGGGCCAATCAGCCGCTGATCCTTGCCTGGAATCTCGCGCGGCTGGCGGAATGCCTGCTTCCGCTGATCGCGGAGGATGAGGCGGCGGGGGTAGAGCTGCTGAACACCCGGCTTGAAGGGATCGCGGGGCTTTACCGGCACGAATGGCTGCGGGTGATGCGGCGCAAACTGGCGCTTTCGGGCGAGGATGACGCGGATGGCGCGCTGATCGACGATCTGCTGACCGCGATTACCGGTGCGGACTGGACCCTGACCTTCCGCCGCCTTGCATCCCTGGTCGAGGGCGATCCGGTGCCGCTGAAAACGCTGTTCGAGGATTTCACGAAGATGGAGGCCTGGCTGCCACGCTGGCAGGCGCGGCTTGCGCCCGACGCGGCGGCGCAGCTGCGGGGCGCCAATCCGGCGGTGATCCCGCGCAATCACCGGGTCGAAGAGGCGCTCGCGGCGGCGACCGAGGGCGATCTCGCGCCCTTCCGTTCGCTGCTGGCCGCGGTGCAAAACCCGTGGGAAGAGGCGGAATATTACATGCTGCCCGCGCCGCAGGGTTTTGGGCGATATGTGACTTTTTGCGGTACCTGACCCGGGAAACGGTTCCATCACATCTTTTTTGCAGAGGCAGCAACCACCCCATCGGCGGAAAGCTGCACAAAGACGTGCCCCGGGGTCGTGGTTTCCCGCACGAACCGGTGTTTTCAAACACTTATCAGTTGAAGGAAATGTGTCGCGGCAGTATCGAATCGCCCGATGATCCCAATGCTGCAGGTGCGAAATACTCGATTCGCACCCTGTGGCAGAAGGATCGCCCAGCAAGACGGGAACCGGCAGTCAGGACGTCCTGACCCGCAAGGCCCGCCAGCCAGCACAGGGTGCAGAGGCGAGACGTGAGCGACAAACCAGTGACCGCCAGAGCCGAAGGCGGTGAGCGGCGTGAACGCGACATAAGGCTGGATTTTTTCCGCGGCCTCGCGATGATCGTCATCCTCATCGCCCATATTACCGATAACCCCTGGACCCTCTGGATGCCGGGCCGGTTCGGATTCTCGGATTCCACCGAGATCTTCGTGTTCTGCTCGGGCATGGCCTCGGCGCTGGCTTATGGCGTGATTTTTCACCGCGCCGGCTGGCTGATCGGGACAGGGCGCATCTTTTACCGCATCTGGCAGGTCTATTGGGTGCATATCGGCGTCTTCCTTGTCGCCGTTTTCGCGATGCTGTCCCTGAATATGTCGGGGATCTTCCCTCGCGACGAGGTCGGTTCGCTGAACCTCTATCCCTTCCTGAAAAACACCGCGTCGAACTTCTTCGGGCTGATGACGCTGACCTATGTGCCGAATTATTTCGACATTCTGCCGATGTATATGGTGCTGCTGGCCCTGGTTCCGGTGATGATCGCGCTGGCCAAGATCGATCCGCGCCTCGCGCTGGCGGCCTCGGTCGTGCTTTGGCTTTGCGGCACCACAGGCAGCCTCTGGCTGCCGGCGGAATGGTGGTTCGTGAACAATTCGACCCGGCCCTGGTTCTTCAACCCCTTCGCCTGGCAGCTGGTCTTTTTTACCGGCTTTGCACTGATGTCGGGCTGGATCCCGGCGCCCCCCCTGCGGCGTGAGCTGGTGGTGCTGGCGCTGGCCATCGTGATCCTGACCGTGCCCTTCGCCTGGCATGTGGTGATCGGCAAATCGACGATCCTGCAGGACTGGCGCAATGAATGGCGCCTGCTTTACGACAAGACCGGCTTTGGCATCTTGCGCTATGTGCATTTCCTGGCGCTGGCCTATCTCGCCTGGGCGCTGGCGGGCGAAAAGGGCGCAAGGCTGCGCGGTCTCTCCGCCGACTGGCCGCGCGTTGTTGGCATGGTCACCGATATCGGGCGGCAATCGCTGGCGGTTTTTGCGGTGTCGATGGTGCTGGCGCGGGTGCTGGGAGCATTCCTCAAGCTTTTCGGCCCGGGCGTGATCGTGACCCCGGCCATCAATTTGACCGGCCTTCTGCTGATCTGGCTGACGGCGCGTATCGCCGCCTGGTTCAAGGGGCAGGGCTGGAAACGTCATATGAGCGCTGGCGCAGCACCGGATCCGGTGCCGGCCCAGGCGCCGAGTATACATGAGGCCGGCCGCGTCGTGCCGTCTCAGGGAGCCAAGGCATGACCAGGACCGTTTCCGATTTCCTCACTTCGGCCGCGCTGAACCGGCGTGGGGCGCTTGGCCTCGTGCTGGCCATGGCGGCGGCCGGCGTGCTGCCGCGGGCAGGGCGGGCCGAAGAGTTGCCTGAGGGCGGGATCGTCACGCCCGAAGGCGTGAAACTCGGCGCGGCCGAGCCCTTTGCCGATGGCATGGTCGAGGCACTGGCCCGCGCCATGGCCGAACAGCCCTATGCGCCCCCGACCGAGATTTCACCGGAATGGAAGGGCCTGACCTATGACCAGATCCGTGAGATCTGGTTCGATGGCAAACATGCGCTTTACGGTGCGACTGACAGCCCGGTCCGGGCCGAAATGTTTGTGGCCGGCCTCTATCAGCATTTCCCGGTCGAGATTTTTGCCGTCGCCCGGGGCGAGGCGCGCGCGATCCTGTTCGATTACGATCTCTTTGTCCGCACCGACCGTTTCCCCGAACTGCCCGAGACCGGCACCGGGTTTTCGGGTTTCCGCCTGACGGGCGAGATCGAGACCAGGGGCACTTTCCAGGAATATGCCGTCTTTCAGGGCGCGACCTATTTCCGCGCGGTGGCCAAAGGCCAGCAATACGGGCTTTCGGCGCGTGGTTTTGCGCTGAACACCGCAGCGCCGGATCAACCCGAAGAATTTCCGCAGTTCCGCCGCTTCTGGATCGAAGAGGGCAAGCTGCATGACGAAGAGGCGGTGGCCTGGGCGCTGATGGACAGCCCGTCTTTGACCGGAGCTTACCGTTTCGCGATCCGCAAGGGCGATGTGACCACGATGGATATCGAAGCCGTCGTTTTCCCGCGCGTCACGCTGACGGCGACGGGTCTGGCGGCGGGGACGTCGATGTTCCTGTTCAATGATATGAACCGGATCGCCTTTGATGATTTCCGCGAAGGCGTGCATGACAGCGACGGGCTGCTGGTCGCGACCGGCTCGGGCGATCTGCTGTGGCGCCCGCTCAACAACCCGAAATCGGTCGAAACATCCTGGTTCAGCGATGAGAACCCGCGCGGGTTTGGCCTGATGCAGCGCGCGCGCGATCCGGGCAGTTATAACGACTTTGCCGCGCATTATGAGCGCCGTCCCTCCTTGTGGGTCGAACCCAAAGGCGACTGGGGCAAGGGCTCGGTGGTGCTGGTCGAGATCCCGGCGGATAAGGAAATCTATGACAATATCGTCGCCTTCTGGCGCCCCGAGGCGCCGATGGAGGCCGGATCGGAAAACCGCTTCGCCTATCGCCTTTACTGGGCCGATGGCGCGCCGCCGGTCGATGGTGAAAAGGCCCGCGTGATTGCGTCCCGTCAGGGAGACCGGGTCTTTGAGGCGGGCCGTATGTTCGCGATTGATTATGAGGCGCATCCGGCGCTCGGCTCTGATCCGGGCGCGCTGGAGGCGCGGGTCACGGCCTCGGCCGGAGACGTGACCGGCACGCTGATCCACAGGAATGATGCGACCGGTGGAATGCGGGTCGATGTGACGCTGATCCTGCCGGAGGACCGACCGGTGGAGCTGCGGGTAGAGCTGTGGCGCGGTGGTGTGACCATGGTTGGTGAAGTCTGGCTTTATCGTTGGGTGGCCTGAACATGTCTCGTGCCTTTCGTCCGCAATATGGCTTCCGCCCGGTCACGCTGCCGGCGCCTCTGTCGATGCCTGACCAGCTGCTCGACCGGCCCGCGCATGACCCGGCCGCGCGGGCAGGCGGGCCGATCCGCAGCCATTCGCGGCTGGCCCGTGCCGCTGTGCTGCTGGTGCCGCCGCCCTTTGCGATCGGCTTTGGCTATATGACCGGTACGGTGCTGGCGGCGGATGGCATCTTTGCGCCGGCCGATCTGCTGCTGGCGGCTTTGTCGGGCTTTGCGGTGTTCTGGATGGCGATGTCGGTCGTGTCGTCTTTCTTTGGCCTGTTCTGGCGCGCGCCGGCAAAGGCCAATGCGGCGGCCCCCGGCCTTCGGATCGCGATCCTTTTGCCGATGTATGGCGAGGATCCCGAAGCGACCCTGGCGCCGTCGGTGGCGCTTCTCGACAGCCTGCGGGCGCCGGGCCACGCGCATCGCTTTTCGCTTCATGTTCTGTCGGATACCCGCAACGGGCGGGCGGCGCTGGACGAGGCGGCTATGGTCGCGAAACTGACCGCGAGCCGTCCGGATCTGGCGATCACCTATCGCCACCGGCTGAAGAATACCGATTATAAACAAGGGAATGTGCGGGACTGGATCACCCGTCAGGGCGCGGCCTATGATGCAGCGCTGATCCTTGATGCGGATTCGGTGATGGGGCGCGAGACGGTGCTGACGCTGGCGGACACGCTGGTCGCCGATCCCGGCTGCGCGCTGGCGCAGACCCTGCCGATCACCGGCGCGGGCGAAAGCCGCTGGCAGCGTATGCAGAGCTTCGCGAGCCGGGTTTACGGCGGCCCGCATGGTCGTGGCTTTGCGATCTGGACAGGGTCTGACGGCAATTTCCTCGGCCATAATGCGATGGTGCGGATGAAGGCTTTTGCCACCAATTGCGGCTTGCCGCATCTTCCGGGCCCGCGCCCGATGGGGGGCGTGATCCAGAGCCATGACTTTGTCGAAGCGGCCTTGCTGCGCCGGGCCGGCTGGGGCGTGCGGATCATCCCCGAAGCCGCGGACAGCCATGAAGAGGCGCCGTCGAACCTGCTGGCCCATATCAAGCGGGATGCGCGCTGGTGCCAGGGCAATCTGCAACATATGCGGCTCTTGAAAGTGCCGGGGCTGCACTGGGTCTCTCGGCTGCATTTCCTCTCGGGCGCGATGGCCTATATCGGTTCGGTGTTGCTTTTGGTGATGCTGGTGCTCTGGGCGATGGCCGATCAGGGCCGGACGGGCCAGACAACGGACCGGCTGGAGATCTGGCTGGCAGGCACGGTGATCTTCCTTCTGTTCGCACCGCGGGCCTTCGGGGTGCTGGATTACCTGCGCCGGGTGGGCGTGGCGAAGGGGCGGCGGCTTGGTTTTGTGAAGCTCTTGCTGATCGAGACGGTGGTGGCGGTGCTGTCGGCGCCGGTGATGATGCTGCACCATGCGAAGATCATTTTCCGGGCGCTGACCGGGGCCGATACCGGCTGGCCGCAGCATATGTCGGGGCGGATCCCCCTGAAGGCGCTGCTGAAGTTCCATGCCGGCGAGACCGGGCTTGGCGTGCTGCTGAGCGGGATGATCGCGCTTGGCATCCTGAGCGTCTGGTTCCTGCCGGTGGCGGCCGGGCTTTTGCTGGCGGTGCCGGTTTCGGCCTGGGTCTCGGAACCGGCGGGGGACCTGGCAGTGGTGCCTCTCGTGCCGGAGCGCTAAGGCCTGAAGCGGAATTCAGGCTGTTTCTGAGGCAAAGCAAAAGGGCGACCCGACCGGGTCGCCCTTTTGCTTTATGGCGGGCCGGGAAGGGGGGCTGCCCCCGTCTGCGCCTGTGGCGCAGACCCCCCCGGGATATTTTGAGACAGATGAAAGGGGCGGGTTGCGCCCCAGATCCTGAGGTCAGACCAGGCGGCCGCTGTCTTTCGCGGCGCGGACGAAATCGGCAAAGAGCGGGTGCGGCGAGAAGGGTTTCGACTTCAGTTCCGGGTGGAACTGGACCCCGATGAACCAGGGATGGTCTTTGATCTCGACGATTTCCGGGAGTTTGCCATCGGGCGACATGCCCGAGAAGGTCAGGCCGCATTTTTCCAGCTGGTCGCAATATTGGATATCGACCTCATAGCGGTGGCGGTGGCGTTCTTCGATCACGGTGCCGCCATAGACTTCGGCGACGCGTGAGCCCTCTTTCAGCTGTGCGGTATAGGCGCCGAGGCGCATGGTGCCGCCTTTGTCGTCGGAGGCTTTGCGGCGGACCTTGTGATTGCCCTGCACCCATTCCTTCAGGTGATAGACCACCGGGACAAAGCGTTTCCCGCCCGCCTCATGGTCGAATTCTTCTGAGCCGGCGCCTTCGATCCCGGCAAGGTGGCGCGCGGATTCGATCACCGCCATCTGCATCCCAAGGCAGATGCCAAGATAGGGTACGCCCTTTTCGCGGGCGAATTGCGCGGCGCGGATCTTGCCTTCGGTGCCGCGTTCGCCAAATCCACCTGGGACGAGGATGGCGTCATAGCCATCGAGCCAGGCAGCAGGGTCTTCTTTCTCGAACAGGGTCGAGTCGATCCATTCGGCCCGCACCCGCACCCGGTTTGCCATGCCGCCATGGGTCAGTGCCTCGGCAATCGACTTATAGGCATCTTCAAGCTGGGTATATTTGCCGACCACCGCGACGCGGACCTCGCCCTCGGCATGGTCGAGTCGGTCCATCACATCTTCCCACCGTTCAAGATTGGGGCGGGGTGCGGGCGAGATGTCGAAGCAGTCGAGCACCGCCTGATCGAGGCCGGCGCGATGATAGGCCAGCGGCGCCTCATAGATCGATTTCAGGTCATAGGCGGGGACCACATGTTCCTGACGCACATTGCAAAAGAGCGCGATCTTTTCCCGCTCGCGGTCCGGGATCGGATGTTCCGATCGGCAGACCAGCACATCTGGCGCGAGGCCGATCGACTGCAATTCCTTGACGGAATGCTGGGTCGGTTTGGTCTTCAGCTCGCCCGATGCCGCGAGATAGGGCAGGAGGGTAAGATGCATCAGGATGCATTCGCCGCGCGGGCGTTCATGGATGAACTGGCGGATGGCCTCGAAGAAGGGGAGGCCCTCGATATCTCCGACCGTGCCGCCGATCTCGCAGAGCATGAAATCGACCTCATCCTCGCCGATGCGGAGGAAGTCTTTGATCTCATTCGTTACATGCGGGATGACCTGGATCGTCTTGCCGAGGTAATCGCCGCGACGTTCCTTTTCGAGCACGTTGGAATAGATCCGTCCCGATGAGATCGAATCCGTCATCCGCGCCGAGACACCGGTGAACCGTTCGTAATGGCCAAGGTCGAGATCGGTCTCGGCGCCGTCATCGGTGACGAAGACTTCGCCATGTTCAAAGGGCGACATCGTGCCGGGATCGACATTCAGATAGGGGTCAAGCTTTCTGAGCCGCACCGTATAGCCCCGGGCCTGCAACAGCGCGCCCAGAGCCGCAGACGCGAGACCTTTCCCGAGTGACGATACCACGCCACCGGTGATGAAGACATAACGCGCCATTGGGGACTCCCGTAGTTCTGGAAACAGGCGATTCGGACAGGTGGAATCGCATCACCACGGGAGCCGGCAAATAGCCTGATGCGCGTAAGAACGCAACCGCCTGCCGCAAGATCATGTTTGCGGCAGGCGAAACCCGTCAATGGATTGTAGATCAGTTTGCCGGTTGGGCCGGTGTGGTTTCAGGGGCCGCTTCAGGCGCGGCTTCGGCCGGCGCGGTCTCCGCAGGGGCTGGCGCGGCAGGGGGGGCGGCGGGGTCCGCAGCGGCAGGCGGTGCGGCCGGATCGGTGCTGCCCGAGGCCGGAGGCGGCATCATGCCCGAGATGTCGGGGCTGCTGCTGTTCGTCTGTGCGGCCGGGGGCATCAGCCCGTCAATCACCGAGCCGGTGCTTGCGCCGCGCGTGGCCAGCACGGTCAGCGCCAGGGAGGTGACGATGAAGGCGCCCGCAAGGATCCAGGTCACGCGGGTAAGGCCATTGGGCTTGGCGCGCGCCTGCATATTGCCACCGCCGGACAGCAGGGCGGAGCCTTCGCTCTTCTGGACCAGCACCACTCCGATCAGCAGCAAGGCAAGGATCAGGTGGATCGTAAGGACAAAGGTTTCCATCGGGCAGAGGCTCCATCAGCGGATGCGGCTATCTATTCACAAGATCGCGCCTGCGCAAGGGCAAGGCGGTCTTGCTTGTGGCAAAGGCTTCGGGAAGCGGGGGGGAGCCTGTGGTCCTGACCTCGTCAGGGCGCAGCCGCCGGGGGAGGCCTGATCGCGCGGCGGCCCCTGCGTGTGCCGGACCTTACCCGGTGCAGGGCAGGGTCGAGGCGCGCGGCGCCCGCCCCGCGCCCCCGTCGTCATATCGCGTATTGCTATCCGGAGGTCTTTGCGGGCGGTCTTTGCTGTGAAAACGGGCTGCGCGCTGTCGCTTTCAGCATGGCAGCGACCGGCGGGGCAGGATAGCCAGACCCATGACCCAGGCCCTTTCCCCCTCTCGCCCGACCGGCGCCCAGGCCGCCTCGGCCGGCGCCCGCGCCACCGACCGTATCCTGCCGGGCATCATTCTGATGCTGGCCTTTTGCACGCTCGCGCCGTTGCTGGATGTCTCGTCTAAGCTTGCGGCCGAGGCGGGCGTGCCGGTCGGCTGGATCACGGCGGCGCGGTTCATCGTCCAGGGGCTGATGATGGCGCCGGTGATCCTCTTGATGGGGATCTCGCCTGCGCTGAACCTGCGTGCGCTTGGCCTTGTGTTCCTGCGCGCTTTCCTCCTGGTCTTTTCGACCTTTTCCTTTGTCTCGGGGCTGACGGTGATGCCGATCGCCGATGCCCTTGCCGTCGCTTTTCTTGAACCCTTTATCCTGCTGCTCCTCGGCAGCTGGATCTTTGGCGACGAGGTCGGGCCGCGCCGGATCGCCGCCTGTATCGTTGGCTTTGCAGGGTCACTTCTGATCATCCAGCCCTCGATCACCGTTTTCGGGCTGATGGCGCTCTGGCCGCTCGGGACGGCCTTTGGTTTCGCGCTCTATATGCTGGTCACGCGCGGCATGTCGTCTTTCATGCATCCGGTTGCGATGCAGTTCCACACCAGCTGGGCGGGGGTGGTGCTCTGCCTGCCGGTTCTCGCGGTGCTGTGGAACGGCCCCCTGCCACAATTCGCCTTTGTCATGCCCGAGGGGATTACATGGCTCTGGCTGATCGGTGTCGGCTTCTGGGCCTGCATCAGCCATATGTGCATGACCATGGCGCTGAGCTTTGCGCCCTCGGCCACGCTTGGGCCGCTGCATTACTTCGAGATCGTGATCGCGGTGATTCTGGGCTACCTCGTTTTCCACGATCTGCCAAATGCGCTGAGTTTCGCAGGCATCGCCATCATCATCGCCTCGGGCCTTTATCTCGTGCATCGTGAGCGTGTGGCGATCCGCGAGCGGGGGCGTCAGACCGCCGCCGCCGGATAAAGCGCCCGGATCACCTGACGCAGACGGCGGCGCGGCAGGATCGCCACCATGCCCGGCTGATCTGGCCTCAGCACCACATCCGCAGCTGAGGCACGGTTCGAGGTGGCGATAAAGCCGTCGGGCTGAAAGACATGGCCATCCAGCGGCCATTCCAGCCCCTCGCTTCTGCCCGTCACGCGCGCGAAAGGAAACAGGGACACCCGGTCTCCGGCCTTCAGCCGCAGCCGTGTCTCGCCCGGGGGCAGCGCAAAGGCCACATCCTGCGGGCCAAGCACCAGGCAGGGCCGTTCGGGATGGCGCACGAGGCTGTTGAGGACGGCAAGCCCGTGATCCATCCTCGCCCCGGTAAAGCCCAGACCGAGGATGAAAGGCGCCGCAATCCGCCGCAGCGCCTTGTCGAAATCGGTGCTGTCCTGTTCCGCAATCCGGTGCAGCCGGTCGGACGGGATCTGCGCCATTGTTGCGGGCGAGATCGAATCAAGATCGCCGATCACCGCCTCGGGGGCGATTCCCGCCGCAATCAGCCGGTCGGCGCCGCCATCTGCCGCAATTGCCACCGGCGCCAGCCGCAGCGCCAGTGCGAGGTCGCGCGCCGGCACCGGGCCGCCGCCCACCAGCGTAATCCCAGCGGAGAAGTGAAGGTTCGGGCATTGATCAAGAGGCAATTTCATGCGGATACTGTTCGAATTAAGGCAAAACCCGGGGCGGGCGAACACAATCAATCCTTCAAATTACCCCGGTCTGTCCATGGATTCGCACAAAGCGCCAGCAATGTTTCCGTGATGGAAAGTATGAGGTCCGCGTCGATGAATGATGCCAGCAAGATCCTGACTGTCTCTTATGGGACCTTTAGCTGCACGCTCGAGGGCTTTGATGAGCCCTTTACCACGATGCGGGCGATTGCCGAATATTTCCGCGATCTCGCCGCCGAGGATCGTTATTTCGGTGCAGAACCGCCGCAGCCCGATGCCGCCATGCTGCACCGGATAGCCGAACGCGAGATCCAGCGCCGGGTCGAGGCGAAGATCACCGATAACAGAGTGGTGCTGCGCGCCGGCGACCAGGACGAGGCCGTTCCCGCCGGGGATGCGCCAGCACCGCTGACGGCTGCGCCTGTTGCCGCCGCGACCGTTGTGCAGGCCCCGGTCGCCCCGGAAGAAAAGAACCTCCCGGCTGCGGTGCTTAGGCCGGTGGCGGAAGAGGTTATTGAAGGGGTTACAGAAGCGGCTCCGGCTGAGGCACCCGCGCCCGCCACGGCTGGGGACCGCACGACTGGAGACCGCAAGGTTGCGCGCGACTCCGTGATGCGCGCCACGCCCGAGAACCCCGCATTGACGGCAGAAGATCCGGCACAGGTTGCACCGGCCCAGGCGGCGAAAACGCGGCGTGACGAGCCGGTGGGCACGGCTGCGCCTGCGCTTCGTGATACGGTCCCGGAAGGAGTGGCCGCAAAACTCGCCCGTCTGCGCCGCGCCATCGAGCCGGCCTCGCGCGTTGAAGAAGCTGCGGCGGCACCACTGGCAGCTGCGGCGGCGGCTTTTGCCGATATCGCTGAAGACCCTGATATGGCAGAGCCCGACCTGGTTGCACCCGACCTGGAGGAAGCTGCCGCGTTTGTGCCAGGCATGGGTAAGCCGGAATTTGGCAAAGATGAGGAATTCGAGCCTGAGCTGGGCGATCAATCGGACCAAGTCATTCTCGCGGCGGTCGATGAAGACCTGCGCGCAGCCTTTAGCGAGGTAAGCGATGCGGCCGAAACGGCGGCGGCGCCTGAAGCGGGCGAGGTCGGCCTTGCCATGTCGGCTGAGTCACTGGGTGAAAGCGCTGAGGACGATCTTGCGCAGGCTCCTGCATTCCCGCCGCGCGCGGAGGGCACCAGTGCTGCCGCTCTGGCCGAGCTGCGGGAACTGGCGGCCGAACTCACCAGCGCACCCGCCGCAGGGCAAAGCGAGGCTGCTCACACCGCCTCCGCTGTGGCGGAAGAGGCTGTGGCGGAAACCGCTGCGGATGATGTCGACATCGGCAGCCTGATCGCCAGCCTCTCGCGTGAAGCATCGCCCGAAGAGGCCGCTTCGGCCGCTGCGGCAGAGGCGCAGGCGGAAGCTGATGCGGGAGAGGCCGCGCAGAAAGCAAAGGCGAAAGCCGCCGGGATCCCGGACGATGCCTTTGCCGATGACCCTGAATATGATGAAAACGAGGCGGCCTGGGAGGCCGTGCTGGAAGAAACCCCGCCAGGGGGTGGTGCAGCAATGTCTGCGGCTACGGCGGAGGATCTTTCGTCCGCAGACGTGATTGCCGGGCTGGACCAGGATCTGCGCGCCGAACTGGCACAAATCGAAAGCGAGCTTGGCACGCCCCCTGGTGACGTCGTGGCTGACCGCGGTTTTGAAAGCGATCTCGCGGCAGCGCTGATGGCGGATGCACCGGCTGCGGCGCGTGATCTTGCGGACAGGGGGGAAGAGGCAAAGGTACCGGGTGACGCTGAGGCGGCCATGCTCGCGGAAGCGCTGGAAGACCCGGAAGAGGCTGCGCGCAGCGCTGCGCGCGACGCATCGGTCCGCGATGACGCCGAGGATGCGGATCAAAAGTGGCGCGATGCGGCGGAAAGCCGGGCCGTGGCCGATGATCTCCCGGCACAGTCCGCTGGCGACGTCACCCGGGACAGAGAGGTTGCCCGTTCCAAATCGGATCAACCGGTGGCGGCGGAGACCTCTGATGCGCCCACAGGCCTGGATACGAAAGCCCGCCCCGGCGCCGGTCTGCCCGAAGATGGCGCCGCAAGCCCCGCGCCGGAGGCGCCGCCGCTTGAACCGGCCGCCGCTGCCCGGCTGGAGCGCGCCCGTGCCCGGGTGATCCGGATCCGCCGTGTCGATGCTGTTGTTGCAAGCCCCGAGGCAGCAGCTCCCGGCACCGAAGCCGTCGCCGCAGAGGTGACAGGTCAGGTTGAATCCCCCGCTCCGGCCCCGGAAACGGTTCCGGCACGATCGGACGAAGATCTCGCCCGGCTGATGAAACAGGCCGATGACGAAATGGCCGGGCCGGAAAACAAGCGTCGCATCGCCTCGATTCAGCATCTGAAGGCGGCTGTGGCGGCTGCCATCGCGGATCGCCGCGCCGGCGTGACGCCAGCGGATCCCGGCAAGCGCGAAGGCGCCTACCGCGACGACCTCGCGCAGTCGGTGACCCAGTCGATCACGCCGCCCATGCCGCATGCGCCGCGCCCTGTGCGCCCGGTCCGCCCGGTGCGGCCGATGCGCGAAAGCGGTGAGACCACTCCGGCCACGGTCGCAGCTGCAGGCATGGAACAGGAGCCCGGGGCTGTCGCCCAGTCGCAGACACAGACAGCGCCCGCCGCCGCCCGCCCGGCGCCGCTCGTGCTGGTCTCGGAGCAGCGGATTGACCAGTCGAAGCGCAGTGATCTGCGCGAGACCGGCCCGCGCCCGCATCTGGTGCATGGCTCTGCCGCAGTGGCGACGCCACTTGGCAGTTTTGAGGCAGAGCTGGATGAGGCCGAAGCCGCGCCCGGGATCGCAGAGGAAATCCAGGAGACTGCAAGCCGTCCGGACGCCGATACCGCAGCTTTCGCGCTGAATGATCTGGCCGATGACAGCGCTGATCTGGCCGCAGAAGGCAGCGCAGAAGATGATGACATCGCCGATGACGGCAATATCTTCGCGAATAACGGGGCATTCGCGGCCTTTACCGAAGAGGTGGGCGCCCGCAGCTTGCCCGATCTGATGGAGGCCGCTGCCGCCTGGGCCGCCTGTGTCGACAAGCGTGAACATTTCACCCGTCCCTATCTCATGAGCCGGGTCATTGCGGGCGAACTGGGGGAGATCTTTACCCGCGAGGATGGTTTGCGCGCCTTTGGCACCCTCCTGCGCGAGGGCCGTCTGGTGAAGCTGCGCCGTGGTCAGTTTGCCATCGCTGAAACCTCTGCGATCCTCGCCGAAGCGCGCCGCAGTCTCGGCTGACGGCATCCGGGCCTGAACCCGGTACTGAGGCCGATCCCGTTCTGTGGCCACTGAAATCTGATGAAAGGCCGGTGCCGCAGGGTGCCGGCCTTTGTCTTTCTGGCCGCTCTTCGGCGCTGATTTCCTGAGAACCCCATCCTTCCGCGGCTGGTTCCGCCCGTATTTTCTGCAATCAGAGCGGGAGTGGCGTTTCTTCTCCTGGGAATTAATTTCCTGAGATTAAAATTAAGCTTCCCGAATCGGACCTGAGGCCGCATCGTCCGGCTGGTATTTCGCAGCCCCGGCCTGGCGTCCTGAACGTCCGGCTGGTTCGGGCGTCGGGCAGTCTTGGGTGTCGGGGAGGTCCAGGGTCGTGATTTCGGCGAATTCCTCTGCTCCGGTCTTTGGGCCGGTGGCTGCCCACTCAGCCTTTTTCAACAGCGTGCAGCGGCTTTTTGCGCCCCGGGTCTTTCGGTCCCGAGCTGCGCCGGACGGCACGCGACACTTCCGGCGGCACGGGAATAACCCGGGCCGGAAAAAGGGTGGCCCCTGAGCGCCACCTTCCAAAAGGGCACCGCAAAATAAAAGCCGCGGGCCCATCAACTCTGACCAACAGGAGGGGGATTTGAGCATGAATGATGCGGGAACGGGGCGTGAGGAGAACACGCTTCATCGGGTGATTGGCTGGCCTGCGGCCTTTTGGGTGGCGGCGGGCGTCCCCGCGCTGGTCTTGTTTTCGATTGGCGGGATCGCGGCGACTGTCGGCACGCCGAGCTGGGTGATCTGGATCATCTCGGTCGCTTTCGGCTTTATCCAGGCGCATACCTATGCCGAGATCGCGGGGCTTTTCCCGTCGAAAAGCGGCGGCGCCTCGGTTTACGGGGCTTCGGCCTGGGTGCGTTATTCCAAGGTGATCGCGCCTTTGTCGGTCTGGTGCAACTGGCTGGCCTGGACGCCGGTCCTGGCGATCGGATCGGGTCTGGCGGCGGGCTATATGCTGAACGCCTTTGCCCCTGCCGATTCGGCGCTGCTGTCATGGCAGATCACGCTGGCGGATCTGGGCTTCCTGAAAGAAGGCATCACGCTGAGGATCAACGCGACCTTCTTCATCGGGGCGGCGGTGCTGCTGGTGGTGTTTGCGATCCAGCATCGCGGTATCCTTTCAACCGCACGGATCCAGACAATTTTCGGCATTGCGGTGATCGTGCCGTTGCTGGTGGTGGGTCTCGTGCCGCTGCTGTCGGGCAATGTCCATTCCGAGAACCTCTTCCCGCTGGTGCCGATGGCGACCGATGAGGCCGGGAATGTGGTCGACGGGATCTGGGACCGCCATGGCATCACGCTGTTCCTTGGTGGCCTCTTTATCGCGGCCTGGTCGACCTATGCGTTCGAGACGTCGATCTGCTACACCTCCGAATTCCGCCGTCCGGAGCATGACACCGTGCGGGCGATCCTTTATTCGGGCCTGCTTTGCGTGGTGATCTTCACGCTCGTGCCGCTGGCCTTCCAGGGCTATCTGGGGGTTGACGGTATCCTGCAGCCGGGCATTGTTGATGGCACGGCGGTTGCCGGCGTCATGGGCGAGATGGTTGGAGGCGGTGCATTCATCACCAAGCTGATGGTGGTATTGCTGATCCTTGCGACCATGCTGGCGATCATGACCTCGATGGCGGGCTCGTCGCGGACGCTCTATCAGGGCTCGGTTGACGGCTGGCTGCCGAAATACCTGTCCCGCGTCAATGAACACGGGGCGCCGGTCACGGCCATGTGGACGGATCTCGGCTTCAACCTGATCCTGCTGATGATGTCGGATTACCTGTTCGTGCTGGCGGTCTCCAACTGCTGCTACCTGATCTTCAACTTCCTCAACCTCAATTCCGGCTGGATCCACCGTATCGACAATGCGGATGTGCCGCGCCCCTGGCGCTGCCCGACGATCCTGATGGCGGCAGGTGTGGCGCTCAGCTTCGTCAATATGGTGCTGCTTGGCGCCGGGGCGAACGTCTGGGGGGCAGGGACGCTGATGTCGGGCATCGTGGCGGCGGCTTTGATCATCCCGGTCTTTGCCTGGCGCCATTATGTCACCGATAAGGGCAAATTCCCCGACCGGATGCTCGAAGATCTTGGCGTCTCGTCGCGCGATCTGCTGGTGAGGAAGGCCGGGATCCTGCCCTATCTGGTGCTGGCGGCCGGTATCGCGGTGGCAGCGGCCTCGAATATGTATTTCACCCTCTGATCCAAGGATAAAATGAAGAAGGCGCGCAGGGGAGGTCCCTTGCGCGCCTTTTTTCATGAGCTGAGGATCGGATCAGAACGCATCCATCAGAAGGAAGGTCCCCTCCTGCCGGCGCAGCGCGTCAATCTGCGGCACCAGGCGGCGGAAATGCTCGGTCTCGCAATGCAGATCAAGAGCGGCACGATCCGGCCAGGTCTCGACAAAGATGAAATGGCTTGGATCTTTCTGATTGGTGAACAGAACATAGCTGATGCACAGCGCCTCGGCCTGGCTCAGCCGCACCAGTTCCTCATAAAGCGGACGCACTTCGGCAAGCGCCTCGGGGCGGATGAAATCCTGCGCGATGACTTTCAGCATGTCAGGGCTCCTTTGGTGCTTCGGGGTCGGGCTGGCCGATCCCGAGGAAGATCCTGCGCAAAGGCAGCGCCCAGGCAAGGCCGAGGCCGATAAAGATCACCGCTTCCATGAACAGGGGCATCCGCTCGCCGGGCTCAGACCACCAGGTGTCATTCGCCAGCCCGATCAGCACCAGCGTGACAAAGCAATAGACCGGCACCCCGATCACAAGGATCAGGAGCGCCAGATTTTTGCGTTTGCGGTAGCTGAGTGCCATCAGCTCAGTCCGCAAAAGGGTCGGTGACGAGGATGGTGTCGTCGCGTTCCGGGCTGGTCGACAGAAGGGCGACCGGGCACTGGATCAGCTCTTCGATGCGGCGGACATATTTCACCGCAGCCCCGGGGAGGTCATTCCAGGACCTGGCTCCTTGGGTCGATTCGCTCCAGCCTTCCATCTCTTCATAGATCGGCGTGACGCGGGCCTGGAGGTTCGCGGCGGTTGGCAGATAGTCATAGCGCTCGCCGTCGAGATCATAGCCGACGCAGATCTTCAGCGTCTTGAACCCGTCCAGCACGTCGAGCTTGGTGAGCGCAATGCCCGACACGCCCGAGGTCGCGCAGGTCTGGCGCACCAGCGTGGCATCGAACCAGCCGCAACGACGCTTACGCCCGGTGACGGTTCCGAATTCATGACCGCGCTGGCCCAGACGCTCGCCGTCTTCATCGAACAGCTCGGTCGGGAAGGGGCCTTCGCCGACGCGGGTCGTATAGGCTTTGACGATCCCGAGCACGAAATCAATCGAGGTCGGGCCAAGGCCCACGCCGGTTGCCGCCATACCTGCAAGGGTGTTCGACGAGGTCACATAGGGATAGGTCCCGAAATCGACATCCAGCAGCGACCCCTGAGCGCCTTCAAACAGGATACGCTTGCCGGCGCGGCGCGCCTCGGTCAGGACTTTCCAGACCGGTTTCGCGTAAGGCAGAATCTTGCCCGCAACCTCTTGCAGCGCTGCTTTCAGCGCCACCACGTCAACCGGCTCCAGCCCGAGGCCGTTGCGCAGGGCGTTGTGATGCGTCAGCAGCCGGTCGATACGGGTGTCCAGCGTTGCCTCATCGGCCAGATCCGCCACGCGGATCGAGCGGCGGCCAACCTTGTCCTCATAGGCCGGCCCGATGCCGCGCCCGGTGGTGCCGATCTTGCCAACCGAATTCTGCGCCTCGCGGGCGCGGTCCAGTTCACCATGGATCGACAGGATCAGCGGCGTGTTTTCCGCAATGATCAGGTTGTCTGGGTTGATCTCGACGCCCTGCGCCGAAAGCTTTTCGATTTCGGCCAGCAGCGCCCAGGGGTCGAGCACCACCCCATTACCGATCACCGACAGTTTGCCGCCCCGCACAATGCCCGAGGGCAACAGCGAAAGCTTATAGACATTACCGTCGATCACCAGCGTATGGCCGGCATTATGGCCGCCCTGGAATCGGGCAACGATATCGGCCCGCTCCGAGAGCCAGTCGACGATCTTGCCTTTACCCTCGTCACCCCATTGGGCGCCTACGACAACCACATTGGCCATTGAGCAGCCTGCCTTTGCGAAAGAAAAAATGCGGCTGAGCTATAGCGGCTGTGTCGTCCGGGGGAAACAGGAAAAACCGGTGGCACGCCAATCCTGCCCACACCCGCACAAATACATGCAGGTCAAGGAAAGCCGCTCGCAGGATTGCTTCTGTCGTTTTAGCGCTTACCTGTGAGGCCGCGCCCGGTCATTCTGGCGCGAGAAAACAAGCCAGGATTCGCGCGAATGTTCCTTTCGGTCTTTGATATGTTCAAGGTGGGGATCGGCCCCTCGTCGAGCCATACGATGGGCCCGATGGTGGCGGGTGCCCGCTTTCTTGACCGACTGCGCAATTCGCCTTTCCAGGTGAAAGGGGTGCGGGCGGTGCTGCATGGTTCGCTGGCCTTTACCGGGGTGGGCCATGCGACCGACCGCGCGACGGTGCTGGGCCTCGCAGGCTTCGTGCCGGAAAGCTATGACAACGACAAGGCCGAGGCGGCATTGGCCGCGATCCGCGCGACGAAGACGGTGACGCCGCCCGGTCTGCCGCCGCTGGCCTTTGATCCGGCCACCGATCTCAGCTTTGATTTCGGCCCGTCCTTGCCGGGTCACGCCAATGGCATGGTGCTGAAAGCGACCGATGCCGAGGGGGATGTCATATTCGAAGAGATCTATTACTCGATCGGTGGCGGTTTCGTCCTGACCGCCGGAGAGCTTGCAGATCAGGCCGGTGGTGGTGGCCGGGCAAAGGCTGATGTGCCCTGGCCCTTTGAATCCGCGGCTGAAATGCTCGAGATGTCGAAGAAATCCGGGCTCACAGTCGCGGCGATGAAACGGCAGAACGAGCTGAAATTCCGCTCGGCCCCGGATCTTGATCGCGGCATGGCGCGGATCTGGGAGGTGATGAACAATTGCATCGACCGCGGCATCGAGGTCGATGGCATCCTGCCCGGCGGGCTGAAGGTGCGCAGACGGGCAAAAGGCATCTATGACGCGCTCCAGGCCGAGCGCGGGCTGAACCTTGTGGCGCCGCATACGATCAATGACTGGATGTCGCTTTACGCGATGGCGGTGAATGAGGAAAATGCGGCCGGAGGCCAGGTGGTGACCGCGCCCACCAATGGCGCGGCCGGTGTGGTGCCCGCAGTGATCCGCTACTGGCTCGACCATGTGCCGGGCGCCTCTGCGTCGAGAGTGGGCGATTTCCTGCTGACCGCTGCCGCCATCGGGGGGCTGTGCAAACATAATGCCTCGATCTCGGGCGCGGAATGCGGCTGCCAGGCCGAGGTCGGCTCCGCCGCTGCTATGGCGGCGGCCGGCCTCTGCGCGGTGATGGGCGGCACGCCGGAACAGGTTGAAAACGCAGCAGAAATCGCGCTGGAACACCATCTCGGCATGACCTGCGACCCGGTCAAAGGCCTCGTCCAGGTCCCCTGTATTGAGCGCAACGGCCTCGGCGCGATCAAGGCGGTCTCCGCCGCCTCCCTCTCTTTGCGCGGCGATGGCCAGCATCTCGTCAGCCTCGATGCCTGTATCGAGACCATGCGCCAGACCGGCCATGATATGCATGAGAAATACAAGGAAACCTCGCTTGGAGGCCTTGCGGTCAACGTGCCCAATTGCTGACCGCCGCGCCATTTTCTGGCTCCGGAAGCCTCCGGCGGGGATATTTAAGAGACAGATGAATGGAGCAGCTTCTTTCATCTGTCCTTAAATATCCCGGGGGTGAGGCTCCTTTTGGAGCCGAGGGGGCGGGGCCCCCTCTCTCTGCGGCCAAAAGCCTTTTGCCCTCCGGCTGCGATTGAGGTAAGCCCGGGCCCAGGCCGCGCGCCGCTGTCACAGCCCGGAGACCCCCATGCCTGCCGATCTGAACCCCATCGACAAAGCCAAATTCGTTGCCGCCAAACGGGCGGTGGAATTCGTCGAGGACGGGATGAAACTCGGGCTCGGCACCGGGTCGACCGCGGCCTGGATGGTGCGCTGCCTGGCGGAGCGCGTGCGCGAAGAGGGGCTGCGGGTCACCTCGGTTGCGACTTCCAGCCGAACGGCTGAGCTGGCCACCAGCCTCGGGCTGAGTGTTCGCAGCCTTGATGAGGTGCGCTGGCTCGATCTGACGATTGACGGCGCCGACGAATTCGACCCCGATCTCAACCTGATCAAGGGTGGCGGCGCCGCGCTTTTGCAGGAGAAGATCGTCGCCACGGCCTCGGATCAGATGATCGTCATCGCCGATGCAGCGAAAGAGGTCGCGCGGCTTGGTGCTTTCCCGCTGCCGGTCGAGGTGATTCCCTTTGGCTGGCAGACCACCAGGGCGCTGATCGAGGAAACCCTTGTCGCAATGGATGTGATGACGCGCGATGTCAGTCTTCGGATGACCGGCGAGCGGGCGCTTGTCACCGACGAAGCCAACCATATTCTCGACCTTCATCTGGGCCGGATCGGTAATCCGCGCCAGCTGGCGCTGGTGCTGAACCAGATCCCGGGCGTGGTGGAAAACGGTCTTTTCATCGATATCTGCGATATCGTGGTGATCGGAGCTCCGGATGGCAAAGTCACGGTGCGCGACATCAATACGGGCTCGGTCACCGATGATCAGATCGTGTTCGCACCCACCGACAATATTTTTGCGGATCTCGACTGATGGCTTTTGATTGCGATCTCTTCGTTATCGGCGGCGGCTCCGGGGGCGTGCGCGCCGCGCGGATGGCGGCGGCCACCGGCGCATCTGTCCAGCTGGCCGAGGAAAGCCGGATGGGGGGCACCTGCGTCATCCGGGGCTGTGTGCCGAAAAAGCTGATGGTTTTCGCCTCATCCTTCCGCGAATTGCCCTCGCAGGCCCGCGCCTATGGCTGGGATATCCCCGAGGGCCATTTCGACTGGCAGGCCTTCCGCACCCGCCTTCATACCGAGCTTGACCGGCTGGAAGGCGTCTATCGCCGGCTGCTGGACGGGTCGGGTGTCACTATCCATGACAGCCGCGCGAAGCTGGTTGATCCGCATGAGGTCGAGCTGGCTGACGGTCGCCGGATCTCGGCGAAACATATCCTGATCGCCACCGGCGGGCGCCCTGAACGCCCCGATCTGCCCGGTGCGGGTCTGGGGATCGTCTCGGATGACGTGTTCAATTTTGAAAAGCTGCCTGAGCGGCTGCTGATCGTCGGCGGCGGTTTCATCGCTTGCGAGATGGCCTGTATCCTCCAGGGCCTCGGCGTCCGGGTCACGCAATTCTACCGCGGTGCCCAGATCCTGCGCGGCTTTGACGAAGAGGCGCGGGGCCTTGTGGCCGAGGCGATGCGCGCCTCTGGCATCAACCTGCGCGTCGGCACCAATATCGCGGCGATGGGGCCGAAGGGCGCTTTGGAGGACGGGTTCGACGCGCCGGTCTCGGAACTGCAGCTCGAAACGCGCCGGGCGCTCGCCTCTGCAGGGCCCTGCGCGGTCCGCTCGACCACGGGCGAATTGTGCGAGGTTGACCATGTGCTCTTTGCGACAGGGCGGCGGCCGAACAGTGACGGTCTCGGGCTGGAAGAGCTGGGCATCGGTATCGGGCGGCGTGGCCAGGTCGAGGTGAACGAGTACAGTCAGACCGCCGTGCCCTCGGTCTATGCCATAGGCGATGTCACCGACCGGGTGAACCTGACCCCGGTCGCGATCCGCGAGGGTATGGCCTTTGTCGATACCGTGTTCCATGGCCGGCCCACGCCGGTCGATCACGACCTGATCCCGATGGCGGTCTTTACCCAGCCTGAACTGGGCTCGGTCGGGCTGACCGAAGAGGCGGCGCGTGATCTGGACCCGATCGAGGTCTATGCGACCAGCTTCCGTCCGATGCGCACTGCCTTTGCCGGCTCGGAGGCGCGGGTGCTGATGAAGCTGATCGTCTGCGCCGACACGCGCCGCGTGCTGGGCTGCCATATTGTTGCGCCCGAGGCGGGCGAGATGATCCAGCTTGCCGCCATCGCGATAAAAATGGGCGCGACCAAGGAAGATTTCGACCGCACCTGTGCGGTGCATCCCACCATGGCCGAGGAACTGGTGACGATGCGCAGCCCTGTGCGCCGGTAACAATTGCGAAAATCCTGACTTTCCCGCGAGATCGGACCGCAGCGACCCTGCTGTGGCTTGAATTCCGGGGCGGGATGCACAATTGAGATCATGATATTGTGAAGGAAAAGGACGTATCGATGGCAGGAGGTCCCTGGGGCGGAGGCGGCGGCGATGATGGTCGCGGCGGGAACCGTGGTTCTGACGACGACGGGCGCCGCGGCCCGAACGGGGGTCCGAATGGGGGCCAGAACGGCGGCCCCAATGGTGGCCGGCGTCCGGAAGGCGGGGTGCCGGAAGTCGACGACCTTCTGCGCAAGGGCCAGGAACAGCTGCGTGTCCTGATGGGCGGGCGAGGCGGCCAGCGTGGCAATGGCGGCGGGCCCCGCGGTCCGCAAGGGCCGGGCCTTGGCCCGATCTTTACCAAACAGGGGTTTGTCTTTGGCGCGCTCGCGGCGGTGGCCGCCTGGGCTTTCATGTCCTTCTATACGGTGCGCCCGGAAGAACGCTCGGTCGAGCTGTTCCTCGGCGAGGCTTCGGGCATCGGCAATCCTGGTCTGAACTTTGCGGCTTGGCCGGTTGTGACCTATGAAAAGGTCCAGGTGACGGGCGAACGCACCACCGATATCGGTGCTGCCGACGGCAATGCCGGCGAGCTGATGCTGACCCGCGACCAGAATGTCGTCGATATCGGCTTCCAGGTCGTGTGGAACATCACCGACCCGCAGGCCTATCTATTCAGCCTGGCAGATCCCGAGGAAACCATCCGCGCTGTGTCGGAATCCGCAATGCGCGACATCATTGCGCGTTCGGAACTGTCGCCGATCCTCAACCGTGACCGGGGTGCGATTTCTTCGGATCTGCGGATCGCGGTGCAATCCACGCTCGACACCTATAATGCCGGGATCCAGGTCATCCGTGTCAACCTGCGGCGCGCGCAGCCGCCATCTGACGTGGCCGACGCCTTCCGTGCGGTGCAATCGGCGCAGGCCGAACGCTCGCGGCTGGAAAACGAGGCGGACGGTTACGCCAATAAGGTGACCGCAGGCGCTCGCGGTGAGGCAGCCCGCCTGACCGAAGAGGCCGAAGCCTATCGCGCCAATGCGGTGAACTCCGCCGAGGGTGAAGCCGCGCGCTTTGTCTCGGTCTATACCGAATATGTCAAAGCGCCGGAAATCACCCGCCGCCGTCTCTATCTTGAGACGATGGAGCGTGTTTATGCCGGCATGAACAAGGTGATCCTTGACGGGGTCAGCGGTGGCCCCAATGGCCAGGGCGTGCTGCCGTTCCTGCCGCTCAATGAACTGGGACGCGGCTCTGCCGCCACCCCCGCCGCACCTGCAGCGGCAGCCGGAGGGTCCAACTGATGCGCTCGATTGTCATTGTTCCCGTCCTGATCGCCATCGTCGTCACGGCGCTGTCCTCGGTCTTCATCGTCGATGAACGCAAAAAGGCGCTGGTGCTGCAATTCGGCCAGGTCCGGCAGATCAAGGAAGATGCCGGCCTTGGCTTCAAGATGCCCTTCATCCAGGAGGTGGTCTATTATGAGGACCGTATTCTGGGTCTGAAAACCGCGCCGATCGAGGTCACGCTGCTGTCGGATCGCCGGCTGGTGGTGGATGCTTTCGCACGCTGGCGGATCAGCGATCTCCAGGCATTCCGCCAGGCGGTCGGGGCTGGTGCCGAAGACCGCGCCCAGGCGCTGCTGAACAATATCCTGCAACAGGCGATCCCCGAGGTGCTGGGCAATACCACCCAGGACCGCGTGCTCAGCCAGGATCGTAATGCGCTGATGAACGAGATCCTGACCATCGCGCGGCGCGAAGCGCAGTCGATGGGGGTCCAGGTGATCGACGTGCGTCTGACCCGCACCGACCTGCCGGATGCCAACCTCAAGGCCACCTTTGACCGGATGCGGTCGGAACGTGACCGTGAGGCAGCTGACGAGATCGCACGGGGCGGCGAAGCCGCACAGCGCGTGCGTGCCGCCGCCGACCGGACCGTGGTCGAGGAAACCTCTTTCGCGCGTCGCAGCGCCGAGGTGATCCGCGGTGAGGCCGATGCAGAACGTAACGCGATCCTTGCCGAAGCCTATGGCGCGGACCCGGAATTCTTTGCCTTCATCCGCTCGCTCACGGCTTATGAGCAGGCGCTGAGGGGGCAGAATTCTTCGATCGTGATGGAGCCGGACAGCGATTTCTTCGCCTATCTGCGCTCGCCGGGCAGCACGGCCTATACGCCGGTCGAAACGCCGGAAAACCTGCCTGCCCCGCCGGTCGCGCCAGAGGTCGTCCCGGCGCCGCAACCGGTCCCGGCTCCGGTGGAGTGAGGCAGACCCCCGCGCGAATGTGCGCAGAAATACAGGAAAAGGGCTGGCTTTTGCCGGCCCTTTTGATTTTCAGGGCGGTGATCGGGAGGAGGGGCGGTCCTGGGGGAGTGGACCAGGATCACAGCGGTCTTTCGTGATCCTCTCAGCGTGATGCAATCTGTGCGCTTATCTCGCCTGCGGGCAGGGTTGTTCCCGATGGAGCGAACGCCTGCGACAGGGTGCAGTCACGCGCCGATCCGCCCTGTTCACGTGGCTTTGACAGGACGCGACAGGGTTTGCATTGCGCGCCGCTTTGGCTCAGAGTTTCTTATGCACTTATCCGGACCGGCCTCAGGCGACTCCAATCCTTGACGATCCGGCTGCACGTCCAAAGGAGACCAGATTTGTCCCGCCCCCACACCGTTTCCCTGCGGCCAGCCCGCTCGTCCATCCGGTCTTCCGTCCTGACCGGGTTGCGCAACAGCACGATGCTGGCGCTCGCGCTCAGCGCCGGGCTTGCCTTTACTGCGCCGGCCCCGGTGCTGGCCTTCGGCGCCCCTGATACTTTCGCCGATCTTGCCGAAAAGATCAGCCCTGCGGTGGTCAATATCACAACCTCTTCCGTGGTCTCGCGCCCTTCGGATGGTGGCCCGATCGTGCCCGAAGGCAGCCCGCTTGAAGATTTCTTCAAGGATTTCGGGGGCAGGGGCAATTCCGGCCCGCAACGCTCTGAAGCGCTCGGATCTGGTTTCGTGGTCTCGGAAGACGGCTATATCGTCACCAATGATCACGTCATCAAAGGCGCCGATGAGATCACCATCGAGTTTTTCGGTGGCGATAAACTGCCGGCGAAACTGATCGGCACCGACCCGCAGACCGATATCGCCCTATTGAAGGTCGAGACCGAAAAGCCGCTGGCCTTCGTGTCCTTCGGCAATTCCGATCTGGCCCGTGTGGGCGATTGGGTGGTCGCGATGGGCAACCCGCTTGGCCAGGGCTTCTCGGTTTCGGCGGGGATTGTTTCTGCCAGAAATCGCGAACTTTCGGGTACTTATGACGACTATCTGCAAACCGATGCCGCGATCAACCGCGGCAATTCGGGCGGGCCTTTGTTCAATCTGGATGGCCAGGTGATCGGGGTGAACACGGCGATCCTGTCGCCGACCGGCGGCTCGATCGGGATCGGGTTCTCGATGGCCTCGAATGTGGTGACCAAGGTTGTCGATCAGCTGAAACAATATGGCGAGACGCGGCGCGGCTGGCTGGGGGTGCGCATTCAGGACGTTACCCCGGATATTGCCGAGGCGATGGGGCTGGCCACTGCCACCGGTGCGCTGGTGACGGATGTGCCGGAGGGCCCTGCCAGAGAGGCGGGCATGATCGCAGGCGACGTGATCCAGCTTTTCAACGGTCAGGATGTGAAAAGCGCCGGCGATCTGACCCGCCGTGTCGCCGATGCGCCGGTGGGCGAGGCGGTTCCGGTCGTGGTTATACGCGATGGCGGTTCCGAGACGCTGAATGTGACGCTGGGGCGGCGCGAAGAGGCGGAGCCGAAGACCTATCCGGCCTCGGCCGACCCGCAGGAGGTGCCGCAGGGGCAGCTTGAGATCCTCGGGATGCAGCTGGAACTGGTGACAGATGCGCTGCGCGATCAGCTTGGCCTGCCGGGTTCGACCGAGGGGCTGGTGGTTGCGGGCATCGATCAGACCTCGGAAGCCTGGACCAAGGGGCTGCGCGAGGGCGATGTCATCACCGAAGTCGGCCAGCAGAAAATCGCGCGCGTGCAGGATCTGAAGGACCGGATCGAGGACGCGAAAAAGGCGGGCCGTAAATCGGTGCTGCTGCGCTTCAGCCGTGGTGGCGATCAGCGCTTCGTTGCCCTGCTGGTGAAGTGAGCCTGGCCCTGAACCGGGCCTGACATCGGGGCGGCGGGGGAAACCTTGCCGCCTTTTTGCGCGGGCGGGGCCAGCGTCTCAGGGCAAAGCTGCGGGACGCGGTCAGAAGTCCCCGACCACAAGACCCAGCTCGCGCGCGGCTGCAAGCGAGAGGTGGTCGGAATCGAGCCCTCGGCTTTGCTGCCAGCTCCGCAGCGCCTTGCGGGTTGGCCCGTCTGTCACCCCGGTCAGCGGCAAAAGATAAAGGCCGCGCGCCTTGAGCGCCCGTTGCAGGGTGGCGATGAATTCGGGCGTCATAACCTCGGGGCAGGGCACGCGGAACCAGACCGTGCTGCGATCCGTGACAATGCGCTGCCGGGCCTCGGACGCAAAGCGCGCCGGGGTGAGAAGCGTACCGGCCTCGTCCCGGGTCTCGGGCGAGACCAGGACCTGTTCCGTGACCGTCTCGATGACCGCCGGGCGGATGTCAGATTGCCAGCAGGCGCCCTTCGGCCCCTGGGGCGGCCCGGGTTTTCCCTTCAGATCTACCAGCTCGGCCGAGAAATCGGCGCGGGTCGGGCCTTTGGGAGTGCCCGCGCCGGTGCAGGCGGCGAGGATCAGCACGACAGGGATAAGGCAGGCGAGATACCGCTTGCGATATGGGTTTGCCCTGTCATGGGCGAAGCCCTGATGCGGCGCAGCTAGGCAGGGCAGGTCAGAGGGGGTCATCGGCTTCTGCTCTTGTTTTCCGGTCACCGGCAGGCCCGATCAGTCCCTGAGGATCCTGTCTGGTCCGGCGCTGCTGCGGGCACCCGCTCAGGCTGTAAGGCTATCCGCATCGGGAGAGGGTGGCAACAAGCGGCACGCGCAGGGCAAGGAAAACACATGGTCATTCTGTACATGGCGATCCTGCGGGGGCCGGAGGCGTGGGGAAACCCTGTTTGTCGCAATTCGACTGTGTGGTGACTGCTCTGGCACAGCGGCGCGGGATGACATATGTCATGGGCAAGACAGGGAATTCAGCGCCGGGCCCGGCTTACGGGCCCCAGAAAACAGACGGAAACCGGGGACGGCAATGGCGAAGATCACCTATATAGAATTCGGCGGCAAACAGCATGAGGTCGAGGTCGCCTCTGGCCTGACAGTCATGGAAGGGGCCCGCGACAACGGCATTCCTGGTATCGAGGCTGATTGCGGCGGTGCCTGCGCCTGCTCGACCTGCCATGTCTATGTCGATCCGGCCTGGGTGGATAAGATCCCGGCTAAAGATGCGATGGAAGAGGATATGCTGGATTTCGCCTGGAACCCGGATCCGGTTCGATCGCGCCTGACCTGCCAGCTGAAGGTTACGCCGGCAATGGATGGGCTGATCGTGCATATGCCCGAGAAGCAGATCTGACCCCGCATGAGGGGCGTCGACGGGCGGGCTAAGATTTTTCAGAAAAAATCTTGGAAAATTTCTTAAAAGAAATTTGACCGGAATTCGATGAATTCCGGCGCCTCTGGCCGCTGTTGCACCTCAGGTCGTCAGTCGCTCGGCCTTCCTGCGCACCAGGACGCTGCGCAGGTCATGCATCGCAAGCAGCAGGGCATCGGTGACCTCGTCAAGCTGCGCATCACTGGCCTTTGACTGGGCCCATTGCGAGGTCATGTTCAGATGATCCACGGTGCGCAGGATGTCATCCGTCTCGCGGGCGTCGAGCAGCGCGCGCCGCTTTGCAATCCAGGTGCGGATCGCCTCAAGATCTGCCTCTGACAGCTCGCGATCCCCGTGTGGCCGGATATTTCCATTCTTCACATTGACGCTGGCGATCTCGTCCAGCTCGATGCGGCGCTGGCGGTTTTCTGTGTCCACCCGGCAGACCGAGGCCCCATTTTCCCGGATACGAAAGTAATAGGGGGGTAAGCTGTCGGACATGTCGGGACTATTCCTGGCGCCATGGGCAAAAACCGTCAATCCGGCTGATTTAAGCGCAAATTCCTATAAAAACCAGCCCCTGCTGATGCCCGCCCATCTCAGTCGCGGTTGTCGATCACCCGCAGCAAAGATCCCTCAGGATCAATCAGCGCGAACATCCGCGGCGCACCCTCCGGACGGAAAAACCCGGTGAGACGCGGGATCCCCCCGGCTGCGAGGCCGAGCTTTTGCCATTCTCCAAGCAATGCATCCGGGTCATCCACCCGGATACAGGCCGAAACTGCTCTTTGCCGGATCAAGATCAGGCCAGGCGAAAAACTCCAGCTCCAGTGCGCCTCGCCCGAGGATCATCCAGCCCTCGCTGAAATAGCGCGTGGCAAAGCCAAGCCTGGCATAGAACTCTGCCGTCGCCCGCATATCGCGCGACGGCAGATTGGCGGTGATCCGGTCCCGGGTCATGGCTTCCCCCATGCTGCGCTCCACCGATCATGATCGGAGGTTATCGCTCAGACAAGGCTCGCGCAAAACCGCTGGATCCGGTCGCAGGCGTCGCGCAGTACCTCATCCGAGGTGGCGTAGCTCACGCGGAAATTCGGGCTGAGGCCGAAGGCCGATCCGAAGACGACAGCAACCCCGGTCTCTTCCAGAAGTGCCGTCGCAAAGACCTCGTCATTGGTGATCACCACGCCTGCGGGTGTCGCCTTGCCGATACAGCCCGAGATGTCCGGATAGACATAGAAGGCGCCTTCCGGTTTCGGGCAGGTGATGCCGGTCGCCTTGTTCAGCATCGAGACCACCAGATCGCGGCGCCCCTGGAAGACGCGGCGCCAGTCGGCGAGGAAGTCCTGCGGCCCGCTCAGCGCCTCGAGCGCCGCCCATTGGCTCACGGAACAGGTATTCGAGGTCGATTGTGACTGGATCGTCCCCATCGCCCTGATCAGCGCCACGGGGCCTGCCGCATAGCCGATCCGCCAGCCGGTCATCGCATAGGCTTTCGAGACGCCATTGCAGGTCAGGGTGCGGTCATAAAGCCCCGGCTCGATCTGGGCGGGCGTGGTGAATTCGAAATCGTCGAACACCAGATGTTCATACATGTCATCCGACATCACCCAGACATGCGGGTGGCGCATCAGGACATCGGTCAGACCCTTCAGCTCGGCGCGGCTATAGCCCGCACCGGTCGGGTTCGAGGGCGAGTTGAAGATCAGCCATTTGGTCTTTGGCGTGATCGCGGCCTCAAGCTGTTCGGGGGTGATGCGGAAATTATTCTCGAGCGTCGCGACCACCTCGACCGGGGTGCCGCCCGCCAGCTGCACCATATCGGGATAGCTGACCCAGTAGGGCGCCGGGATGATCACCTCATCGCCTTTGTTCAGCGTGGCGATCAGCGCGTTAAAGAGGATCTGCTTGCCGCCGGTGCCCACCGTCACCTGGTTCGGCGTATAGGTAAGGCCGTTCTCGCGCAGGAATTTCGCGCAGATCGCGGCCTTGAGTTCGGGGATGCCATCGACGGCGGTATAGCGGGTCTTGCCCGCATCAATCGCACGCTTTGCGGCATCGCGGATATGGACCGGCGTGTCGAAATCCGGCTCGCCGGCACCAAGGCCGATCACATCCTTGCCGGCTGCCGCCAGTTCTCGCGCCTTGTTTGTGACCGCGATCGTGGCCGAGGGTTTCACGCGGGCAAGCGTATCGGACAGAAAGGCCATTTCCGGGTCTCCGGTGGGATTGTTTGCATTTTCCGGTCTCGGGTCTTAAGTTCGCCCCCCCGTTCATACAAGCGATATCAGCAAAGGAGAGGCGTGATGGCGGAAAGCAGCACAGGACGTGAGCCGGGTGTGGATCTGGCGCCCGAGGACTGGTTCTCGGCGGATGTGGCAACTTTTGGCGACCGGCTTGCCGGTGCGCGCGAGGCGGCCGGGCTGAGCCAGGAAGATCTGGCGCAACGGCTGGGGGTGCGGCTGACCACGCTGCAGGCCTGGGAAGACGATATGGCAGAGCCGCGGGGCAACCGGCTTTCGACGCTGGCGGGGATGCTGAATGTCTCGCTCGCCTGGCTCCTCACGGCCGAGGGCGACGGGCTGGGCCTGCCGGAGGCGGAGGCAATGCCAGTGGCGCTGAGCGATGCCCTGGCCGACCTGACGCGGCTCAGGGCAAAGGCGGCGGGGCTTGTGCAGGAGATCGCAACGGTGGAAAAGCGGCTCAGACAGGCTTTGCGGCAGGAGTGAGCGATGGTTGCGAAAGAGGGGGCGGTGCCGGGGGAAAGCCATGACGCCCGGCTCCGCCGGATGCGGATGCGCAGCTGGCGCCGCGGCATCAAAGAGATGGACCTTGTGTTCGGGCCCTTTGCCGATGCCGGGCTGGCGGGGCTGACGGCGGAAGAGCTGGATCTTTATGACCGGCTTTTATCCGAGAATGATCAGGACCTTCTGACCTGGGTTCTGGGCACGGTTCCTGCCCCGGACTGGACCGCGCCTTTGCTGCCGCGCATCGCGGATTTTGCGGCGACCCGGCTCGCAGGCTGATCCTTTCGCGATAAATCGCGGCAAAATCGTCGCGAGTTTACGGAATGTTTGTGCTTTGTGCTGATTCTGTCTCCGTCTGTTACGTGCGGAGCAAAGTACAAATGTCCCTCCATCAATCCGTCCTCGATGGATCGCAGAAAGCGTTCCTCTCCTGTTATCTCGACAATCTGGGCCTGGTAGAACGCCTGCACAGATTGCTGCTTGATGTCATCAAGGACGAGTTCGAGCGCCTGCGCGTGTTGGAGGTCAACCCGGTCCAGGCCCTGCTTCTGTTCAACATCGGCGAAAATGAGGTGACCGCGGGCGAGCTGAAAAGCCGCGGTTACTACCAGGGCTCGAATGTCAGCTACAATCTCAAGAAGCTGGTCGATCTTGGCTATATGCACCATCAGCGGTCGGAAATCGACCGCCGTTCGGTGCGGGTGCGGCTGACGGAAAAGGGCCGGATCCTGCGCAATCAGGTCTCGGACCTGTTCCTGCGCCATGCCGAGGGCCTCGAAAAACGCGGTGTGATCGATGTCAGCGGCATGGATGAGATCAATACCTCGCTGCGCCGGATGGAGCGGTTCTGGACCGAACAGATCCGCTATATCTACTGAGATATCACCTTGCCTGCGGGGATGGCGTCCGGGGCGCACCTCTCCCGGACCGGCGTGAGGACATGGCCGTGAAAGCCGTCCTGCCGCCGTTTATCTCAACGGCCTGAAGGGCCTCACATTTCCGCAGGGGGCACTTTGCTGGTCGTGAGGGAATGTGGCCTGCTGTCGCAATGCCGCACAGGAAGATAAGATCGTCACGAGGGCTCCGGGTCGTGCAGATCTGGATAATTAAGGTCAAAGCTGGGGCGGTAGGGCCACTGAGGAATCAAGGTGTCTTTGTGGTGCAGTCCAGACGCGACCTCAATGTCGCAGGGCGCGAGTTGCGCCGCCGGATGCGGTTTGCAGAGGACCGAGCAGAAGATCTGCATCAGGCCCACCAGGTTTAACCGTTCCGGCTTGTTCAATGGGCCGCCGAAGTCGGGGTGATGCCCCCGAAAATCCGCGTCGAGGCTATACGGCGCCACGTTGACCACCTGCCGGGTCCTGCGCGGCGGGAGCCGCGCGGGGCTGCGGGCCTCACCGGATCGAACGGCTGATGCGGATCAGGGTCCTGAAGGCCCGGCCAGGATGTCGGGAAAAGCAAAAGACGTCATGGAGCGCTCGGACATCGCAGATAACATCCACAACCGGGGCATTCAGGCGGACTGACCCCACCAGAATTGGCGGGCCGGTTTCACGCGCATATGCGCCGCGAACGGCTGCCACTGCATCGCAGTTACAACGGACCGTTTGTCAGGAAAATGCCCCTTCTCCTTCTGCCAGGAGATTGTCGGGCGGTCCATGAAGGCGGACACGGCGCCACTCTGGCCAGGGATGCGCTGACAGTGGGGATCGGGCGGCGCAGCCAGCTCGATGCGCTCCTTCATCCTTCGAAAACTGGTGCGCTTCATGATTAAACAATTTCAATGAGGTAACTTCAAAGAAACGGGATACCCTTTCCTCAGAGCCAGGCGGGGAATGTCCGGGAACTGGCTCTGGAAGCCCCACGGAGCAGGGGGGCTCAGCTGGTCGCGCGAAGGAGAGCGTCTTCTCGTCGCCGGAGACCGCACGGACGAACCGGAAGGTCTGCCGAGGCGGCGACGCAGCGCATGCTGGAATGTCCGGTAACGCCGAACGCTTTCACAACCCACAGCACTGACAGTCAAAACCCGAACAGTTCCACCCTGCAGAGCGCGAGGCCGGATCAGGAATGGCCTGCCTCGCTGGTCGCGTCGCCTCCCGCGGGAGGGGGGCTCAGTTGGCTTTGCGGCGTGGCAGGAACGGCAAAGGCATCACATGCACGCCGTCTTCCAGCAGTTTCTTTGCCTCTTCCGGCCTGGCCTCGCCATAGATCGAGCGCTCGGGCGCATCGCCGTCATGGATGCGGCGCGCCTCGGATGCGAAGTTCACACCGACATATTCCGAGTTCTTTTCGACCTCGCGGCGCAAAACAGCCAGGGCATTTTCGATCTCGGCGCGCGAGGGGACCGGTGACGCAGCAGGGGGGGCTTCGGGCGTGCCCGAAGACGGCGTTACCCCGCTGGGTGCCGCCTTGCGGGCGGGGCCAAGCGAGGGGGTCATCAGCGCCTTTTCAACATGCGCGCTGCCGCAGACCGGGCAGGCGAGGTGGCCGGCGCGCGACAGGCTGTCAAAGGCCTGGCCGTCGGCGAACCAGCTCTCAAACCCATGGCCTGCCTCGCATTGCAGCGTGTAGCGGATCATTCTTCGTAATCTCCTGCTGGCCCGGGCCTTTGGTGCCGGGCCATATAGCGGGGAAGCTAGTGTTTCCCGGGCGCGGGTCAAGGCCACAGCCACCGGATCCTGTCAGAGCCGGTCGAAGGAAGCAGGTCAGACCTGACCGCCATCCTGCTTTGACCCATCCTGCTTTGCGCCGTTCGGTTTTGCATTACCTGCCGCGAAGGCAAGGATCAGCTGTTGCAGATCTGGCTCGTCAACCTTGCGCGCCGCTTTTTCCGGGCTGAACCATTTGCGCCGCCGCTGACGATATTCGGGATATTTGCGGGCAAGGCTGGCGACCCGTACCGGATAGACCTCGACATCGCAGCGCAGCGCCAGATCGGTGTCGCGGCACAGAACCTTGTCATAGCTGTAATTTCCAACCGGAAACCCATCGGCTGCCCCGGTCACCCCGGCCTCTTCCCAGGCCTCGGTCAGCGCGGCATCGGCATTGCTGCGACCTGCCATCGGCCAGCCCTTGGGAAGCACCCAGCGGCCGGTGTCCCGGCTGGTGATCAACAGAATCCGCGTGCCGTCCTTGCTTTCATTCCAGCACAATGCCGCAAGCTGAAGCCTGATTTCCAAATCGGAATCCCGATGCGCTAGCCTGACCTCTTTGTTCATATTATTTACCAGCTACCTTCGCACCCGTTCGGCCGTTGCAGCAAAACCCTGCGGGCCCGGGAGTCTGTTATACATATGGTTCATTGTGCCTGACGCGCGCCGCCCGGCCTATGGTTATATAGAGATTTATCAAGATTTTCTGTCTGTGAGGCTAATATGCACAAGATTGTGACGGTGTGCCGGATCAAAATCCCCGCCTGGGCGGGATGTGAGGAAGGCTGATGCGGATTTTCATCGGGCTGGATATGCCGGCATCTGTGCGCGAGGCGCTTGTCCTGCAGCAATTCCTTTTGCCGCTGCATCGCAGGATTGCGGCTGAGGAGCTGCATCTGACGCTGCTCTTTTGTGAGGATCTCGCCGATGACCTCGCGGATGCATTGCATGTCGCGCTGTCCGATCTGCATCTGCCGCGCTTTCCGCTGTCGCTGGCAGGGCTCGGGCTTTTTGGCGGCACCAAACCGCACAGCGCCTGGGCCGGGGTCGCGCCCTCACTGTCGCTTGTCGCGCTGCAGGCTGCGGTCGAGGCGGCCGGTCGGCGCGCGGGGCTTGATCTTCCGCATCGCCGTTTCGTGCCTCATGTGACGCTTGGCCGTTTCAGCCGTCCCGATCCTGCCACGCTGATGCGGCTGGAACGCGGCATCGCGGCCGGGGCGGGCTTTGCTGCC
The DNA here is from genome assembly GCF_058313095.1 of Pseudogemmobacter sp. TB195. NCBI lineage: Bacteria > Pseudomonadati > Pseudomonadota > Alphaproteobacteria > Rhodobacterales > Paracoccaceae > Pseudogemmobacter > Pseudogemmobacter sp. TB195. Next base: position 131,906 of record NZ_JBZEGG010000016.1, read on the forward strand.
GGCCCCTGGCATGTTGATGAGATTGTGCTCTGGCAAAGCGTGCTGACCGCGGGCGGCCCCCGCTATGCCGAGCTTGCCCGTTATCCGTTTGCGCAGCATCGCCGCCCGCCGCGCGATCCCTGACCGCTTCCTTGACAAGTCCGGGGCAGGGGTGCAGCACGGGCAGAGCTTACATGATCAGTCCAGGACAGAAAGCAGACCTGCCGATGACCCGTTCCATCACCATTGCCGGCCGCGAGATCGGCCCCGCCCATCCGCCGCTGGTCATCGCCGAAATCGGCATCAATCACGGCGGCGATCTGGATGTCGCGAAAGAGATGGTGCGTCTTGCAGCCGGGGCCGGCTGCGAGATGATCAAGCACCAGACCCATATTCTCGAAGACGAGATGACGGATGAGGCGAAGCAGATCTTCCCGCCGAACGCCGATGTCTCGATCTGGGAGGTGATGGCGCGCTGTGCCCTGAACCAGAGCGACGAGGCAGAGCTGAAACGCTATACCGAAAGCCTCGGGATGATCTGGATCTCGACGCCGTTTTCGCGTGCAGCGGCCGATTTCCTCGAAACGCTGGATGTGCCAGCCTATAAGATCGGCAGCGGAGAGGCCGATAACCTGCCGCTCATTCGCCATATCGCGAAAAAGGGCAAGCCGGTGATCATGTCGACCGGTATGCAGACCATCGACACGATCCGCGCGAGCGTGGATATTCTCGATGCCTCGGGCGTGCCCTATGCGCTGCTGGAATGCACCAATCTTTACCCGAGCCCGCCGGAGATCGTATCTTTGCGCGGTGTGACCGAGCTGCAAGACGCCTTCCCGAACGCGGTTGTTGGTTTCTCTGACCATTCCATCGGGCCGGAAATGGCGCTGGCCTCGGTCGCGCTTGGTGCCACGATCCTCGAACGCCATTATACGGATTCGCGCTACCGCAAGGGCCCGGACATCATCAATTCGATGGACCCGGCGGAGCTGCGCCTGCTGATCGACCGCTCGAAAGAGATCTGGATCGCGGCGAACAACCCGAAGCAACGCTCGGCGCCGGAAGAGGATGTCTACCGTTTCGCGCGCGGCTCGGTGGTGGCGGATCGCGACCTGCCGGAAGGCCATGTGATCCATGAGATCGATATCTGGGCGCGGCGCCCGGGCTCGGGCGAAATCCCGGCCTATGAGTTCGACAAGCTGATCGGCAAGCGTCTGACACGCGCGGTCACGCGCAATACCCAGCTGAAATGGAGCGATCTGGCGTGACGTCGGTGCCGCGCAGGATCCTCTTCCTCACCGGCACCCGCGCCGATTTCGGCAAGCTGGAGCCGCTTGCGGCGGCGGCGCGTGAGGCGGGGCATGAGGTCACGTTTTTCGTGACCGGCATGCATATGATGACCCGCTATGGGCTGACCGCGCATGAGGTCCGCCGCCAGCCCGGCGTTGCGACGCATGAATTTCTGAACCAGCGCCCCGGCGATCCGCAGGATATCGTGCTGGCGAAAACCGTAACCGGCTTTTCGGATTTTGTCACCGAAAGCCGCCCGGATCTGATCGTCCTCCATGGTGACCGGATCGAGGCGATGGCGGGCGCACTGGTTTCGGCCACGAATTACATCCGCTCGGCCCATATCGAGGGGGGCGAGGTTTCAGGGACCATCGACGAGGTGTTTCGCCACTGCAATACCAAGCTCTGCACGCATCACTTCGTGTCCTCCGAGACAGCGAAACGCCGGGTGATGGCGCTTGGCGAGCCCGAGGATGTGATCCATGTGATCGGCTCGCCGGAGCTGGATTTCCACGCCCGCCCCTCGGGCGTGACGCTGGACGAGGTGCGGGCGCGCTATGCGATCCCCTTTGCCGATTACGGCATCGCGACCTTCCACCCGGTGACCTCGGAACAGGCGACAATGGGCGCCCAGGCCGAGGCGCTTTTCGCGGCTCTGACCGACAGCCAGCGCAATTTCGTGGTGATCGCGCCGAATAATGACCCAGGCTCAGAGGCGATTTTCCGGGTGCTGGATGCTTTGCCGAAGGCACGGTTCCGGGTGCTGCCCTCGATGCGCTTCGCGCATTTTTCCGAACTGATGCGCAACGCCGCCTGTATCGTGGGCAATTCCTCGGCGGGCGTGCGCGAGGCGCCGTTTCTGGGCGTGTCTTCGCTGGATGTGGGCACGCGGCAGACCAACCGTTCAGATGCGGCCTCGGTCACGGCGGTGTCGGCCTTTGACCGCGCGGCGATCCTCGGTTTTCTTACCAATGCCTGGGGCAACAAAGCGCCCCGCGATGCGGGTTTTGGCGAAGGCGCTGCGGCGGATCGTTTCGTCGAAGTGCTGGCCGACCCCGCTTTCTGGGACCGGCCTTTGCAAAAGGCGTTTCACGACTGAGACGCCGCAAGGGGCGGGCCGTTACCAGCCCGAGAAACCGCCATCCACATTGATCAGCTGCCCGGTGATATAGCCGGATTGCGGGCTCGCGAGGAACAGCATCGCATCGGCGATCTCGTCGGGCTTTGCCATCCGGTCGAGCATGATCAGCTCGCCCACGCGCTTCTGGAATTCCTCGGAATGCCCGTTGAACACCGCGCCCGGGGCAATGGTGTTCACGGTCGCGCCGCGCCCGGCCCAGTACCCGGCAAGCCAGACAGTCAGCCCATGCACCCCGGCCTTTGAGACGCCATAAGCCGAGAAATTCTTGAACGGCATCCCGTCATAGATCCGATGATGCGCCCCGTTCAGCGCATACATCGAGGCGACATTGACCAGAGTGCAGGGGCGACGCCCGACAATGTCGCGATCCATCTGACGCGCGATCATGAAAGGCGCGGTCAGATTGGTGCGCATGGTCTTTTCCCAATCCGCCACTTCAAGATCGGCAAAGTCGGGAAAGCCCTTGCCTGCGCCCATCAACAGCTCGCCGGTAATGGCGGCATTGTTGAGCACGACATTGGGCTCCCATCCGTCTTTTTCGATGCGTTTGAAAATGGTTACGATCTGATCTTCATCCGACACATCAAGCTCGTAAAAGCGGAAATTCTCGTTTCCGGCATGGGCCTCTTTCAGCGCCTCGGCCCGGTTCCCGGCAAGGTCGGAACTGACCACCCGCGCGCCTTCGGCCAGCATGCGGCGCACGTAAGTGCTGCCCAGCACACCACCCGATCCGGTGATGAAAACCGTGCGGCCTTTCAGTTGATCAGCCATGATGCGCCCCTTCCTGAGCTTCTTTCAGCAAAAACTCGACCAGCCGGAAATCGAACGGGCTGTCGATATCGACGCAGCGCTCGGGTGGCATCAGGTAAGGGATCACGCGCCCCTCCCATAGTCCTTTCGAGCGGTGCAGATAATCGGGTGCTACGACATAGGTCGAGGCCGCATGTTCATAAACCACCGGCGCCTGCTGACGCGCGACCACCCCGCCGGGCAGCGGTTTTGACACATGCAGCGCGCCACTCGCATCGGGTTCCACGAGGTTGAAATAGGGGTTCTTGCGCGCCTCGCAGCAGGACATCACCATGTCAGGCGCCTCGGCCGCGAAGAGATCCAGCGCGCCGCTGATATCCTCGGGCTGCCGCAAAGGCGAAGTACAGTCAAGATCCAGAAACGCCGTCACCGGACGGTCGAGCAAAGCCTGTGACGCCTCCAGCGCGTGCTGCCAGACCCCCCATTTTCCGGCCTGGTCGGTCGCGAGATGCGCCGGGCGCAGCCCGATTTTCAGCGCGCCCTTTGCCACCGCATGATCATAGATCTCTTCGTCATCGGTCGAGACCACCACCGCATCAACCGCCGGATGCGCGAACAGCTGATCCAGCGACCAGTCGATCAGCGGCTTGCCGCAGATCTCGCGGAAATTCTTGCGCGGCACGCCCTTGGACCCTTTGCGCGCGCCGATATGCCCCAAAATCATGTGAGTTCCTTATCGATCAGGCCGATGAAACGGCGGTTCTGCCAAGCCTCGCTGATGAGTTTCGCCGAGGCGATAACGCGGTCCAGCCGCGGCAGATGTTCGACCGGATCGGGGCTTTGCCCGGCCACCAGCGCCAGAAAGGCCCGCATCGCATCCAGGAACATCGCATTGCGCTCCAGCGGCAGGTCAAGCACCCGCTCGCCCGCCAGGTCCTGGACCCGGTAGATCTGGGCCGCGAAATCAAAGTCAAAGCTCTGGCGGGTACCGTGCAGCACCGCCCGCCGATGCAGGCGCGGCGTCAGGTAATCCATTGCGACCGAGCCCGCCGCCCCTCCGTCACGCTGCCTGAGCGTGATGAAACTCGCCAGATCAACACCCGGGTAACCGGCATGGCCCTGCGACAGCACCTCGTCTGTCTGCAGCCCGGGGAACAGGCATTGCGCCATATCAAGCTCATGGCACAGGTCCAGCAGCACACCGCCGCCTTTCTCCTGCGCGGCATAGCTTTCCGCAAAGGACCAGTTCTGCCGCCACTGGGTGACATCATGGCCAATCGCAAAGGAAAACCGAAAAATATCCGACAGATCGCGGCGCGCGAGTTCGCGAAATGCCGGATGCCAGCGCATCATATAGCCAACCATCGAACGTTCTGCGACCGGCGCAGAGCAGGTGCTGATCGCCTCCACTTCTGCCGGTGAAAAGGAAAGCGGCTTTTCCACATAGACCGGCAGACCCCGATCCGCCGCCGCGCAGATCACCTCGGCGCGCACATCGGTCGCGGTCGCCACCACCACCGCATCATGGTCGCGCAGATCCGCCTGCAATCCGGCCGCACCATATCCCCGCCAGCCGCGCAAGCTCGCCAGCGCCCCAAGCGTCTGCAGGTTGTCATGATGGCGCCGCCCGATCGAGCCCGCACCCACCACCAGAACCTTCACCACCATCGCCAGCCTCCGCTTTCCCGGTCCGGCATCGCATGAACCTGCAGCGCCGAACAGCCCTTTTCATCTGTCCGAAAATATCCTCGGGGGGAGCGCGGGCACCGCGCGCGGGGGGCAGACAGCCCCCCGTTGCCCGATCCGTCAGGCCTCACCCCGCCAGGGCTGCGCGCCGGTTCCAGTACACGGCCGCCTCCACCTCGGCGCACAGCGCGATCAGCTCCTCATCCGCGCCAAAGGGCGCCGCCAGATGCACGCCGATCGGCAGGCCCGAGGCCGACCAGCCGAGCGGCAAAGACGCCGCCGGCTGGCCGCTTGCATTGAACACGGCGGCAAAAGGCGAATAGTCGAAACAGCGCCCCGGCCCGAGGCGGAAATCGACGTAATCCTCGGTCTCATGGCTGAAGCGCCCGACTTTGGCCGGTGGCTCGGCCAGCGTGGCCGAGAGCAGGATGTCGTAACCGTGGCCGGTTTCAGGCCGGAAGAAATACGCCATCTCGCGTCCGAAATCATGGATATCCTCGACCGCTTCCAGATAGCGCAGCGGCCCGAGCGCCTCGGCATGTTTCACCGCGCCGCGGCCGACACCCTCGACCAGATCCGCCGTCAGCGCGCGGCCTTTCAGCTTTTGCCGGATCGTCAGCGCGGTGCCGACCGCAACGATATCGGTCCAGGCCCGCATCATTGCCCCGATATCCGCCTTTGGCCGCGCCGGCTCCACATGGTGGCCAAGGCTTTCCAGCAGCTGCCCGGCATCCCGCACCGCAGTCGCGACCTCCGGGTCAATCGCGGCGCCGGTTAAGGTCGTGTCGCAGATCGCCACGCGCAGCCGCCGGGGCGGGGCCGAGATTGCCTGGCCGTAGCCCTTTGCCAGCGGCGGCGCGACATAGGGGGCACCGAGGTCAGGTCCCTCGCAGGCATCCAGCATCACCGCCGTGTCGCGGACGGAACGCGTCAGGAACCCGTCAATCGCCATGCCGGCCCAGCCCTCGCCGGACCAGGGCCCGTCGGGCAGCCGCGCGCGGGTTGGCTTGAAGCCGAAAAGCCCGCAATTCGAGGCCGGAACCCGGACCGAGCCGCCGCCGTCTGATCCATGCGCGAAAGCGACGATCCCCGCCGCGACCGCCGCCGCCGCGCCGCCCGAAGAGCCGCCGGCGGTATGGTCAGTGTTCCAGGGGTTGCGGGTTGGCCCGCCATAGACGGCGGCCTCGGTTGCGATGCCGACCCCGCCTTCGGGGCTTGTCGTGCGCCCGAAGGTCACCACCCCGGTTGCCCGCATCCGGGCCATCATATTGCAATCGGCGGCATAGGTCCTGGCCGGACCAAGCCGCGTGCCGTTAAGGGACGGCAACCCTTTTGCCTCGAGCCCCAGATCCTTGATCAGGAAGGGCACGCCGCGAAACGGCCCGCGCGGAAGGCCTGCGCGGATTTCAGCGCGCGCGACCTCTTCCTGCACCAGCACCACGGCGTTGATTGCCGGATTTCGGGCGCCGACCGCGGCCAGCGCCGCATCCAGCAGCTCATCCGGGCTGACCTCGCCCTTTGCCACCAGCCCCGCAAGTTCGGTCGCATCCCGTGCGCCCAGATCCCCGATCATCTGCGATTCCCCGTTATTCATCCCGATGCCAGTCTGGACGCGGCGCCCGGGAAAGGTCCAGAGGTGCCGCGCATCCGGCTGTTACCGCAACCATGTGACCCGGGCGACCAAAGCGGCGACTGCCGCAACCCTGCGCCCCGTCAGCCGCTTGACAGAGGGCAAGGGCGGATCGCATGGAGGACAGAGCAACGGTTCCGGCGCCGCGCCCGCAAAGCGCGGTTTTCCGGAGAATAGGGAATGTGGCCGGTCCTTTCTGCACAGGGATCCGGGACCACAGCTGCCCCCGCAACTGTAAGCGGTGAGCGGCGGTTGAGGATGCCACTGGAAGTGCCTCAGAGGGGCAGGTCCGGGAAGGCCAGCCGTTCGCCCGGACCCGCGAGCCAGGAGACCTGCCGCTGCTGATCACCCTTTCCCTCGCACGGGGCGTGCGGCGGAGGGCGGAGTGCCGCCAGAGGTGACGTTCATGCGCAACGGGAGGGCTTTCCCCCGCGGCGAAAACGCATCAGGGCGGCGGTCAGCGACCGGTGGCTCCGAAGAAAGGGCTGAGAGATGTTTCACAGGGTTTCCCGTCTGGCAGTGATCACCGCGCTGACCGCCGCCGGTGCGGCCGGCAGCGCGTGCGCGCAGGCACAGAACGATGCCCCTATTGAACTGGGTACGATCACGCTCTCGGCCCTGCGTTACGGGGCCGATATTGCGCGCACCGGCGTCTCGGTCAGCGTGGTTGACCGCGCCGAGCTGGACAAAAGCGCCGATCTGCGGCTGGCGGATTTTCTTGGCACATTGCCGGGGGTCTCGGTGATCAGCCAGGGTGGTTTTGGTGCCAATACCGCCTTGCGGATCCGGGGCTTCGACGGGCGTCATATCGCGGTCTATATCGACGGGATCCGCATTGACGATCCGTCCGGCGTGCAGGTCTCGACCGATTTCGGCGCGCTGATGACCGATGATATTGCCCGGATCGAGGTGCTGCGCGGGTCGCAATCGGCGCTTTGGGGCGGCTCGGCCGTGGCCGGGGTGATCAATATCTCGACATTGTCCGGGGCAGAGCCGGGGCTGCATCAGAAGGTGCGCATCGAAGGGGGCAGCCATAATTCGGCCCGCCTTGCCTGGGGGCTGACCCAAAAGGATGACCAGCTTGAACTGGCCCTGAATGCCAGCCATTTCCGCACCGACGGGATATCGGCCTTTGACGGGGGCACCGAGGCGGATGGCGCCGAGGCCAGCCGGCTGTCGTTTTCGGCGCGCTACCGGGTCTCGGATCTGGTGACGCTGGGGGGCGCCGCTTTCTGGCAAAAAACCCGCAGCGATTATGACGGCTATATCGATACGAATGGCGATGGCTATACCGATACTTTCACCGATCTGCCCAATGAGATGCGCCGCCAGGATCTTGGCCTGCGCCTCTTCGCAGAGCTGGAGACCGGCAATACGCTGCATGTGCTGGGCATCGGCTTTTCACGCAACAAGCGCGATATGGATGACGAGAACGGCAAAAGCGCCTTTGCCGGCGAGCGTCTGACGCTGGACTGGCAGGCGACCAGCACGCTGTCTGACCAGCTGACCCTGTCTTATGGCGCGGATTTCAACCGTGAAGAGGCGAAAACCTCGGCCATGCCCGGAGGCTCGGGTAATACCGATACCAAAGGCATCTGGGGCCAGCTTGCCTGGTCGCCGCGCGAAGGCTTCGATGTGACTGCGGCACTGCGGTATGATGACCATTCGGCCTTTGGCGGCTTTGGCACCGGGCGGCTTTCCTTTGCCTGGGCAGCCGCCGAGGGGCTGACCCTGCGCGGCGCAGTCGCGCGGGGCTTCCGCGCGCCCTCGCTTGACGAGCTGTACGGTGATTATCCGGGGCTGTTCTTCACCGGTAATCCCGATCTCGATCCCGAAACCAGCGTCTCATACGAGCTGGGCGCAGATTATGCCTTCGGGACAGGTGCGTCGCTGTCTTTCACGGCGTTCCGCATCGAGGTCGAAGACCGCATCGCCGCCGATCCGGCGACCTTCTGGTCAACGCTGGGCAATCTGGCGGGAAGCTCGGTGTCGAAAGGCGTCGAGCTGGCCGCGAAAACCAGGCTGAGCGACACGCTGAGCCTCACGCTCGCCTATACCTATACCGATGCGCATGACCCGAATGGCGCGCGCCTGACGGCGGTGCCGCGCCATAATCTGGCGCTCGCGCTGGATGCTGAGATCAGCGAGCGGGTCTCGGCGCGCTTTACCCTCAGCCATCTGGCCGGACGCCGCGACAGGCATGTGAACAGCTTTGCCGCCCTCGACATGCCCGACGTCACCTTGCTGGACGCGGCCTTCAGCTATCAGATCAGTGACAGTATCGGGGCCACATTGCGCATCGAGAACCTGACCGGTGAACACTGGCAATCCTCGCATGGCTACGGCACGCCGGGTCGCACTGCCTGGCTCGGGCTGCAGGCCCGGTTCTGATGCTGCGCGCCGCCATCCTTGTCCTGCTCCTTGGGGCCCTGCCGGTGGCGGCCGACCCTCTTCTCCCTCCGGGGCGGGTGGTCTCGATCAACCTGTGCACCGATCAGCTGGCAATGATGCTGGCGGCGCCGGGGCAACTCGTTTCGGTCAGCCATCTGGCCTCGGACCCGCTGGCGTCCTCCATGCCGGAGGAAGCCGCCGCCTATACCGCAAACCGGGGCGGCGCCGAGCAGGTGTTTCTCATGAGGCCCGGTCTCGTGCTGGCCGGCACCTATACCGCCCGCGCCAGTGTCGATCTTCTGCGCCGGCTTGGCATCCGGGTGGAACAGGTCGCGCCGGTCACCTCGCTGGAGGGCGTCAGTGCGCAGATCCGCGAGGTGGCGGGGTATCTCGGGCGCGAGGCGGCGGGCGAGGCGCTGGTCACTGAATTCGAGGCCGGGCTTGCGGCGCTGGCGACCGGTCTTCCCCTGAAACCGGCGGCACTTTACTATCCCAATGGCTATACGACGGGGAAGGGCACCCTGTCGGATGATGTCCTGGCACATACCGGTTTCGCCAATATCGGCGCGGTCGCGGGCGTCACTGGCGGAGGTGTCCTGCCGATGGAGCTGCTCGTGATGGCGCAGCCCGACCTGGTCGTGACCTCGAAACCCTATCCCGGCGCCTCGCGTTCGGAAGAGATCCTTGACCACCCCGCGCTGGCGCTTTTACAGGCTGAGGCCGGGGTGGTGGCCTTCAGCGATGCCGACTGGATCTGCGGCACACCGCATATCCTGCGCGCGGTCGCGGCGATGCGCGCGGCGCGGCTGGGGCTGGAGGCCGCATCGGCCACAAAAGACGCGGGGGAGCGCGCGGAATGAAAATGCTGATCCCGCTGTTGCTGGCGCTGGTGGCGGCGCTGTTTGCGGCCTCGCTTCTGATCGGGCCGGCAGGGCTGGGCCTTGGCGAAAGCCTGCGCGCGCTTCTGGGCGGCGAGGGCGGGCCGGTTATGCTGGTCATGCAGGAGATCCGCCTGCCGCGCGCGCTCCTCGGGCTGCTGATCGGCGCGGCGCTCGGGATCTCCGGCGCCGCGATGCAGGGCTATCTGCGCAACCCCCTGGCCGAGCCGGGGCTGATCGGCGTTTCGGCCTCGGCGGCCCTGGGCGCAGTTCTGACCCTGCAGACCGGGCTTGCGGCGGCCTTTTCGCTGGCCTTGCCGCTGGCCGCGCTGGCGGGGGCGGGGCTGGCCTCGCTGCTGATCCTGGGGCTTGCCGGCCCGCGCGGCGGTGCGCTGGCGCTGATCCTTGCCGGGATCGCGATTTCCGCGCTGGCCGGCGCCGCGACCTCGCTGGTCCTGAACCTCTCGCCCAATCCCTTTGCCGCAGCCGAGATCGTCTATTGGATGATGGGTTCGCTCGCGGACCGGTCTTTCACCCATGTCTGGCTGGCGGCGCCGTTTATCCTTGTGGGCCTTGTGGCGCTCCTGAGCCTCGGGCGGGGCCTTGATGCGATGACGCTGGGCGAGGATGCAGCCGAAAGCCTTGGCATCCACCCTGCAAGGCTGCGCCTCGTGCTGATCCTCGGATGTTCGGCGGCGGTGGGCGCGTCGGTCGCGGTGGCGGGGGCGATTGGCTTTGTCGGGCTTGTGGTGCCGCATGTGTTGCGCCCGCTGGTTGGCGCCAGTCCCTCGCGGCTTTTGCCGGCGGCGGCCCTTGGCGGCGCCGCGGTGCTGCTTGCCGCCGATATCGCGACCCGGCTGATCGCGCCGGATCGCGACCTGAAGCTCGGCGTGCTGACGGCCCTCGTCGGCGCCCCTTTCTTCCTGCACCTGATCTGGAAGATGCGGAGGGTCGAGGCATGACATTGCTGACGCTGGACAGGGTGACCGTGCGGCGCGGCGCCCGCGCAGTGGTCGAAGCTGTTTCGCTGACGGTGGGCGAGGGAGAATTCATCGGGCTGATCGGCCCGAACGGTGCCGGCAAGACCACGCTGATGCGCGCCGCTCTGGGGCTTTTACCGCATGAGGGGCGGTCGAGCCTTGCGCTGATGCCGGCACGGGCACGGGCGCGGACAGTGGCCTTCCTGCCGCAGGGGCGCGAGATTGCCTGGCCGGTCTCGGTTGCGGATCTGGTGGCCCTGGGCCGTGCACCCTGGGGCCATGCAGATCCTGCCGACCCGGCAGTGGCATGGGCGCTGAGACGCCTCGGGATTGAGGGTTTCGCGACCCGGCCTGCGACCGAACTTTCCGGCGGCGAACAGGCGCGGGCGCTGATCGCCCGCGCGCTGGCGCAGGAGACGCCGTTGCTGATTGCCGATGAGCCCGGCGCCGGTCTCGACCCGGAGGCGCAGATCCGCATGATGACGATCTTCGCCGCTCTGGCGGACGAGGGGCGCGGGGTGGTGGCTTCCGTCCATGATCTGGGCCTCGCCGCCCGTCATTGCACCCGGCTCTTGCTGATGGATCGCGGGCGTCTGGTCGCCGATGGCCCGCCGCGCGAGGTGCTGACTGCGGCGCGGCTTGCGGCCACATTCGGCATCCGCGCCCATCTGTCGGAAGGCCCGGACGGGCTGATCTTCCAGCCGCTCGGGGTGATCCGGTGATCCGTGACCATCTCACCCGGCCCTGGCTCTTTGCGCGATTGCCGGGTCCGATGCGCATCCTGTCCCATGCGCCTTTTGGCGCGGGGTTTGTGACCGGCGATATCATCGCCTGGCGTGAGGTGCGCGACGAGGATCTGAAGCCTCATTTCCCGGTGGAAGACTGGTTCGGGGCCGAGATGGCCCGCGCTCCGATGCAGGCGACGGTTGGCATGATGACCTCGCGCGATGTATCGAGCCGGGTGCTGGCCGAGGCTGAGGCGGAAGGCGTCCGGGCGGCGGCGCTGGTGACGCTGGGCCTTTCGAATGCCGAAGCCGTGGGGCGACGCCTGCCCTGGCACCGCGCCGACGGGACTGGGTTTGGCACGGTGAATATCCTCGTCACCACCGATGCCGCCCTGTCAGAGACCGCACAGATCGAGGCGCTGACCATTGCCGTCGAGGCCCGCACCGCCGCGATCATGGATCTCGGGCTGGATCTCGCCACAGGCCGCGCCACGGGAACCGGCACCGATTGCCTGGCGCTGGCCTGCCTGCCGGGCGAGGGGCGCTATGCCGGGCTCCATACCGCGGCAGGCGAGGCAGTGGGTGCCGCCGTGCGCAAATCGGTGACGCAGGCAGGCGCGGAATGGATGGCCTGGCGCGCGCAGAAGCTGCGGGACCAGCGCGCGCAGCCCGCCCGCTAAATCTCTCCTGGCCGGCTAAGGCCCTTCTCACGTGGGATCTTACCCGGGGAGCTTTAAACGCGCGCTGAAGAAGCCTTTAAGAGGGCACGGTTTCCTGTTTCGGCTGTCTTCGGCATTCTGCTTCGGACCCGGTCACGGCGGAAGGATCCCCGCCTTGCATCATCGACGCGCCCCGATCCTCGGGAACGGCAGGTCTCTGGCTTGCCCCCGCCACGGTCATCTTGCGCCTTGCCAGTCTTCCCGCCGGAGCCTTCCCCGGCCGCCGCCGGCGGGAAGGCGGCGCAGCTGCGGAAACTCGCCCATCAGAGCATTTTTGACTGTTGACACTGGCAGGGATGCCCTTAAAAGGCTGGCTCAGAGATTTCGCGGGGAAGCCATCTTTCCCGATGCAGGAGAGACGACTATGGCGAAGCCGACGACGATCAAGATCCGTCTGAACTCGACGGCGGGCACCGGGCACTTCTACGTGACCAAAAAGAATGCCCGCACCATGACCGAGAAGATGGTTGTTAAGAAATACGACCCCGTCAAGCGGGAGCATGTCGAATATAAAGAAGGCAAGATCAAGTAAGATCTGCCTCCCATTCGGGATGAAAGGCCGTGCCCTCCGGGCGCGGCCTTTTCGCTTTTGCGGCACAGACAATCCGGAGAGCCTGGCATGCAGCGCATCATGATCATCGGTCAGCCTGGCTCGGGGAAATCGACACTGGCGCGGGCCTTGTCGCAGATCACCGGCCTGCCGGTCATCCATATCGACCGTATTCACTGGCAATCGGGCTGGGTGGAGCGCTCGCGTGCGGAAAAGACCCGGCTGTGTCATGAGGCAGAAGCGGGGGAGGCCTGGATTTTCGAAGGCGGGCATTCTGCCACCTGGGATAATCGTATCCGGCGGGCAGATCTGCTGATCTGGCTGGATCTGCCGCCGGGGCTCAGGATGTGGCGCGTGCTCTGGCGGCTTGTTCGCCATTATGGCCGCAGCCGCCCCGATCTGCCCGAGGGCTGCCCCGAACGTCTGGGGCGCGAGAGCCTGGCCTTCTGGGCCTGGATCTGGAACACCCGCCATTCGGCGCGTCAGGGGATGGCGCGGCTTGCCGGATCAGAAGCGGCAGGGGGCAAGCTGGTCCATCTGCGCTCGCGTCGCGAGGTGGCGGCATGGTTGCAGGCGCAGGAGTCTGCGTTCACGGGCGGGCGTGGCCGGGCTGAGCCGCGATAAGGAACAGGGGCGGACAAACGAAAACCCCGCGCTGCCGGAAGGCTGCGCGGGGTTTCTGTTCTTACCAGGCCCGGCCCGGACGGACGGACTGCTTATTCGCGGTTACCTATGAATTGGATAGATTATGTATGTGCAAGATGTGTAAAAAAGTGTATTATGATAAGTAAAACTGAAACTTATAGGTAAATTGGCGCGACATGTGTAAACTTGGTCGACCTCCAAAAGTGTAAAGTTCCGCATGAGCTGGCTTGCCGCCGCCTGCTCTTTGGAAAGCGTGTCGGCAAGCCAGCTCAGCCCTTACGTCGTGCAGAAAATCTCCCTTCGCCTGAGGCTCCGGGACCCGGCAAAATTATCCACAGATTTGCCCGCAATTTTGCACACAGGGTCGTCTGTGAGCGCCTGGTTCGTCGAATCTGATCCGCCAACCCAGAACGTCCGAACCTGACAATTATTCCTGTTTCTTCTTCCTGGTGCGGGACGACGGGGGGGGGGGCGCTGAAATTCCCGACAAGCTCCTCGGGCCTCGCGTTCGCCATCGCGGCGTCGAAAAAATCGACCCGGAGGCACCCCACATGGCAAACAGCCTGGCACCATCGCCGATGTCTGGGCCGAGGAGCAGGCCGAGTTGATGCCATTGCTGTCGAAGCGCTGACGATGGACGCATTGCTCCTTCAGTGTCCGGATCACACGCTCGACCATGCCGTTCTGCTGCGGACAGTGCGGGGTGATGACGCTTTCGAACCAGCCAGCCCTTGAGTTGAAAGACACGCTGAACCGTGTTCTTGTTGAAGCCGAGAAGCCAGGCCACCGTCCTGTAGCCGAAGGACGGTTCCTGCTCGATCATGGCTTTGATCGGCTCGGCAAAGCGCGGATCGATCTTCGGAGCCGCCTTGGTCGGTCGGTAATACACCGTCCGGCGCGGCACCCCAAACCAGGTGCAGAGCCTGGTCAGCGGCACTTTGAAGCCCTCAGCGAGAAGTGGGATGCCCCCACTGAAGTGGTCCACCCACAGGGATATGCTTATCCCGTTTTCAGGAGGACCAGATTATGGCTGGC